>JAIEOP010000423.1 GCA_019750465.1 Acetobacteraceae bacterium | reverse complement strand
CGAGCGGCGCCAGCGCGACAAGCCGCGCCGAGCCGTCGCGCAGGTCCAGCACCGGCAGGCCGCCCGGCTCCGGCTCCACCCAGCCCTCCCGCGCGCCGATCCTGTCGAGCAGGCGCAGGGCCGCGCGGTTGGCGCCGAGCAGCGCATGGGTGCCGTTGTCCGTGCCATCGGCCAGCGCCCGGCAGCGCCCGCCGGCAAGCGGCGTCGCCTCGTGCAGGGCGACGGCATGGCCGCCATCGGCGAGCCGCAGCGCCGCGGCGAGGCCGGCGACGCCCGCACCCACCACATGCGTGGTCACGCCCGCCACCCGAGCGCCATCACCGCCATGCGCAGCTTCTCGGCCGGCGTAAGCCGCGGGCGGGCACGCACGCCGGCCCAGCCGCGCGCCAGCAGGCGCTGGAACAACCGGTGGTAGCCCCACATCATCACCCGCGCCGGCAGCAGCGCCTTCGCGTCGTATTGCCCGATCTCGCGCTCCGCCCGGGCGAAGCCCTCGCGTGCCTGCTCCGCCAGCCCGGCGCAGATCGTGGCGAAGCGCGGATGCGCGACGACCTCCCGCGCCGGGCCGTCCGGGATGCCCTCGGCCGCGAGCAGCGTGCGGGGGACATAGACGCGCTCCCGCAGCGCGTCCTCGTCCACGTCGCGCAGGATGTTGGTGAGCTGGAAGGTGTGGCCCAGCGCCAGGCCGAATTGGTGCGCGTCGGGTGCGCCGAAGATGCGCACGCTCATCGCGCCGACGCTGCCCGCCACCTGCCGGCAATAGAGATCGAGCGCCGCCTCGTCCGGCAGGCGCAGCCGGTCGGCGGCGTCGGTCTCCATGCCGGCGATCATCGCCTCGCATTCCTCCAGCGGCACGCCATGGGCCGCCCGCGCAATGGCCAGCTCGCGCGAGAGCGCGCAGTCGGGCGCCCCCAGCTTGCGGCGCCAGTCGTCGAGGAAGCGCCGCTTCTCGGCCTCCGGCATGGCGCCGTCGGCGATGTCGTCGACCGCCCGGCAGAAAGCATAGACGGCCCAGAGCGCGCGCCGGCGATCCCCCTTCAGCGCCGCCATGCCGCGCGCGAAGGAGGAGCCGGCACGCCCGACCCGCGCGGCCACCAGCGCGGCGTCGCCCGGGCCGTTGGTCCAGCCGGCGGCGAAGGCGCGGGCGAAATCCGCCCGGCCCAGCGCGACGCGTCCCCGCACCGGATCGGCCTTGCGCAGCCGCGCCAGCAGCCGGCGCGCGAGGCCGATGGTGACGGTGGACTGGAAGGCCAGCCGGGTGGAGGCGAGCAGCCGCGGCAGCGCAGCGGCACGGTCCAGCGCCTCCTCCACCCGGTCCAGCGCGGCATCCAGCACCGGCCGCCGCCGCGCGGCATTGGCGGGGTCGAAGAAGGCCGCCTCGCCACCGGCCAGGGCCATCCAGGCGACGGGCAGGTAGATGCGGTCCAGCGCATCGCGGTCCGGCACCAGGTCCTGCAGGTGGTTCAGCACCTGCAACGCGGTGCAGAGCCCATCCGCCGCGGCATTCGCAGCCTCGTTCGCCGCATCGCCGTGCAGCCGCAGCAGCATCCGCCCCACCGGGTCGGCGGAGCGCCGGCAGTAGTCCTCCAGCGCCGCCCAGTCGGCGTAGCGGGTCTGCGTCGCGTCCTGCCGAAAGGCGGAGAGCATGGCCCGCGCCTCCGCCATGCCCACCCCGAGATCGTGCAGCCGCCGCGCCTCCGGCATCGGCGTCGCCGGGTCATCGAGCGCCCGCTCCATGGCATCGAGGCGGGCGAGCTTCTCCGCGGCCGGCAGCGCCGCGCTGTCGGCGATGTCGTCGGCGGTGCGGACAAAGCGGTAGAACGCCATCACCCGGGCCCGCACGGGCCTGGCCAGCAGCAGCGAGGCGGTGGGGAAATTCTCGGCGTCGTGGTCCCGGGTCGGGGTCGCGGCGACGGCGATGCTGGCCGCACCAGGCACCGGCCCCTGCCCCGGCCTGCGGCCATCCCGCAGGGCCGCCGCCGCGCCCGCCCCGATCGCCGGCCCCGAGGTGCTCTGGCTCATGCCGCCTTTGTGGCGGGATAGGCGCGTCCTTTCCAGCCCGCCGGGCGCCCCATCAGCCAGAGCGCCAGGGCGGACCACTGGATGGCCAGCGCCACCAGCATGGTCAGCGGGTGCAGCGGCACGGTCCACCAGGGCTCCCGCGCCCGCCAGGTGACGGCAGCGCGCAGGCCGAAGACCAGCACCAGCGCCAGCACCGCCTGCCACTCCGGCAGCAGCGCCCAGGGCCAGAGATGCGCGCCGGCCAGCAGCAGCGTCCAGACCGGCAGGCCGAGCGGCGTCGCCATCCCTTCCCGCGCGTTCTTCATGAAGCCGCCCCAGGCTTCGGCAAAGCCGCGATACATCCGGCAGGTCGCCAGCGGCGCGCCGTCCACCACCTCGGTCCGGTGCCCCGCTGCGCGGACCGCGCGAGCCAGGGCCAGCCCGTCATGCAGCGTCGCCCGTACCGCCGCGTGCCCGCCGACGGCGCGGTAGGCCGCCGCCGCGCAGAGGATCAGCTGGCCGCAGGCCGCGGCCATGCCGACCTGCCGGCTGACCGCCCGCCCGCCGCCCGGCAGGTAGCCGAGCATCAGCAGGTTGATCATCGGCACGGTCAGCGCCTCGCCGGGCGAGCCGATCCGCTGCCGCGGCACGCCGCTGACCAGCGCGATGTCGCGTGCAGCAGCATGCGCCGCCATCGCCGCCGCGGCGCCCGGCGCCAGGCGGACATCGGCATCGATGAACAGCAGGTGGGTGCCCCGCGCGGCCTCGGCCAGGCAGGCGCAGGCATGCACCTTGCCGGTCCAGCCCGGGGGCAGGGGCGGCACGCCGATCAGCCGCACCCGCGCATCGCGCGCGGCGATGCCGGCGACGATCCCGCCGGTGCCGTCGTCGCTGCCGTCGTCGGCAACCACCACCTCCACCGCGACGCCGCGGCTGGCCAGCGCCGCGGCGATGCAGGCACCGATGTTCGCCGCCTCGTTGCGCGCCGGCACCAGGATGGACACCAGCGCGCCCGGCGGCGGGACATCGCCGTCGCGCAGCCGGGGCTGGCGCAGCAGGTTGATCGTGCCGAGCAGGGCCGGCAGCGCCGCAAGGACCAGCGCGATCGTCGCGTATTCCATCATCCGCCGGCGCCCTGGTTTTGGCGACCCTCGGGCGGGCCCGGGACATGGCGCGGGTCGAAGCGCTCGCCGCGCAGCGTCGCGCGCAGCCGGCGCCAGCCATGCCAGGCCCCGCCCATGCCCTCCTGCCCCTGCACCACCACGCGGAACCGCGCCGCGTCACGCGTGATCGCCTCCGCGCCCAGGCGGTCCATCACCGCCTCGATGGCGGCGCCGAGGTGGCGCTGGCGAGCCTCGCGCGGCATGGCCAGCAGCTCGGCGGCCGGCAACGGCGGGCCGAAGGCGGCCAGCGCCTCCGGCGCGCGCTCGCTCCAGAACGGGTATTCGAGGGCCAGCGGCAGCACCACGGCCGAAGGCGCGAGCTCCGGCAGCCGCGCCACGCCGGGGGCCAGCGGCAGCGGGCGCTCCCGCGCATCGGCGAAGCGGCCGGGCACGTTCATCCACAGCATGTTGACGGGATCCGCCAGCACGCCCCCCGCCGTGCGCAGGAAGGCGGCGGCGCCGCGGGCGTGCCCGGTCTCCACGCCGAAGACGCCGAGGCGGCGCATGAAGGGGTAGCGCGCCAGCGCCGCCGCTTCCATCGGGATGACCATGCGCCGCCCGGGGAACAGGCGGCGCGACAGCAGCATGAAGGCGGCGCCGTCCCACCAGGAGGGGTGGTTGGCCAGCACGATCAGCGCCTGCCCGGAGTCCGGCGTCACCAGCGAGGCCGGCGGCAGGCCCCAGGGCGGCACCCGCAGCGCCCGCATGTGGCGCGCGAAGAAGCGGGTGAACATCAGGTCGTAGAATGCCATGCGGGCGGGCGAGTGCAGCGCCACCACCTCCGGCACTGTCTCGCGCTCCGCCCGCCCGGCCATGGCCGCGCCCTATTCCGCGGCGAGCGGCGGCGCGGCGGCGACGGGATCGCGCCGGCCGGCCGCCTCGGCCGCCGCCGTCATGCCGCGCCCGCCGAGATCGCGGTCCAGCGCGTCGGCGGCGATCCAGCCGCTCATCATCACCATCGGCATCCCCGGCCCCGGATGCGCCGCGCCACCGGCGAGGTAGAGCCCCTTCACCGCCTTCGACCGATTCCCCGGCTTGAAGGCGCCGGTGAAGGCGCCGTGGCTGGCCAGGCCGTAGATCGCGCCGTTCAGCGGCATGTAGCGGTCGTGAATGTCCTGCGGCGTCAGCGCGCGCTCCACCACGATGCGCTCCTCGATGTCCCCCAGGCCGGCGGTGCGCTTCAGCTTGTCGAGGATCACCTGGCGATAGGGCGCGAACATCCGCGACCAGTCATGGTGCGGCCGCAGCCAGGGCGTGTGCACCAGCACGTAGAGCGCCTCGCCGCCCGGCGGCGCCACCGTGCTGTCGCTCATCGACGGCGCGGCGAGGTAGGCGGTGGGGTCGGGCGCCGGCTCGCCGCGGCGGTAGATGCTGTCGAACTCCTCCTCGGCGTCGCGCGAGAAGACGAAGCAGTGATGCGCCAGGTGCTCGTAGCGCCGCTTCAGGCCGAGGTAGAGCACGACGCCGGAGCAGGCCGGCTCAAAACCCTTCCGCGCGTAGCGCTCCCCGGCCGCGCCGCCGAGCAGCTCGGTATAGGTGCGGATCGCGTCCATGTTGGAAATCACGGCGTCGCAGGCGATGCGCTCGCCCGCCGTGGTCTTCACCGCGCGGACCGCGCCGTTCTCCACCTCGAACCCCGCCACCGCGACACCGGTACGCAGGTCGGCGCCCAGCTCGCCGGCCAGCTTCGCCAGTCCCTCCGCCACGGCGCGCGTGCCGCCGACCGGGTACCACACGCCCTCCGTCACCTGCATGTCGCCGATCGAGCACAGCACCGCCGGCGCCATGTAGGGGTTCGATCCCACGTACTGGCAGAAATGGTCGAGCATCTGCGCCAGCCGCGCATCCGGCACATGGCCGCGGATCACCTTCGCCATCGACTTGCCCATGCGCAGCGCGATCACGTCGCGCATGGTGGAGGGGTCGAAATTGCTGCGGATGTTGATGGTATCGCCGATGCCCTCGACCGGCTTCCAGAAGAAGAATTTCTCGGAGACGTCGTGCAGGTGCCGCGCCACCTTCATGAAGGCGCGGTAGCCCTCGCCCTGGCTTTGCCCCTGCCGCTGGCCCGGCGCGAATTCGTCCATGGCGCGGGCCATGGTGGCGACGTCCTCGCGCAGGTCGATGCCGGTGCCGTCGTCGAAGAAGCAGCGCCACTGCGGATCGAGCCGGATCAGCGGCAACTCCCGCGCCTGGTCGCGGCCCGCCTCGGCGTAGATGCGGCGCAGCACGCGCGGCACGGTGAGGATGGTCGGGCCCATGTCGAAGCGGAAGGCGCCACCCCCATCCGGCGCATCGAGGTGCAGCACCGCCGCCTTGCCGCCGAGCCAGGGATTCTTGTCGAGCACCGTCACCCGGTGCCCGCGCGCCGCGGCCACCGCCGCCGCCGCCAGCCCGCCGAGCCCGGCCCCCACCACCACCACATGCGCCGAGGACGCCATGCCGCGTCGCTCCTCCCTGTCCGTTCAGTCCGCGCCGCCGAGCGCCATGCTCGCCTGCGCCGCCGGCGGCGCCAAGCCGGGCAGGCGCGTGCTGATCGGCGCCAGGCCGAGATCCTGCGCCAGCAGGGACGCGCTGATGCGGGCACTCTCGTAGATGACCGGCAGGCCGCTGCCCGGATGCGTGCCGCCGCCGACCAGATAGAGGTGTTCCAGCCCCTGGAAGCGGTTGCGCGGGCGGAAGGCCAGCATCTGGCCGAAATCATGCGCCAGGTTGAAGGTGGCGCCGTAGCCCACGGCGAAATCGTCGCGCCAGGCCTGCGGGCTGACGATGCGTTCGCAGCGGATCCGCCCCTCGATATCGTGCAGCCCGAGTGCGCGCAGCCGGTCCAGCGCCAGTGCGCGGTAGCGCGGCGCCTCCTCCGCCCAGTCGGTGCCGTGGCGGAGGTTCGGCACCGGCACCAGAAGGTAGAGCGCCGAATGGCCGGGCGGCGCCAGGGAGTCGTCCGTCGCGCTGGCGTTCTGCAGATAGAAACTCGGCCGCTCGGGCACCACGCCGGTCTCGATCTGGCGGATATTGGCCAGGTAGTCGGGGGACAGCACCACGCTGTGGTGGGCCAGCCCGGGCAAGGTGCCTTCGATGCCGAGGTAGAGCATGAAGGTCGAGCAGGAATACCGCGCCTTGGCGATCCGCCGGTCCTTCCAGGCGGTGCGCAGCCGATCGGGGATCAGCCGCGGCACGCTGCCGGCGAAATCGGCGTTCACCACCACCGCGTCGGCGGCGTGGTGCGCGCCGCCGGCCTCCACGCCCGCGGCGCGGCGGCCCTTGAAGGCGATGCGATCGACCGGCGTGTCGTAGCGGAACTCGACGCCCAGCCGTTCGGCGACGCGGGCCATGGCCTCCGCCACGGCGCCGCAGCCGCCGCGCGGGTGGAAGATGCCGTGCTCGTATTCCAGGAAGCTCAGGATGGTGAACATGCTGGGGCAGCGGAACGGGCTCATCCCCAGGTATTTCGTCTGGAAGGAGAAGGCGAGGCGGACCCGCGGATCGCGGAAGAAGCGCTTCAGGTCGGCATCGACGCTGCGCTGCGGCGCGAGCAGCTTCAGGCTCTTCACCACGTCGCCGCGCAGCATGTCGCGGTGGCCGTTGAAGGGCCGCTCCAGCGCCGGGCGGAAGGCTTCGAGCTTGCGGCGGTTCTCGGCCAGGAAGGGGCGCAGCCCGGCGGCATCCCCCGGGCGCAGCGCGGCGATCGCCGCCTCCATGCGCGCGAGGTCGGGCGTGGCATCGAGGGTCGCGCCGCTGTCCTCGAACACCAGGCGGTACAGCGGGTCGAGGCGGATCAGGTCGACCTCCTCCTCCAGCCGCGCGCCGCAGGTCTCGAAGATTTCGCCAAGGATGCGCGGGTAGAGGAAGAATGTCGGACCGAGGTCGAAGGTGTAGCCCTCCGGCGTGCGCAGCAGCCGGTTGCGCCCGCCGGGGACGGAGTCCTTCTCGAAGACGGTGACACGGGCACCGCGCGCGGCCAGCAGCATGGCAGCCGCAAGCCCCCCCGGGCCGGCTCCGATGATGGCGACGCGGTGGCGGTTATGGGCGCCGTGCAGCGCGGGAGAGGCGATAGGGGCGTTCATGGATTGGTAAGCATCTCGTGCGCGCGCAGATGCGGATGACCCGACGGAAGGCAAGGGTCGTCATTGCACGCGCGGCGCAGGACGCACCCTGCCCCGCGGACAACAGCGCATTGCGGAAGGATCAACTGGCCGCCGGTCACGCCGCCATCACGGCCAGCAGCGCGTCCGCCGCCTCGATCTCGGCGACCCGGGCGGCGGCGCGGGGCAGCAGCCGGGCGATGTAGAAGCGTGCCAGCGTCGCATAGCGGTCATCCAGCGCCGCGGCGCGCGCCAGCATCCAGGCACCGAGCGTCCAGCCCGCGGCATCCAGATAGGCGGCGGCCGAGGCCTGGGCGGTGTTCGCATCCGCCGCGCCATGCTCCAGCATCCAGTGCGTGGCGCGCTCCAGCGCATCCGCCGCGGCATGCAGGCGCGGATCGGCGGCGCGCACCTCGCCGATCAGCCCGAGCATGGTGGCGCCGCCGTCGCGGAACAGCTTGCGCCCGACCAGGTCCATCGCCTGGATGCCGTTGGTGCCCTCGTAGATGGGCGCGATGCGGGCGTCGCGCAGCACCTGCGCGGCGCCGGTCTCCTCGACGAAGCCCATGCCGCCGAAGACCTGGATGCCGAGCGAGGCGCAATCGACGCCGCGGTCGGTGCACCAGGCCTTCACGATCGGCGTCAGCAGGGCCACGCGCGCCTCCGCCGTCGCGTCGTTCATCAGCCGCGCGCGGTCCAGCGCGGCGCCGGCCTCCAGCGCCAGCAGCCGCCCGGCGAGGGTGATGGCGCGGATCTCCGCCAGCATGCGCGCGACGTCCGGGTGGCGGATGATCGGCTGGCCGCCCTGCGTGCGGTCCTGCGCATAGGGCTCGGCCAGCGCCAGCGCGCGCGCGCCCTGCGCCACGCCCTCCACCCCGACGCCGAGGCGGGCGGCGTTCATCATGGCGAACATGGCGTTGAGGCCCCGGTTCGGCTCGCCCACCAGCTCCGCCTGCGCCCCCTCGAACAGCATGACGCAGGTGGGCGAGGCATGGATGCCGAGCTTGCGTTCAATGCCGCCGCAGCGCAGCGCGTTGCGCGTCCCGTCCGGCAGGATCTTCGGCGCGGCGAATAGGGAGATTCCGCGCGTGCCCGGCGGCGCGTCCGGCAGCCGCGCCAGGATCAGGTGCAGGGTGTTCGGCGTCAGGTCGTGCTCGCCATAGGTGATGTAGATCTTCTGGCCGGTGATCCGGTAGCGGCCCGCCCCGTCCGGCTCGGCGCGGGTGCGCACCTGCGCCAGGTCGGAGCCCGCCTGGGGCTCGGTGAGGCACATCGTGCCGGTCCATTCGCCGCTGACCATGCGTGGCAGCCAGGCGGCCTGCTGCCCGGGCGAGGCGAAGCGTGTGATCGCCTCGATGGCGCCGGCGGTGAGCAGGGGGCAGAGGGTGAAGGCCATGTCGGCGGCGCTGATCAGCTCCTGCACCGCCATCCACAGCGCCTGCGGCAACTCCTGCCCGCCGGTCTCGACGCCGTTGACCTCGGCCGGCGCGGCGAGGCCCTGCCAGCCGCCCTCGATCCAGGCGGCATAGCTGTCCTTGTAGCTGGGTGGCGTGCGCACGACACCATTCTCGTAGACCGCGCCGTGGCGGTCCGCTTCCATGGCGTGCGGCCACAGCTTGTCGCGGGCGAAGCGCTCCGCCTCGCCGAGGATGGCGGCGATGTCCTCGGCCCCGAGCGGCGCGCCGGCGGCGGCGGTCAACCCGGGCAGGTCCAGCAGGCGGGTGAGGCCGAAGACCAGGTCCTCGGCGGGGGTGGTCGGGGCGGGGCTCGTCATGACCCGCCCTTAGCACAGGTATGGGGTGGTCACGCCAGATCGGCGAGCAGGCCCGGCGGCGGCGGCGCCTGGCCGGCGGCCCAGGCCGGCAGCGCCGCGGCCAGGTCCGGATCGCCCAGGGCGCGCGCCATGGCCAGGCCGAGCAGGGCGCCGAACTTGAAGCCATGGCCGGAGAAGCCGGACATCACGACCCCATGCGCGCCGAGGGGGGCGAGGATGAAGCGCTCCTCCGGCTCGACATCGTAGTAGCAGGCGCGCGCGCCGAGCACGCGGTAGGCGCCGAGGTCGCGCAGGCGGCCGGCGGCGAGGGCCAGCACGCCGTCACGCTCGGCCGCGCTGGCCTCGCGGGGTTCGGCCTCCGGGTTGCCGCTCAGCGAGAACCGGTGGTCGCCGAGCTTCAGCGGCGTGCCGGCCACCGGCGGCACGGCGTAGAAACCGACGCCGGTGGTGCCCTTGTCGAGCAGCATCGGCGCATCGGCCCAGGCCCCGCGCAGCGCCGGCGGCGGCTCCAGGTACAGGACGATCTGGCGCGAGGCGGCGACGCGGCCGGCGAGCCCCGGCAGCAGGCGCGGCCCCCAGGGGCCGGCGGCCAGCACCAGCATGTCCGCCGCGACGGCCTCGCCGGTGTCGAGGTGCAGCCAACCCCGCTCCGGATCGGCTTCCGTGACGCGGGCGCGGCGGAAGGCCACGCCGCGCTCGGCGCAGCGCCGCACGAGGGCGGCAAGGATGCGCTCCGCCAGCAGCACGCCGCCGCGCGGCAGGTGGAAGCCCTCGGCGATGCCGGCGGGGTCGAACATCGGGAAGCGGGCGGCGATGGCGGCGGCATCCAGGTCCGCGGGCGGCATGCCATGCGCGGTGAGCGCCACGCGGCTCTCCGTCATCCACCCGGTGCCGCGGGCGGAGGCGAGCGCAAGCACGCCGGTCTCCACGTAATGCGTCTCGCCGAGGTCGCGCCACAGCAGATCCCAGGCGGCATGGGCGGGATCGACCATGCGCATGTAGCCGGCGGCGCCGCCATAGGCGTGACGGATCAGCCGGTGGTGATCGCAGGACGCGCCGCGGGGGTTCGGCACCGGGTCCTGATCGACGACCTCCACGTCCCAGCCGCGGCGGCGCAGCGCCCAGGCGGTGGAGAGGCCCATGATCCCGGCGCCGAGGACGAGTGCGGAGCGTGCCATGGTGGGGAGTGTGGCGCGCCAGCCAGGGCGCGGGGAAGAGCCCTCCCCCGCGCTTGGCGGGGAGGGTTGGGAGGGGGGCGCCTGCCATGGCCCGATGGTGTCCGGCCGCCATTCCCACCGCGGCCCTTTCCCGCAGGCGGAGGGGACAGCGGCGATCATCGAGCGGTCAGCAGCAGGCGGCCTTCCAGTGTCTCGCCCGGCCGCAGGACGGCCATGGGGCCGAGCGGCGCCAGCACCGGGCGGTTCGGCGCGTCGGGGACATGGCTCACCGGCTCCACGCAGAGCGCATCCACGCCGGGCGGCTTGTAGACCTGCACGTTGCCTGCCCAGGCGCCCGTCGCATCCAGGCGCAGCAGCGTGCCGTCCGGATGGCGCAGCGTCGCCCTGCCGTCCCAGCCGGCGAAGTGGGTGTCGAGGCCGGCAAGGGTAACCTCCTCGCCGTCCAGCCGCACGAAGGGCTCGGCCGCCACGGGGAGCCGGCGCGCGTCGTGGCGGAAACGCCAGCGCGCGTTGAACGCCAGCCATGTGCCGGGCGGGCAGGCGAACCAGGGATGCCAGCCGAAGCCGAGCGGCTGCGGCCGGTCGCCGCGCGCGGTGATGCCCAGGGTCAAGGCCACGCCGGCCGAGGAGAGCGCCAGCCGGAACCGCGCCGCGTAGCGCAGCGGCAGCGCGGGATCGTCCAGCACCTGCGTCAGCGCCGCCGCATCCGGCGCAGCCTGCTCCACCACCCAGGGCCGGTCGCGCGCCAGGCCATGGATGGCGGTGCGGTCGGCGGCGCGGTTGACCGGCAGGTGGTGCAGGGCGCCGGCGATGCCGATCCGCCCCGCATCCAGCCGGTTCGCCCAGGGCAGCATGACGAAGGCGCCGGCCGGCGTGGCGTTCGGGTCGGCGCCTTCGGGCAGCGGCGCGAGGATCGCCCGCCCCTGCCAGTCCAGCCGCGCCACCGCCGCGCCCTGACCGGGCAGCAGCGTCGCCGCCCATCCGCCGCCGGCCAAGCGCAGCACGCGGCTACTCGGGGGCGAAGGCATCGCGTGGCGACGGCATGCCGCGGGAATACTCCATCGCGCAGTAGCCGCCGCCCTGGTAGCGCTCCTCGACGGCGTCGCCGAGTCCCCTGCCCGCCAGCTCGGCGTGCCAGGCGTCGGCGCTGTCCTGCGGCTGCCAGCCGATGCGGTCGCGGTGGTCCTTGCCCCAGAAGGAGGCGCTGTTGTTCGAGCAGGCCCAGATCACGCAGTGCCCGGTGCGCGGTGCCGTCACCGCCGCCGCGCAGAGCCGCGCCAGGTCGGGGTAGGACAGCCAGGTGGAGAGCATCCGGTTGTTCACCGGCTTCGGGAAGCAGGAGCCGATGCGCAGGTTCACGTTCTCCACCCCGTGCTTGTCCCAGTAGAGCCGGCCCATCAGCTCGCCATAGGCCTTGGAGAGGCCGTAATACCCATCGGGCCGGAAGTCGCAGCCGGCATCGAGCTTCGGATCGTTGCCCTGCGGCCGCTCATGGAAGCCGATGCTGTGGTTCGACGAGGCGAAGACCACGCGCGCGCCCTCCCGCCGCGCCGCCTCGTAGACGTGGTAGAGGCCGCGCAGGTTGGGGCCGAGCACCGTCTCGAAGGGGTGTTCCATGCTGACGCCGCCGAAATGCAGGATGGCGCCGCAGCCTTCCGCCTGGCGCAGGATCGCCGGACCGTCGTTCAGGTCGGCACGGGTGAAGCGTGCACCGGGCGGCAGCGGATCGGGGAAGGGCGCGATGTCGGTCATCCGCAGGGTCCAGCCTTCGGCGCCGAGGGTCCCCGCCAGCATGCGGCCGAGCGCGCCGGAGGCGCCGGTGAGCAGGATGGGCTTTTCGGGGCGCATGGTCATGGGCAACCTCCTATATGATGTGACAGCGCAATCGAGGGTGTTTTTTGCGACTTACGGAAGATTCTTATCCTGGGATGCTCCCAGGCTTGGCGAATTCGCTGTTCTTGAGCAACGGTCTCTGGCAGAGATCGGCGCCGCCGCCGGAAGGGCGGCGCTTGGGAGGCTTCCGATAAATGGACCGCAGACTGTTCCTTGGCGCCGCCGGGACCGGCGCCACCCTGGCCGCGCTGGCGACACCCGCGCTTGCGCAGACGCAGAACCCCGAAATCCGCTGGCGCATGCCCAGCTCCTTCCCGCGCAACCTCGATGTGCTGTTCGGCTCGGCCGAGCACCTGTCGCGGCGGGTCGCGCAGCTCACGGAGAACCGCTTCCGCATCACGCCCTTCCCCGCCGGCGAGATCGTGCCGGCCTTCCAGGTGCTGGACGCGGTGCAGGCCGGCACGGTGGAGTGCGGCCACACGCCGGCGCTGTTCTACACCGGCAAGGACCCGGCGCTCGCCTTCTTCACGATCGTCCCCTTCGGCCTGACCTACCGCCAGGCTACCGCGTGGTTCCGCTATGGTGACGGCATGAAGCTCGCGCAGGAGCTGTTCCGCCAGTACAATGCACACTTCCTCCCCTTCGGCGACACCGGCACCCAGATGGGCGGCTGGTTCCGCCGCGAAATCCGCACGATCGAGGATCTCAAGGGGCTGAAGTTCCGCATCGCCGGCTTTGCCGGCAACGTGTTCGAGCGCCTGGGCGCGGTGCCGACGCAGATCGCGCCGGGCGACATCTACCCCGCGCTGGAGCGCGGCGTCATCGACGCGGCCGAGTTCGTCGGTCCCTATGATGACGAGAAGCTCGGCCTGAACCGCATCGCCCGATTCTACTACGCACCCGGCTTCTGGGAGCCGTCCTCCCGTGGCGGGTTCGTGGTGAACCTGCGGCAGTGGGAGACGCTGCCGGCGCATTACCGCCATGCCATCGAGGTCGCCTGCTCGGAGGTCGAACTCGACATGCCGGCGCGCTACGATGCGCTGAACCCGCCTGCGCTGCGTCGCCTGATCGCCGGCGGTGCGCAGCTGCGCGCCTGGCCGCGCGACATCCTGCTGGCTGCCTGGCGGGAGACCAACGCGCTCTACGAGGATACGGCCAGCCGCAACGCCAACTTCAAGAAGGTGTGGGACAGCTATCGGCCGTGGCGCGCCGAGCAGTACCAGTGGTTCCGCGTGGCCGAGAACGCCTACGACAACTTCGCCTTCCCGATGGCGGCGCAGCAGGGCTGAGCAAACCTCTGGAGGTTTGCGTTCGGACAGGAGCCTGAGCAGGCTTGCATCTCAGGAGCTTGGACCGCACGACCTGTGGGCCAAGCTGCGAAAGCCCGCTGAGCCGGGACCCTGCCATCGCCCCATGCCATCGCCCCATGCCATCGCCCCGGGGCCTGTCCCCGGGGCGCTTCGGGGGTCGCGTCGCGCCACCTTGCGCGATACCCCCGCCAGCCTCCCCGGCCCGTTTCCGCCTTCACTCCCGGCGGGCTGCGCAGCATCGGGCCGGGCTGACGCCGGCGCTGTTCCTCTCCTCGCCCGACCAGACGATCGTGGCGACGGCGCTGTCCTTGATCACCGGCGGTATCGGCGGGTGGGAGGCGATGCCCCGGGGCGGTCCCGGCTTCCCTGTCTGTCCTTCGCGCTGCGCGAGATGCCGCTGCGCGGGCGATAGGTCCGCATTCCCGCGCGCGGGCAGCCCCTTGCCGGAGCCTCTTTCCGCCGCCCCGATTGCCGGGCATCCTCGTCCCGAAACCGGCGCGGATCCGGCGCGGGCGACAGGGAGGACACGCAATGAACCGACGACTGATCCTGGGCGCCGCCGCGACGGCGCCGATGCTCGCCGCGCCCGCGCTGGCGCAGACCGAAAGCCCCGAGATCCGCTGGCGCATGCCCAGCAGCTTCCCGAAGAACCTCGATATCCTGTTCGGCGGCGCGGAGTACCTTTCGCGCCGGGTGGCGCAGGCCACCAACGGCCGCTTCCGCCTGCAGCCCTTCGCCGCCGGCGAGCTGGTGCCGCCGCTGCAGATCCTCGACGCGCTGCAGGCCGGCACGGTGGAGTGCGGCCAGACCGCCAGCCTCTACTACGTCGGCAAGGACCCGACCTTCGCGCCCTTCACCGCCATCCCCTTCGGGCTGAACATGCGGCAGATGACGGCGTGGATGCGGCTCGGCGGCGGCAACGAGCTCGCGGCCGAGCTGTACCGCGACTACAACGTCGTCGGCATCCCCTTCGGCGACACCGGCACCCAGATGGGCGGCTGGTTCCGCAAGGAGATGCGGACGATGGAGGACCTGGCCGGGCTGAAGTTCAGGATCTCGGGCTTCGCCGGGCACCTGTTCGCCAAGATGGGCGCGGCGCCGACGCAGATCGCCGGCGCCGACATCTACCCGGCGCTGGAGCGCGGCACGATCGACGCCGCCGAGTGGATCGGCCCCTATGACGACGAGAAGCTCGGCTTCGCCCGCGTCGCCCGCTACTACTACGCGCCCGGCTTCTGGGAAGGCTCCTCGCGCGGCGTCTTCATGGTGAACCTCCGGGCCTGGGAGAGCCTGCCCGAGACCTACAAGCACGTCCTGGAGATGGCGTGCCAGGAAGCGACCATGGACATGGCGGCGAAGTACGACGACGCCAACCCGAAGGCGCTGCGCCGCCTGATCGCCGCCGGCGCCCAGCTGCGCATCTGGCCGCGCGAGATCATGCAGGCGGGCTGGCGCGCGGCGAACGAGCTCTACGAGGAGACGGCGGCGCAGAACCCGCGGTTCCGCAAGCTGTGGGCGAGCTACAAGCCGTATCGCGACGAGCAGTTCCAGTGGTTCCGCGTCGCCGAGAACAATTACGAGAACTTCGCCTTCGCCGCCGCGGCGCAGCAGCGGTAGCGCCGCTGCCGGGCAGAGGCGGAGGCGAGGGGAAGCCGGGGCGTCAGGCGGCCTGGGCGACGGGCAGGTTGCTGTTCCCGGCCGTCGGCGTCCCGGCGATCGCCTGGCGGAAGCGGTCGCGCCGCCAGCACAGCAGGCGCCAGGCACCGCGCGCCGCGAGGTCCGACAGCCGGCCGCGCGGCTCCAGGCCGACGGCCTTGAAGATCATGCCCATGCCGCGCTCGATATGGTGGTAGCGGTAGAACCCCATGGCACGGCCCATGTAGCCGGCCAGGCACCGGCCATGGTCGTAGCCAATCGCCGGGTCCTCGTTGGCGCAGTGGAAGGCGAAGGCGAGCTCGTCGTCCTCGGTCTCGCCGATCCGGCCGGCAGCGACGCGCAGCCGCTGCACGAAGGACAGGTTCTCCCGCGCCAGGTAGCGCTTCATGTGGTCGTAGAACAGCTTGAAGTGGCGGTACTCGTCGGCCGCGATCAGCTTGCAGACCTGCTTCAGGGCAGGCTCCTCCGTCGCCTCGGCCAGTGCCGTGTAATAGGACGATGTTCCTGTTTCCACCATGCAGCGGGCAATCAGCTCGCCGGTGCGCGAACCGCGGATCGACGCATCGGCGTTGACCGCGATCTTGAAGCCTTCGCGGTAGCGCGCGAAGGCTGCGGCGTAGTCCCAGCCCGGATCGGCCAGCATCGCCCATCTGCCAAGCGCGTCGCCGTGCTGGATTTCCTCCTCCGCCCAGTTGTCGGCGGCGCGCTGGAAGTCCGGGTCGTCGTGGAACACGGAGTTCAGGTAGAGTGCGTAGTCGCCGCCGTTGCGCTCCACCATGGCTGCCGCCTTCACCAGCGGGATGATCTCTGGATCCACCCTGGTCGGGTCGAATCGATCCCAGGCCAGCTGCTCGACACGCCAGTGCTTCATGCCCATCCCCCGAGCCGTTGGCCGGCTCCGGCCAGCACCAACGCGGCCAGGGCCGCTGGCGCATTCGCACCAACCGGGCCGTGAGCGCCGGTCCGACGGTGCCTGACCGCTATGTTCGCAGGCGCGGGCCGGGATTCAAGCGCCGTGTCGGGAGCGACACGCGGCTGCGGCATTTTTGCCGCGGCGGCACGCAAGCAGGTCAGGCTGCCTGGGCGGCGTCCCGCATGGAGCGCATGGCGAGCACGCGGTTCATCACCGCCTCGCGCCGCTCCGGCGTGTCCTCGGCGCCGATGGACGCGAAGGCGGCCTCGGCTTCGGCCAGGCGGCGTTCCGCCTCGCCGCGCGAGAGGCTGGCCAGCGGCGTCGCCTCGTCGGCCAGGATGGTGCAACGGTCCGGGGAAACCTCGGCGAAGCCGCCGGGGACGAACAGCACCTCGGTCTCGGCGCCGTTCTCCTGCACGCGGACGGTGCCGCCGCGCAGCGCCACGATCATCGGCGCATGCCCGGCGAGCACGCCCATGTCGCCTTCCAGCGAGGGGATGGTGACCATCTCGACCTGACGGGAGAGCAGCAGGCGCTCCGGCGAGACGAGTTCGAGGAGGAAGGTGGCCATGTGACCTGGTCCTGCGCTGTCGCAGGGCAGTCGGAGCGATTCCCCGTCATGCCCGGGCCTGACCCGGGCATTCCGCCCGGGCCTTGAGGATGGCCGGGTCGCGCCCGGCCAGGACGAGGTTGCGGCGCCTAGGCGGCGGCCTTCAGGCTCTCGCCCTTCTTCACCGCCTCCTCGATGGTGCCGACCATGTAGAAGGCGGCCTCCGGCAGGTGGTCGTACTCGCCGGAGACGATCGCGGCGAAGCTGCGGATGGTGTCCTCCAGCTTCACGAAGACGCCGGGGAAGCCGGTGAAGACCTCGGCCACGTGGAAGGGCTGGGAGAGGAAGCGCTGGATCTTGCGCGCGCGCGCCACCACCAGCTTGTCCTCCTC
>JAIEOP010000153.1 GCA_019750465.1 Acetobacteraceae bacterium | reverse complement strand
CCGCGCGCGGCCCTGGCGCGCGCCCGCGGGCTGCCGCGCGCCGCCTGGGGCGCGGCGATGGCGCATGCCGGCATGGGGGTGCTGATCCTCGGCCTCGCCGGCATGGGGCTGGCGACCGACCGGCTGATCCTGATGAAGCCGGGCGAGACGGCGCAGCTTGGCGGCTACGGCTTCCGGCTGGAGGGCTTGCGCGACGTGCAGGGCCCGAACTGGACGGCGCGGCGCGCCACGGTGGCGGTGACGCGCGAGGGCCGCCCGGTCACGGTGCTGGAGCCCGATCGCCGCAGCTTCCCCGTCGGCCGCATGACGACGACGGAGGCGGCGATCCACACCACCTGGCTGGCCGACATCTACGTCGTGCTGGGCGACGAACGGGATGGCGGCGGGGTGCTTCGCCTCCACCACAACCCGCTGGCGCCCTGGATCTGGCTGGGGGCCGCGATCATGGCGCTGGGTGCCGGCATCTCGCTCTCGGATCGCCGGGTGCGGGTCTCGGCGCCGGCGGCGAAGGCGGCGCGTCCCGGCCAGGGGGCGCCGGCATGAGCACGCCGATGGGGGCCGCGGCACCGAATCCCTGGCGCCGGCGCGCGCTGCTGTGGCTGCCGCTCGGCGCGGCGGTGGCGGCGGGGGCGGGGTTCCTGGGCATGCTGCGCGGGTTGCGGACCGGGGAGTACGACCCGCGCGGCGTGCCCTCCGCGCTGCTCGGCAAGGCGCCGCCGGAGTTCACGCTGCCGCCGCTGGAGGGCGCCGACCGCCCGGCGCTCGCGGCCGCCGACCTGCGCGGCGCTGCGCGGCCGGTGCTGGTGAATTTCTTCGCCTCCTGGTGCGCGCCCTGCGTCGCCGAGCACCCCTTCCTGGTGCGGCTGCAGCGCGCCGGCGTGCCGCTGATGGGCGTGGCCTACAAGGACCGGCCGGCGGATTCGCTCGCCTTCCTGCGGCGGCACGGCAACCCGTACGGGCGCATCGGCGTGGACCAGCCCGGGCGCGTGGCGATCGACTGGGGCCTCTATGGCGTGCCGGAGACCTACCTGATCGACAAGGCGGGGCTGATCCGCTGGCGCTGGGCCGGGCCGATCACCGAGGAGGTGCTGGGCCGCGACCTGGAGCCGCTGCTGCGGCGGTACGCGTGATGGAAGACAGCCTGACTCCCTCCCCCGCTTGCGGGGGAGGGCCGGGGTGGGGGTGGCAGTGGGACCGCTCCGGCGCTGGCTTCCGCCGCGAGTCCTCCCCCACCCCAACCCTCCCCCGCAAGCGGGGGAGGGGGCTTCATCTCGTTGCGTTGCTGCTGCTCCTTGCCGCGCCGTGCCTTGCCGCCATCGGCGACCCCGCCGAGCGCCTGCCTGACCCCGCGCAGGAAGCGCGCGCCCAGGCGCTGGGCCGCGAGCTGCGCTGCATGGTTTGCCAGAACCAGTCCATCGAGGACAGCGACGCCGACCTGGCGCGCGACCTGCGCCGCATCGTGCGCGAGCAGGTCGGTGCCGGCCGCAGCGACGAGCAGGTGATGCGCTTCCTGCACGAGCGATACGGCGACTTCGTGCTGCTGCGCCCGCCGGTGAACGCGGCGACCGCCATCCTCTGGGCGATGCCGGCGATCGCGCTCGGCGGCGGCGCGCTGATGATCCTTGCCGCCCGCCGCCGCCGCGTCGCGCAGCTGGGGTCGTCGCGGGCCCTGGCCGAACCGGCTGCGTTGAGCCCGGCGGAGCAGGCGCGGCTGGCGCGCCTCGATGGCAGCGGCGGGGCGGCGGGCTGAGCGTGACGGGCGAACTGCTCTGGACATGGGCGCTGATCGCGGCGCTCGCCGTCATTGCGCTCGCGCCGCTTCTGGTGGTGGCGCTGCGGCCGCGGCCGGATCAGGCGCGCCAGCGGACGGAGGCCGATATCGCGCTCTACCGCGCGCAGCTCGCCGAGCTGGAGCGCGAGCGCGCCGCGGGCAGGCTGGACGAGGGCGCGCACCGCGCCGCGACGCTTGAGGTGCAGCGCCGCCTGCTGGCCGCGCCGGCCGCGCGAGCTTCTGATGCGGAGCCGCCCGGCGGCAGTTCCCGCGCGGCGCGGCTGGCGCTGCTTGGCGCGCTGGTGCTGCTGCCGGCGATTGCCGTGTTCACCTATGCCTGGCAGGGCGTGCCGGGCATGCCCTCGGCCACCTTCGCCGAGCGGCGCGAGGTGCTGGACCGCGACGAGGCGCTGCTGGCGATGCTGCGCACGCGGCTGGCGCAGGCCGACCCGGGGAGCGAGCAAACGCGCCAGGGCTATGCGCTGCTCGGCAATGCGGAGCGCGGGCGCGGACGCCTGGCCGAGGCGGCGACGGCCTATCGCGCCTCGCTGGATGCCGGCTTCGATCCAGGGGTGGCGGGGCAGCTTGCGCAGGTGCTGCTGGAGACCGGCCAGGCGGAGGCGGCGCGCACCCTGCTGGCGTCCGCGCTGCCGCGCGCGCCGCGCGACATCGGGCTGCGCTTCCTCAGCGGCCTCGCCGCGGCACGGGCCGGGGAGCCGGAGCAGGCGAAGGCGACGTGGCAGGCGCTGATCGAGGAGGCGCCGCCCGAGGCACCCTGGCGTGCGATGGTGCAGCGGAGCCTGTCGAACCTGCCGTGACGCGTCATGCCAACGCGCGTTGGTATGACATAGGCTGCGGACCAGACCGGATCGAGCACGCCGAGATCGGATTGCGGCACGAATTTCAGCGTGCGCTGGGCCACCTGGCCGGTGGCGAGGCGCGGCGCCACCAGGGGCGCGCCGAAGGCCGAGCCAGCAGACCGAGGGCGCGGCGCTGCGCGGCACCTGGCGCGGCATCTACCGCGTCGCCGATGCCGGGCGCGAGATCGTGGACAGCGCGCCCGACAGGGCCCGCCCGCGGCCGACGGCATTCGCCGCGGGGCCGGGCCAGGTGCTGCTGCGCTTCGAGCCGCGGTAGCGCGCCGCTCAGTTCGGCAGGATCACGCCCTTCCCGGCATCCTGGCGGTCGAACAGCCGGTACGCCTCCTCCGCCTGGTCGAGCCGCCAGGAATGGGTGAAGAGCGCGTCCACCTTCACGCCGCGATCGGCGACGTAGCGCGCGCACTCCGCCTGGCCGACCGTGGAGAACGTCCAGGAGCCGATCAGCGTCACCTGCCGGCGCAGCAGGTCGGAGCTGACGTCCAGCGTCACCTCGCCGCCCTCGCCGACGAAGCAGGCCCTCCCCCAGGTGCGCACGCAGCGCACCGCCTGGGCGCGCGCCTGCGGCGAGGAGGAGCTGTCGAGCGAGGCATGCGCGCCGCGGCCATGCGTGAGGTCGCGGATGGCGCCGACCACGTCGTTGGTCTCCAGCGGGTTGAGCACCCATTCCGCGCCGAATTCCTTCGCCCGCGCCAGGCGCTGCGGGTTGGTGTCCAGCGCGATCACCCGCGCGCCCATGTGGTGCGCGAGCTGCGTCGCCGAGAGGCCGACGGGACCCTGGCCGAAGACCGCGATGGTGTGGTCGCCCTGCAGGCCGAGGCGCTGCAGCGCCCCCCAGGCCGTGCCGGTGCCGCAGGAGATGGCGGCGCCGGTCTCGAAGGACAGCTCGTCCGGCAGCGGCACCAGGGTGCGCGCGGGGCAGAGCATGTAGTTGGCATGCGCGCCGTTGCCGGTGGCGCCATAGACCTCGGCCACGCCCTCGACGCAGAGCTGCATCCAGCCCGTGGAGCAGTGCGGGCAGACGCCGCAGCCACGGTAGTGGTGCTGCATCACCCGCTGGCCGACGCGCGCCTGGCGCGGCGAGACGTTGCTGCCGACGGCGGCAACGACGCCGCAGGGCTCGTGCCCCGCGATCACCGGCCCGCCCGTGCCGCCGAGGCCGAGCGACGCGGCACCGCCGCCGGAGGCGCCGGCCCGGTAGAATTTCAGGTCGCTGCCGCACATGCCGGAGGCCCTGATCTCCAGCACCACCTCGTCCGGGCCCGGGGTGGGGTCCGGGAAGTCGCGGATCTCCAGCTTGCGGTCGCCCAGGAACACGACACCCTTCATGGCCGTTCGACTCCCTACCTGCTCAGCTCGCGCGTCATCGCATCGATGCCATCGACGGTGAGCGGGAACATGCGCCCCTCCATCACCGCATGCATCATGCCGATCGACATCGTGGTATCCCAGTGCTCGCGCGGCATCGGGTTCAGCCAGGCGGAGCGGCGGAAATGCCCGGTCAGGCGGGTCATCCACACCCGGCCCGCCTCCTCGTTCCAGTGCTCGACGCTGCCGCCCGGCTCGCGGATCTCGTAAGGGCTCATGGTGGCGTCGCCGACCAGGATCAGCTTCCAGTCCGGCCCGTACTTGCGCAGCACGTCCCAGGTCGGGGTCTCGGTGTCGCGGCGGCGGCGGTTGTCCTTCCAGAGGCGTTCATAGACGCAGTTGTGGAAGTAGTAGTGCTCCAGGTGCTTGAACTCGGAGCGCACGGCGGAGAACAGCTCGGAGCTGAGCCGCACATGGTCGTCCATCGAGCCGCCGATGTCGAGCAGCAGCAGCACCTTCACCGAATTGTGCCGCTCCGGCACCATCTTCAGGTCGAGCGTGCCGGCGTTGTTCGCCGTGGCGCGGATGGTGCCCGGCATGTCGAGCTCGGTCGCCGCGCCCTCGCGCGCGAAGCGGCGCAGGCGGCGCAGCGCGATCTTCATGTTGCGCGTGCCGATCTCGATCTCGCCGTCGAGATCCTTGAACTCGCGCTTGTCCCAGACCTTCACCGCGCGGCGGTGGCGGCTTTCGTCCTGGCCGATGCGGATGCCTTCGGGATTGTAGCCATGCGCCCCGAAGGGGGAGGTGCCGCCGGTGCCGATCCACTTGCTGCCGCCCTGGTGGCGGCCCTTCTGTTCCTTCAGACGTTCGCGCAGCGTCTCCATCAGCTTGTCGAAGCCGCCCAGGGCCTCGATGGCCTTGCGCTCCTCCTCGGTGAGCAGCTTCTCGGCGAGCTTGCGCAGCCATTCCTCGGGGATCTCGCGCTGCGGGTCGCCCTCCGGCGGCTCCAGGCCCTTGAACACCTCCCCGAAGACGCGGTCGAAGCGGTCGAGGTGGCGCTCGTCCTTCACCAGGGTGGCGCGCGAGAGGTGGTAGAAGTCATCGACATTGTAGTCTGCGACGTTCTCCCGCATGCCGCGCAGCAGGGTAAGGTATTCCGTGATGCTGGCCGGGATGCCGGCGGAGCGCAGCGCCAGGATGAAATGGGCGAGCATCTCCTACTCCCTCCCCCGCCCGCGGGGGAGGGCCGGGGTGGGGGTGGCGGCAATGCAGGAGCCTCCCATGGCGACGCCACCCCCCTCCTGTCGAACGTACACGTTCGACCCCCCCGCCAGCGAGGGGAGGGATCTTGCCTCGCCCACCGGCATCACCGCCCCTGCTGCCGCCGCGCCAGGAAGGCAAGCCGCTCGAACAGGTGCACGTCCTGCTCGTTCTTCAGCAGCGCGCCATACAGCGGCGGGATGGCGGTCTTCATGTCCTGGCTGCGCAGCACCTCGGGCGGCAGGTCCTCGATCATCAGCAGCTTCAGCCAGTCCAGCAGCTCGCTCGTCGCGGGCTTCTTCTTCAGCCCATCGACGCCGCGCACCTGGAAGAACACGTTCAGCGCCTCGCGCGCCAGCTCCTGCTTGATGTCGGGGAAATGGGCGTGGACGATCCGCTCCATCGTCTCGCGGTCGGGGAAGCGGATGTAGTGGAAGAAGCAGCGGCGCAGGAAGGCGTCCGGCAGCTCCTTCTCGTTGTTGGAGGTGATGATCACCACCGGCCGGTGCCGCGCGTTCACCGTCTTGCGCGTCTCGTAGACGAAGAACTGCATGCGATCGAGCTCGAGCAGCAGGTCGTTCGGGAACTCGATGTCGGCCTTGTCGATCTCGTCGATCAGCAGCACCACCGGCGCGTCCGCCTCGAAGGCATCCCACAGCTTGCCGCGCACGATGTAGTTGGCGATGTCGTGCACCCGCGGGTCGCCGAGCTGGCCGTCGCGCAGGCGCGACACGGCATCGTACTCGTAGAGGCCCTGCTGCGCCTTGGTCGTGGACTTGATGTGCCACTCGATCAGCGGCATGCCCAGCGCCGCCGCGACCTCGTGCGCGAGGACGGTCTTGCCGGTGCCGGGCTCGCCCTTCACCAGCAGCGGCCGCTGCAGCACGACGGCGGCATTCACCGCGACCTCGAGGTCGCGCGAGGCAATGTAGCTGGACGTGCCCTGGAAACGCTTCGACACGGGGAACCCTCATGGTGCGATCCCCGGAAGGTGGCGAAGAACCGCCCCCAGGGCAAGCCGGCGGCGCCGCGGGGCGGGGTGGATCCAGCGTGGATTTGACGGCGCCCCGGCCGCGGGGCATGGAATCCGCCACGCCGAGGAAGCCTCCCACGATGTCGAAACCGCAGGGCGCCGCACGATTGGGCGCCACCATGAACGACCTGCTGCACTCCATTCCCGCGACCGAGGACGGGCTGGAGAGTGCGGGCTACATCCCCTCCCGCTCCATCGCCACCGCGGTGTACCTGGCGCATCACCTGCAGAAGCCGATCCTGGTGGAAGGCCCGGCGGGCGTTGGCAAGACGGAACTGGCGAAGGCGATCTCCGCCTGGCTGTCGCTGCCGCTGATCCGCATGCAGTGCTACGAGGGCCTCGACGAGAGCAAGGCTCTGTACGAGTGGAAGTACGGCAAGCAGCTGCTCTACACCCAGATCCTGAAGGACAAGATGGGTGCGAAGCTGGGCGAGGAGAGCACGCTCGAGGCGGCGGTGGAGAAGCTGCACGGCGTCGGTGACCTGTTCTTCTCCGACCATTTCCTTGAACCCCGCCCGCTGCTGCGCGCGCTGCGCGAGCCGGGCGGCGCCGTGCTCCTCGTCGATGAGGTGGACAAGGCCGACCAGGAGTTCGAGGCCTTCCTGCTGGAGATCCTGTCGGACTACCAGGTCTCCATCCCGGAGATCGGCACGGTGAAGGCGGTGGTGCCGCCCTTCGTGCTGCTGACGTCGAACTCCATGCGCGACCTCGGCGACGCGCTGAAGCGGCGCTGCCTGCACCTGCATATCGGGCTGCCGGACGCGAAGCTGGAGGGGCGCATCGTCGCATCGCGCGTGCCCGGCGTGGCGGAGGGGCTGCGCCGGCAGCTCGTCCACTTCGTGCAGGGGCTGCGTGGGCTGGACCTCAAGAAGCTGCCCTCGGTCAGCGAGACGCTGGACTGGGCGCGCGTGCTGGTGCTGCTGCACGCCCGGGAGCTGGAGCCCGACATGGTGCGGGACACGCTGAACGTGCTGCTGAAATTCGAATCCGACATCGAGGCCGCGGCGCCGCGCGTGGTCGAGCTCATCCAGGCCGCCCGGCGCGACGCCGGCTTCGGCTGACCGCGGCATGGACGGCCCGCTGATCGAGTTCTTCCGGGCCGCCCGCAGCGCCGGCCTGCGGGTCTCCCCGGCAGAGAGCATCGACGCCGTGCGCGCGGTGCAGGTGGTGGGCTGGGAGGACCGCTGCGCGCTGCACGACACGCTCGCCCTCGTCATGGCCAAGACCGTGGAGGAGAAGCGCCAGTTCGACGAGTGCTTCGACCTGTTCTTCCGCCGCCAGGGCTTCCGCGGCGAGGCTCCCACACCCGGCGAGGATGGCGACGCGCCGGACGCCGGCAGCCCGGCGGCGGGCGAGGCCGAGGGCGCCGGCGGCGCCGGCAGCGAGCTCGGCCGCATGCTGCTGGAGGGCGACCAGGCGGGCCTTGCCGCGGCGATGGAGGCGGCGGCGCAGGAGGCCGGCATCCGCAACATCGCCGTCTTCACCCAGGTGAACCTGTTCGCCCGGCGCATCCTGGAGCGCATGGGGCTGAACGCGCTGGACCGCGAGATCCGCGCGCTGGCCGGCACGCCCCAGGGCGACCGCCTGGCCCGCGCGCGCGAGATGCTGCGCGAGCAGGCGCGCGACCTGGTGCAGCAGAACCTGCTGCTCTTCGCCAAGGGCGAGACCGAGCGCTGGCGCGAGCGCATGCTGGCGGAAAGCCGCCTCACCAGCATCGACCGCCGCGACCATGAGCGCATGCGCATCCTGGTGCGCGCCATGGCGCGCCGCCTGGCGGTGCAGTACGGCCGCAACCGCAAGCGCGACCGGCGCGGCCAGCTCGACATCCGCAGGACGCTCCGCCGCAACATGGCCTGGGACGCCATCCCCTTTCTGACGATCTGGAAGCAGGAGGTGATCGACAAGCCGAAGCTCGTCGTGCTGTGCGACGTCTCCGGCTCGGTCGCGGCGCTGGCGCAGTTCCTGCTGATGTTTCTCTACGCCTTGAAGGAGGCGCTGTCCGGCCTGCGCGCCTTCGCCTTCGCCGGCGAGCTCATCGAGGTCAGCGAGATCCTGGAACGCCAGCCCATCGAGAAGGCGATCACCGAGATCATGACCAAGGTGGGTTTCGGATCCTCGAACTACGGCAACTCGCTGGCGGATTTCTCGAACGGCTTCCTCTCCATCCTGGACCGCCAGAGCACGGTGATCATCCTCGGCGACGGGCGCGGCAACCGCACCGATCCGCGCGTGCCGATCCTGCAGGACATCGCCAACCGCTCGAAGGGGGTGATCTGGCTGAACCCGGAGCCGCGCACGCTGTGGGGCACCGGGGATTCCGACATGCTGCGCTACGCGCCGCACTGCCGCGTGACGGCGGTCTGCGCGACGCTGGCGCAGCTCGAGCGGATCATCACGGATCTGCTGAAGGATGCGCGGTAGCGCCACTCCCACCCAACCCTCCCCCGCTTGCGGGGAGGGCTTGCGGGGCACCCTCCCCCGCTTGCGGGGGAGGGCCGGGGTGGGGGAGGTGGCAGCGACCCCCGCCTACCCCGCGCTCACCCGCAGCCGCGGCGCCTCCGTCCCCGCCGCATTGCCTTCCGGATCGAATCGCACTGCGTTCGGATGCAGCACGCAGCAGCGCGCCGCCTCCTCGACGCTGCGCACCCCCGCCTGGGCGAAGGTGGTGCGGATCTCCTCGAGGAAGGCCGCCGCCTGGTGCCCGCCGCCCGCTCCGCCCAACGCGCCGACCGAGAGCACGAAGGCGCGCCCCGCGAAGCACATGTCCGCCCCCACCGCCAGCGCGCGGAACACGTCGACGCCCGACTGTATCGAGCCATCATACAGCACCTTCGCCCGCCCGCCGACCGCCGCGGCGATGGCCGGCACCGTGTCGATGGACGCCGGCGCCGCATCGAACTGCCGCCCGCCATGGTTGGACACCCAGACGCCATCGACGCCGAGCGCCACCGCGCGCTCCGCGTCCTCCGGATGCTGCAGCCCCTTCAGCACCAGGGCGCGCGGCCAGAGGTCGCGGAAGCGCGCGATGTCGTCCCAGGTGACGCCGGTGGTCATGTTCTGCTGCACGAAGGCGGCGATCTCCATGTCGGACGCGCCCTCGCGCACGTACTTGCGCATGTTGGTGAAGCGCGGCGGTCCCTGGCGCCACATCTCCAGCGCCCAGAGCGGCGCGGCGGCGATCTGGAACACCGTGCGCGGCCGGTAGCGGAACGGCACGGACAGGCCGTTGCGGATGTCGTGCACCCGCTTCTGCCGCTGCGGCACGTCCAACGTGAGGACCAGCGCATGCGCGCCCACCGCCTCCGCCCGCTGGATCAGGTCCACGGAAATGCGGTGGTTGTCCGCGGGCAGGCCATAGAGCTGGAACCAGAAGCTGTCGGGGGCGATCCGCGCCAGCTCCTCCATGCCGACATTGGCGACGGTCGAGGAGCAGTAGGGGATACGCGCCGCCTGCGCCGCGGCGGCCAGGATGGCGTCGGCCCGCGGCCAGATCATGCCGATGTTGCCCATCGGCGCCACGCCCACGGGGGCGGCGTAGTCGCGCCCGAACAGCGTCGTCCCCGTCGCCACGGCGGAGACATCGAGGGCGTAGCGCGGCACGATGCGCACCGCGTCCATCGCCGCCCGGTTGTGCGCCACGTTGGGCGCGCCGTCGCCGACGCCGCCATCGACGAAGTCATAGGCGAAACGGGCGATGCGCAACTTCGCCCGGCGCCGCAGGTCGTTGTAGGTGGGAAAGCGCCGGCGCAGGTCGGCCTGCGGCGTGTCGGCCGGCCCCATCGCGCCCCAGCCGCCCGCGCCCTGACTGCCGCTCATCCCGTCCGATCCCCCGGTGCACCGACCCGCGATGATGCACCCCCGGTGCGCCGCGTCCAGGGGGGCGGGCCACGTTGCCGGCCCCGCCGATCGGTGGTGTGATCGCGCCCCGAACCCATGCAGGAGGAGCGAGCCATGGCCTACAAGGATATCGGCGTCAGTACGGACGGCCCCGTCACCATCGTCGAGATCCAGCGGCCGCCGCATAACTTCTTCGACGTCGCCCTGATTCACCAGCTCGCCGAGGCCTTCGAAGCCGCCGACGCGGACGGGAGCCAGCGCGCCGTGGTGCTCTGCGCCCAGGGCAAGAGCTTCTGCGCCGGCGCCAATTTCACCGACCGCGGCGATGACGGCACCGGCTCGCCCGACCGCCAGGGCCACAAGCACCTCTACAAGGAGGCGATCCGGCTGTTCCGCACGCGCAAGCCGATCGTCGCCGCGGTGCAGGGACCGGCGATCGGCGGCGGGCTCGGCGTCGCCTGCATGGCGGATTTCCGCGTCACCTGCCCGGACGGGCGGTTCAGCGCCAACTTCACCCGCCTCGGCTTCCATCCCGGCTTCGGCCTGACGGCGACGGTGCCGCGCCTGGTCGGCCAGCAGATGGCGGCGATGCTGTTCTACACGGGCCGGCGCATCGACGGCGCGGAGGCGGTGCGCATCGGCCTGGCCGACGTGCTGGTGCCGAACGAGCAGGTGCGCGCGGAGGCGGTGAAGCTGGCGCAGGAGATCGCACTCTCCGCCCCGCTCGCCATCCTTTCGACGCGCGAGACGGTGCGCCGGGGCCTCGCCGACGCGGTGGAGACGGCGACCGAGCGCGAGCTGGTCGAGCAGGACTGGCTGCGCAAGACGGAGGACTTCAAGGAGGGCATCAAGTCCTACGCCGAGCGCCGCGCCGGAAACTGGACTGGGCGCTAGCCCGGCCTACCGCCGCGGCCGGGCCCGACCCGGCCAACCTCCCCCGTCGCCGGAGATGGCCGGATCAGGCCGGCCGCCGCAATGGCGGGGCGGATGGCGGGGATGCCGAACGCAACCATCGCCGGGGACGTGCGCCATGCCCGTCAGCTTCCGCTTCGATCCCGTCCAGCTGCCGCCCGAGGCGGTGGCGCTGCGCGAGGAGGTCCGCGCCTTCCTGCGCGAGGAGATCGCGCAGGGCAGCTTCTCGCCCCTCGGCACGGGGCGCGAGAGCTCCTGGTCGCCGGAGTTCAGCCGCAAGGTCGCGGCGCGCGGCTGGATCGGCATGACCTTCCCGAAGGAGTATGGCGGCCACGGCCGCACCCACCTCGAACGCTACGTCATGATCGAGGAGATGCTGGCGCATCGCGCGCCGATCTCCTTCCACTGGGTCGCCGACCGGCAGTCCGGCCCGGTGATCCTGAAATACGGCCATGAGGAGGTGCGGCGCGACATCATCCCGCGCATCATGCGCGGCGAGGCAAGCTTCGCCATCGGCCTGTCGGAGCCGAACAGCGGGTCGGACGTCTTCGCGGCATCCGTGAAGGCGACGCCGGCGCCGAGGGGGAACCGGGACGGCTGGCTGCTGAATGGCACCAAAATCTGGACATCGAACGCGCATCGCGCGACGCACATGATCGGGCTGTTCCGCACCTCCCCGCCCACGAAGGAGAACCGGCGCTTCGGCCTGACGCAATTCGTCGTGGACATGACGACGCCGGGGATCTCGACACGGCCGATCATCAACCTGGCGGGCCGGCACGAGTTCAACGAGGTGCTGTTCCAGGACGCCTTCATCCCCGCGGTCAACATGATCGGGGAGCGGGACATGTCCTACGCCACCGCGACCGCGGAGCTCGCCTATGAGCGCGCCGGGCCGGACCGCTTCCTGGAGACGATCTCCGTCCTGAACGAGCTGGTGCGCAGCGCCGGGCCGGAACCGGGCGAGCGTCTTGCCGAGGGAATCGGGCGGGAGATCGCGCACCTGAAGACGCTGCGCCGCATGTCGCTCTCCGTCGCCGCCATGCTGCAGGCCGGCAAGACCCCTGCCGTGGAGGCCGCGGTGGTGAAGGACCTCGGCACGAACTGGGAGCAGGCGCTGCCGGGCCGTGCGCGTGGGCTGCTGCCGCCGGCCGAGGGCGACGAGAGCTATGCCGCGGTGATGCGCTTCAACACGCTGATCGCGCCGAAGCTGACCATCCAGGGCGGCACGCGGGAGGTGCTGCGCGGCATCATCGCGCGCGGCCTCGGCCTCCGGTAGCGCCCCGATGCCCGACCTCGACGCGCTGCTGAGCCCGCGCAGCATCGCCATCATCGGCGCCTCGCCGGACCACACGGTGATCCGCGGCAAGGTGCAGCACGTGCTGCAGCACCGCGGGTATCCCGGCGCGATCTACCCGATCAGCCGCTCGCATGCCGAGGTGCAGGGCAGGCGCGCCTACCCGGACCTCGCGGCGCTGCCGGAGGTGCCGGACCTCGCCATCGTCATCATCCCCGCCGTGAACGTCCCCGAGGTCATCGAGGACTGCGGCCGGCGCGGCGTGAAGGCGGCCTACATCATCGCCTCCGGCTTCGCCGAGGAGGCGGGCGAGGCAGGCGCGGCGCGCCAGGCGCGCATCCTCGCCGCCGCGCGCGCCCATGACATGGCGGTGATCGGCCCGAACGCGGAGGGCTTCTTCAACACCGCGGCGAACGTCGTCGCCACCTTCAGCCCGGCCGTCGAGGACTTCGCGCAGGCCTTGGCACCCGACACGCCGAAGGGCCGGCGCATCAGCGTGCTGACGCAGTCGGGCGGCGTCGGCTTCTCCTACTACCACCGCGGCCGGCCGCGGCAGCTGCGCTTCGCCCATGTGATCAGCACCGGCAACGAGGCGGTGCTGGACAGCTTCACCCTCGCCGAGCACCTGATCGAGCGTGGCCTGACCGACATCGTCCTGGCCTATGTCGAGGGCATCAAGGACGTCGCCGCCTTCCGCCGCGCGGCCGCGCTGGCGGCCGACCGCGGCGTGCCGATCATCGTCGCGAAGATGGGCCGCTCCGAGGCCGGCGCGCGCGCAGCGCACTCGCACACCGCGGCGCTGGCCGGCGCGGACTCTGCGCATGACGCGGTGTTCCGCCGCCATGGCGTGATCCGCGCGCTCGACATGGACGAGATGCTGGACATCGCCGCCGGCTTCGCCTTCTGCGCGCTGCCCGCGGGCAGGCGCGTCGGCATCATGTCGGGCTCCGGCGGCGCGGGCGTGTGGATGGCGGACATGCTCTCCCTCGCCGGGCTCGAAGTGCCGCGCCTCGATGACGCGACGCGAGAGGCCTGCGAGGCGCTGATGCCGGCCTACGGATCGGCCACGAACCCGGTGGACCTGACGGCGGGCTCGATCGGCAGGGTGGGCTACGCCCATGTGGTCGATATCCTGCAGCGCTCGCCGGTGCTGGACGCGGTGGTGGTCGTCGGCTCCGTCGCCAGCCCGAAGCGGCTGCAGGAGGACGCGCCGAAGCTCGCCGAGGTCGCGGCGCATCCGGAGAAGCCGGTGCTGTTCTGCGCCTATACCGCCGCGGCGCAGCCCGCGGTGGACGTGGCGGCGCAATGCGGCGTGCCGGTCTTCACCTCCATGCCGGGCTGCGCGCGCGCGATCCGCGCCATGGCCGACTACCGCGCATTCCGGGCGCGCTGGGGCGCGCGCGGCGCCGATCCCGTGCCGGCGCCCGATCCCACGGCGCTGACCATGCTGCGCCGGTCCGGCCGGGTGCTGAGCGAGCACGACTCCAAATCCGTGCTGGCGGCCTGCGGCATCGCGCGTGCGACGGAGGTGCTGGCCACGGATGCCGAATCCGCCGCCGCGGCCGCCCTGCGCCTGGGCTTTCCCGTCGCACTGAAGATCCAGTCGCCCGACATCCCGCACAAGACCGAGGTCGGCGGCGTCGCGCTGCACCTGGCCGACGCCGCCGCGGTGCGTGGTGCCTTCGCCGCCATGCTGGACCGCGCCCGGGCCGCGCATCCCGCCGCCGCCATCCAGGGCGCGCTGGTCGCGCCGATGGCGCCGCCGGGCATCGAGGTCATCCTCGGCATTCATCGAGACCCGCAATTCGGACCGATGCTGATGGCCGGCCTCGGCGGCATCCATGTCGAGGTGCTGCGCGACGTCGCCTTCGCCCCCGCGCCGGTGACGGAGGAGGAGGCGCGCGACATGCTCGCCGCGCTGAAGGGCGCACGGCTGCTCGAGGGGGTGCGCGGCGCGCCGCCGGCCGATCTCGGTGCGCTGGCCGCGCTGATGGTCTCGCTCTCCCGCTTCGCCGCCGACCACGCGGCGGAGGTGGAGGAGGTCGATCTCAACCCCGTGCTGGCCCATCCGCGGGGTGGCGGCGTCACGGTGGTGGATGCGCTGGTGGTTCGCCGGGCCAGCGCGGAAGAAGGAAGCGCCTGAGATGTCCGACAGCAGCGGCGGCAGCAACATCGTCGTCGAGACCACGCAGCGCATCCTGCGCGACCGCTGCACCCCGGCGCTGGTGAACGAGGCGGAGCGGGGCGAATTCCCGGCCGCGCTCTGGGAGACGCTGGAGGAATCCGGCCTCACCCTCGCCTGGGTGCCGGATGAGTTCGGCGGCGCCGGCGCGGAGATCGCAGACGGCTTCGGCGCGCTGCGCGCCGCCGGCGAGCACGCCCTGCCGCTGCCGCTGGCCGAGACCATGATGGCGGGCTTCCTGCTCGCCCGCGCCGGCATCGCCTGCCCCGCGGGGCCGATGACGGTGGCGCCGGTGCATGCCGCCGATGCGGTGCAGGTCGGCGCGGACGGAACATTGCAGGGCTCCGCCCGCCTGGTGCCCTTCGCGCGCTGGGCAGGGCACCTGGCGGTGCCGGCGCGGCGCGGCGGGGAGGCCTGCGTCGCGCTGGTGGCGCTGGCCGACTGCGCGGTGAAGCCGGGGCAGAGCCTGGCCGGGGAGCCGCGGGACGGGGTGGTGCTGCACGGCGTGAGGCCGCTGGAGCTGGCCGCCGCGCCCGGGCTGGATGCCGATGCGCTGGGCGTGCTGGGGGCGGCGGTGCGCGCGGTGCAGATGGCGGGCGGGCTGGAGCGGACGCTGAACATGGCGCTGGAGCACGCCGTCACCAGGGTGCAGTTCGGCCGCCCGATCGGCGGCTTCCAGGTGATCCAGCATGCGCTGGCGCAGTTCGCGGGCGAATCCGCCGCTGCCGGCGCCGCGGCGGACGCGGCAGCCGAGGCGATCGCCGCCGGCGCGGCGCTGACCGATGCCGAGGTGGTCGCCGAGGTCGCCGCCGCGAAGATCCGGGTGGGGGAGGCCGCGGGGGTGGGCGCCGCCATCGCGCACCAGGTGCATGGCGCGATGGGCTTCACCTATGAGCTTTCGCTGCATCAGGTGACGCGGCGGCTCTGGACCTGGCGGGACGAATTCGGCGGGGAGGCGGCCTGGTCGATCCGGCTCGGCGGGATCGCGGCGCGAGCCGGTGCCGACGCGCTATGGCCGCTGGTGACGGGCACGCACTGACGGATGGCGGCGTGGTGGAGCTGAGGGGAATCGAACCCCTGACCTCCTCATTGCGAACGAGGCGCTCTCCCAACTGAGCTACAGCCCCGCGCCGCCGGCGCCTGCGGCTTGGGAGGGCCGCAGGGCGCGCTGAATGCGATGGCGGCCCGGCGAAGTCAAGCGAACCCGCCCGGCCGGAGGCGCGCTTGTCCGCGACCCTCCCGGCCACTAGGTTCCGGCGGCAGGCACGGGCGGGACGGCGCAATGTTCCTCGATGTGGTGTTCTTTCTTCTGGGGGCGGTGCTCGATCTCGCCTGGTGGGCGGTGATCCTGGCGGTCATCGTGCAGCTGCTGGTGCAGTTCAACGTGCTGGACACGCGCAACCGCATCGTCTGGATGATCGCCGATTTCCTGTACCGGATGACGGAGCCGCTGTTCGCCCGCGTGCGGCGCTTCCTGCCGCGCTTCGGGGCGGTCGACCTGTCGCCGCTGGTGGTGCTGCTGCTGATCACCGCCGCCACCATCCTGCTCGGTGCCATCCGCGGCAGCCTGATCCGCTCGGGGGCGTATTTCTGACCACGGCGGCAGCGGGGTTCTGGCGGGCTTCGGGCGATGGGGTGCTGGTGCGGGTGAGGGCGCAGCCACGGGCGCGGCGCAACGCGGTGCTCGGGGTCTTCCCCGGCATCGACGGGCCGCGGCTGCGCGTCGCCGTTGCCGCGGCGCCGGAGGATGGCCGCGCCAACCGCGCGGTCTGCGCCCTGCTGGCGGAGGCACTGGGCGTCGCCGTCTCCGCCGTGCAGGTCACGGCGGGCGCGACATCGCGCGACAAGATCCTGGCCGTGGCGGGCGATGCCGCGCTGCTCGGGCCGAGGCTGGAGCGATTGGCATGAGCGGCGGCGCGCGCATCCTGGACGGCAAGGCGGTGGCGGCGCGGCTGCGCGCGGCGGTGGCGGCGCGGGCGGCGGGAGCCGGTAGTCGGTGCCGCGCATCTTCTCGCCGTCATGCTCGCGGTCG
>JAIEOP010000320.1 GCA_019750465.1 Acetobacteraceae bacterium | reverse complement strand
ATGGCAGCCTGAAGCCGAGGAAAGTCGTGACCCGCGCTGAGCCACGCGCTCCGGCCCAACAAGTTGACAATGCCTGCGTCCCCTCTGCTTGGGTTGCGTTGCATGGGCGAGGGCGCCGGACCGGCACTGGCCGTCAAATGAGATCCCTTGCCGGATCGGCGGCCAGGGCCCGGTTGGAGGTTGCCAGCCCCTGCGCCCCGAGCAAGGCGAGCGGCGGAAGGACCAGCCATTGCAGCACCGGCGCAAGCCCGGTGCCGAGCGGCGGCAATCGCGGCATGGCCTCGGCGTAGGCCCATGCCTCGCGGATCTCGACGTTCAGCCATTCGCTGAACACGGTGTACCCGAGCCCGACCGCCGTCGCGGCCACCGCCACACCGGCCGCTCCCCGCGCCGGCCACTCGCGGGCGCCGAGCAGGACCAGAGCGCCGGCCAGCGAGAATGCGCCGATCATGCCGTCTCCCAGGGTAAGGTGGAGGACGGCGAAGACGATCGTCCGCGCGCTTGCCTCGGTCCAGATCGTGTAGAGCGGAAGCTGCGCTGCTTCCCACGCCAGGTTCGCGGGCAGAAGAAGGGCGAGGTACCAGCCGAACGTAACGAGCCCTGGCGACCACATCGCTCTAGTCTGCACCTGCGGCATGGCCGCGCCTCCCCGGCTCAGCCGAAGCCGAGGCACCTGGGCTGCCATGACCGGCATGACCGCGGTGCATAAAGAGGTGCATCAGCGGGCAGGCGAGCAGCAACAGGTACGGAAGCGCACCCAGCGCGTGGCCGAAGTGCTCCCGCAGGATAGCGAAGCCGCCGACCAAGGCGAAGCCGACAAGAGCAATCCCGGCTGGGCTCCGCCATCCCCGAAGACGCATCCTGTCCTCCGTCACGGCATCCGCAGGCCGCCACCCGCTCCCCTCCGCACCTACATGCCGCGCATGCGCATGTCGCGCAGGTGATCCACCATCAGCTCGTTCGCGGTGCGCTTCTGCTCGTCGGAGAGCGCGTCGTAGAGGGGCTTGGCAGCCCTCGCCATGGCGCGCGTCGCCTCGAGCTGCGCCGAGAGCAGGCCGGCGTGCCGCTCGAGCTGCTCGGGAGCCGAGAGCGGCTGCCCTGCGGCCTGCACGGCCGGAGCGAGGGCCTGGCGCAGCCCCTGGGCGGCCGCCCGCGCGGCCTCGGCAAAGGCGTTCCACTGCGGCGCCTGCGCGTCGGTGATGTGGAGCGCGGCACGCGCATAGGCGAGATGGGCATCGATGCGGTCGAGATGCCGCATCATGCCTGCGCCCGCGCGCATCGCCATCATGCGCTGCATCATCTGCATCATCTGGCCCATGTCACCGCCGCCCATCGGCATGCCCTGGCCCTGGCCCTGGCCCATGCCCTGCATCGGCATGCCCTGCATCGGCATGCCCTGGCCCATGCCCTGCATCATGCCGGGCATGGGCATCCCCTGCCCGCCCATGCCGGAACCGCCGTGGGGAGCTTGCCCCATGGGCGAAGTCCCCGGAGCGGCCTGCGCCAAGGGACCGCCCGGATGATGCGAGGAGGGATCCTGATTCGACTGAGCGGCAACAGGGCCGGCGAGGACCACAAGTGCGGCGGCAGCAAGTGCCGCGCGGACAGTGGAGCGTTGCATCGTCATGTGTTCCTCCTCGTGACGACAGGATGCCACTTCGCCGGCGTTCAGAAGAACAGCCGAACGCCCGCGACGACGGTGGATTGCGAGGGTTTCTCGCCAAGCCGGCGGTTCAGTCCCGTGGCGCCGCCGTTGAAGCTCTCGAAGGAGTAGCCGATGTAGGGGGCGAACTCGCGCGTGATCTCGTAGCGAAGTCGGAGGCCCACCTCCATGCGGTAGAGGCCCGGAGCAATCAGGGCCTCGCGGTCCCAGCCGGTCGAGAAGTTCAGCTCGAACTCCGGCTGCAGCACGACGCGGTTGGTGATGAGCAGGTCGTAGGACGCCGCGGCCCGCGCCAGGAAGATGCCCGTCTGGCTCACGAAGCCCTGCAGCTGCACTTCGAAGAACCCTGGGGCGAGGCCCTGAAGCGAGACGACGCCGTAGGTGCGCGGCGGCGTTCCTGCCTGGCGGTCGATCTGGAAATCGTGCCGCACGCCTGCCTGGATGTCCCAGTAGTAGCCCAGCAGCCGGGAGTAGAGCGCCTGCACCTCCGCGCGCTCCAGCCCCCCGCCCGCACTGTTCGTCTCGCCCCGGCTGTTGATCCAGAGGCGATGGTAGTCGGTTCCGTAGTAGGCGCTGCCTTCCCAGGCATAGAACGGGTTCCCGCGCCCGCGGCTGCGCAGCTCATTCTGATCGAAAAGCACCGCGCCGAAGTAGAGCGGCGAGTGACCCGCATGATCCTCGCCGCCCGCGGCAGCGGCGGAGGCCGGCGTGGCCCCCGCACTCTGCACGGGCGACGGATTCACCGCGGTGACCGGCGAGGGCGCCGCCATCGGCGCCGCCGCCCCATGGCCGGCATGCGGATCAGCGGTTGCCTGCGCCCGCACCGACGACGCACCCGCCACCGCCAGCGCGCCGGCGAGAGCCACGCGAAGGATTGCCCGCTCCATGTCGATCCTGTTCCGCATGGTCAATGGACGTGCGCCGAGACCGGGCGCACCGCGCCGCCCTGCTGCGGCGCGGCGGCGACCGGAGCACCGTCCCGCACCACGCGGAACACCCGCATCATCCCGCTCTCCATGTGGTACAGCAGGTGGCAGTGGAACGCCCAGTCGCCCTCGGCGTCCACGATCACGTCCACGTCGAGCGCCGTGCCGGGCCTGATGTTCACCACGTGCTTGCGCGGATTGAAGGCGCCGGCGCCGAGGTCCGGGACCATCCACATGCCGTGCAGATGCATCGGGTGGTTCATCATGGTCTCGTTGATGAAGCGGATCCGGAGCCGCTCGCCGTAGCGGGCGACGACGGGCTGGGCACGCCAGAACTCGTTGCCGTTCATCGACCAGATGTAGCGTTCCATGTTCCCCGTCAGCCGCACCTCGATGATGCGGTCGTAGGGACGCCACTCCGGGTCGGGGCGCATCGGCTTCAGGTCGCGGTAGGACAGCACGCGCGCACCCGGCGGTGCGCCGGTATCGTGCGCCACCAGATCGGGGGCCATGCCCGCGCCGTGGCCGGCATGGCCGCCCGCGGATGCCTGCGGCATGGCGTGCCCCATGGCCGCATGATCCATGCCCCCCTGATCCCTCGCCGGGGTCCCGCCCCGGGTGGCCGCAGCACTGCGACCGGGCCGGGCAGCCGGTGCCGTCCCCGCCGACGGCGGCACATGCCCGACATGCGGGTTGCCCGGAACGCCCTGATGCGCCTCATGTCCCGTGGCCTGCGCCGCCAGGTGCTCGGCATGGCCCGAAGGCGCGCCCGTCGGGCCGCCCGGCATCGCGTGCCCACCGTGGTCCATGCCCGAGGACGGCCAGACATGGCCGGGCTGATCCACCTCGGGCCGCGGCGTCCCGCGGTCGAGCCCGGTCGGCCCGGGCGTCATGTACATGTCGGCCATGGTCAGCACCGGGCGGGGGCGGTGCGCAGGCGGCGGCATGGCCGGTGCGTCGGCCCGCGTCGCCAGCTGCGTGATCGCCCAGCCGCTGCGGTCCATCGTCTCGGCCAGCACCTGGTAGACGCGGTCCTCGCGCGGCTGGACGATCACGTCGTAGGTCTCGGCGACGGCGATCCGCAGCTCGTCCACCACGACGGGCTGCACGTTGTTCCCGTCCGACTGCACCACCGTCATCTTCAGGCCGGGGATGCGCACGTCGAAATAGGTCATGGCGCCCGAGTTGATGAACCTCAGGCGCACCCGCTCGCCGGGACGGAACACCAGGTTGGCCGGGCGCGCGGCCGGCATGCCGTTCGCCAGGTAGGTGTAGGTCGCGCCGGTGATGTCGGCGATGTCGGTGGGGTCCATGCGCATGTCACCCCACTCGACGCGGTCGCGGACGATGGCGCGGCGCGCCTCGCCGTCCGGGGCGCGGTTGAGGTCGCGGAGAAGGCCCGCCAGGGTCCGCTTGTTCCAGTTGTAGTAGCCCGGATCGCGCTTCAGGTTCTCGAGGGCGCGGACCGGGCTGGTATCGGTCCATTCGGACAGCTGCACCACATAGTCGCGGTCGTAGCGGAAGGGCTCCGGCTGCCGCGGCTCGATCACGATCGGCGCGTAGAGGCCGCGCTGCTCATGGTCCAGGTTGTGCGCGTGGTACCAGTAGGTGCCGGCCTGCACGACCGGGAAGCGGTACTCGAAGGTCTCGCCGGGCGCGATGCCACGGACGAAGCCGGGGCTGAACCCCGGCGCCCCGTCCATCGCCGCCGGCAGGATCAGCCCGTGCCAGTGGATCGAACTCGACTGGCGCATCCTGTTGGTCACCCGGATCACCGCCTCCTCGCCCTCGCGCAGGCGGAGCAGCGGTCCCGGCAGGCTGCCGTTCACGGCTACCGCCGGCCGCGGCGTGCCCGTGAAGTTCGCGGTCCGCTCCTCGAGGACGAGGTCATAGGTCTGCCCGAACGCGGGCAGACCCGCAAAAGCTGCGATGGCTAGCGCCACCGCTGCTGCGGTCAATCTCATGGTGTCATGTCTCCTTCCGCGGCGCCGCGATCCCGCATCCCGCTCAGCGTCCGAACCTGACCTGCCCCACCATCCCGGATTCCGAGTGGCCGGGCACATTGCAGGAGATCTCGAGCGTGCCGCCCTGCGGGAAGCGCCAGATCACCTCGCCGCGCTTCCCGGGCTCGAGCAGCACGCTGTTCGGATCGTCATGCGCCATGCCGCCGTGGCCGGCGCCATGCCCGGCCATGACGCTCGTCGGCGTCATGTGTCCGGCCTGCATCATCGCCAGCATCTCCCGGCGGTGCGCCTCGTGCATCGCCGGCGTGCCGATGTTGAACTCGTGCAGCAGCTGGCCGCGGTTCACCACGCGGAAGCGGACCGTCTCGCCGGCCCGGACCTGGATGGTCTGCGGCTCGAAACTGTTGTCGCGCATCACCACATCGACTGTGCGCCGCGCGTCCGCGGCGCGGCCGGGCGAGCCGGCCTCGGCCGGAACCGGGCCTGCGAGGGCCATGGAAGGTGCCGTGGCGATGGCCAGGACGGCAGCAAGCGTCTGAAATCGATTCACCGGCATGAGTCCTCTTCGGTTGGATACCCGTCGCGGGCGGACATCGGACAAGATGGACAACCAGACATGATCCCGGAAGGCAAACCGCACGAGCGGCAAAGCTTTGTCACATCGTGTCGGGATGCCGCGCATCATGGTTGGAGCTGCCGATGGATGAAGCTCGCCGCGACGGCGGGGGCGCCGGAGCGCGCCACCTCCACGACGATCCGGTAGGTGTCGCGCGGAGGCAGCTCGACCACGCCTTCGAAGGTCGGGCCGCCCTGCGCATCGAGGACCCGCGTCTGCGGCTCCGGATGCCCGACGCCGCGCACGGTGGCGCGCACGACCGCATCGGCAATCGCCGTGCCCGAACCGGCGCTGCGCAACGTGACGATCAGCCGGTGAAAATGCCGAGGCTCCGTGGGAAGGACGGGCTCGACCGCGACATGGATCACGATATCGCCGATGCGGCGGTGCCGCACCGGATCCTCCGCAGCGTTCGCGGCGATGGTTCGCGCGCACGGCAGCAGCACGACGCCGAGGAGGCCCGCGACAAGATGGCGGCGCGACATCGGAGCCGAACGCTGCCCTAGTTGCGGGGCGCCTGCGTGCGGTCGCTCGGCTGCGCCGGGCGCTGCGTCCCACCCTGCTGTGCCGCGGGTGGACGCTGTCTGCTACCCGGGGCCGTCCCTGAATGGTTCATGCCCGGCATCTGGGAGTGATCCATCCCCTGCATCCGCGAGTGGTCCATCGGCGGCATGCCGCCCTGGGGCGCCTGCGGGGCCTGCGCCAGGGCGGGCATGGCGGCGAAGAGGAGGGCAGCAGAGGGCAGCAGGCGAGCGGTGAGGCGTCGGCGCATGGCACGGGTCTCCCGGGGTGTTCCGCACGCTCCAATGACGCGCGGAACACCGTGCACTTACGGACGCATCCCCACCTCCGGCCAGCGCGGGACATGTTTTGTCACAGACACACCAGGCCCCGGCACACCAGGCCCCGGACGTAAGGCGGGAGCGCGCGGCTTCGTCTTGTAGGCAGTCAGGCGCGCGCACGCCTGTCCGAGGCCAGCAAGAGAAGGAAGGATGACCACCATGGACGGGACCCCGGGGGCCATGACAGCGGCCGAACTACCGAAATCCCAGCCCGGGGAGGCTTCGCAACGGCCTCCTGCCGCCGCGGAGACGCTGGACTACCTTCGCGATTGCGCGGAGCGCTCGGTGCTGTTCTGGGATACGCTGCGCCGGCGAGGCGACGACATGCTGGAGCATGCCCGCCTGGGCATGCCTCCGCCGCTCGACTTCCGGTCCGAGACGATCCTGGACGCACGACGGTTCACGCCGCGTCCGGCAAGCTACGCCCTGCTCCGGATCGTCGAAGCCGAAGGTGCCGCGGCCGACGAAGGCGCTGCGCGCAAGGCGCCCGTCCTGGTGCTCGACCCCCGGGCCGGACACGGACCCGGGATCGGCGGCTTCCGGCGCGAGTCCGAGATCGGCATGGCGCTGCGTGAGGGCCATCCCGTCTATTTCGCGGCCTTCTTCCCGGAGCCCTGCGCGGGCCAGACGCTCGCCGATGTCCACCACGCGCTCCGCCGGTTCGTGGCGGCGGTCGCGGAGCGGCACCCCGGCCGGCCGCCCATTCTCTACGGCAACTGCCAGGCGGGCTGGGCCGCCGCGCTGCTCGCTGCCGATTGCGAAGGCGTCGCCGGGCCGGTCGTGATGAACGGCTCGCCGATCTCCTATTGGGCCGGAGAGGCGGGCATCAACCCGATGCGGCTGCTGGCCGCCTTCACCGGGGGCAGTTGGCCCGCCCACCTGCTCTCCGACCTCGGGGACGGTGTCTTCGACGGCGCCTGGCTCGCACAGAACTTCGAGACGCTGAACCCCGGCCGCGCGCTGTGGGACAAGTATGCCGACCTGTTCACCCGCGTGGATGCCGAGCGCGACCGCTTCCTCGCCTTCGAGCGCTGGTGGGGCGGATTCCACCACCTTGCGCGCGACGAGATCGTGGCGATCGTCGAGAACCTGTTCATCGGCAACCAGCTCGAGCAGGGCGTTTTCCGCATCTGCGAGGGCTGCCATGCCGACCTCCGGCGGCTGCGGAGCCCGCTCGTGGTCTTCGCGTCCTGGGGCGACAACATCACCCCGCCGCACCAGGCGCTGGGCTGGATTCCCACCGTCTGGCCCGACACGGCCGCTCTGGAGGCGGCGGGGCAGCGCATCGTCTACCTGACCAACCCGCGGGTCGGCCACCTTGGCATCTTCGTTTCCGCCGCGGTCGCACAACACGAACACCGGGCCATCCTCGCCAGCATGGAGGAGATCGCCGCGCTGCCGCCGGGCCTCTACCAGATGACGGTCGAGGACATGGACGGCGACGAGGAGCACCGGGTCGGCTTCGTGCGGCGGACGGTGGAGGAGATCCGCTTCCCCTTCGACCGACGGGGTTTCGAGAAGGTGCGCGAGACGTCGGCCGTGCTGGCTGCGGCCTACGAGACCTTTGCGGGCCCGTGGGTGCGCGCCTGCACCACGCCATGGACCGCCGAGGCGATGCGCTGGCTGCATCCGATGCGGGCCGGTCGCTATGGATTCTCGGGCGCGTTCAACCCGGCCATGCGAGTGGTTGCCGCCTGGGCCGACGCGCTGCGCGCCGCGGGGCGGCAACCCCTGGCTGACGACCACCCGCTGCTGATCGAGGAGCGCGCAGCCATGGCCCGCGTGTCATCCGCCTTCGATGCGGCGCGGCGCTGGCGGGACGCGGCCGCCGAGCAGGCTGCCGCCACGTGGAGGGGGCGCAGCGCCGGCTGACCCTCAGGTCGGCGGGCGCAGCGCGGCGAGGCAGCATTCCTGCATGCGGGGCAGCGCGTCGAGCGAGGCCCGGGCCGGTGCCGCGGCGAACTCCGCGAGCGCGAGCGTGAGGGCGCTCTGCGCGGCAAGAAGGTCGGCCGGATCCTTCGCGCGCAACAGCGACCCGGCTGCTTCGAGGGCACGCGCCGTCGCGTGCTGAGCGGCCTCGACTTGCACCTGGAAGGCATCGGCTTGCACGGTCCGGAGCCGCTGGAACAGGTCGGAAACAATTGTGGCCGCTGCGTCAGGCTGCCAGCCGGTGGTCTCGGAGGGCATGGTTCATATCTCCTTCGCCGTATCGGGTGGTCCGAACAGGGGTTCGCTGCCGGCCCACACCGGCCGCGCTTTGCGCGAAGCAAACCTCTGGAGGTTTGCGCCCGAACAGGAGCCTGAGCAGGCTTGCATGTCAGGAGCTTGGACCGCACGAAGTGTGGGCCAAGCCACGAAAGCCTGCTTAGAGCAATATCCGATCAGGTGGAATCACCTGATCGGATATTGCTCTAGAAAATTCAATATATAGCGCAGCTTACCTCCGTCCCGATGGAGCGCACCCGCGCTCCATCGGGACGGAGGCTGCTCTAGACTAGCTCCATCAGGCCAGGATCGTATCCACGGGCGCGGCGACGGGATCGTATGCCGCGACTTCGGGCAGATCAGTGGGCGTGACCGGTTCCCGCCGCGCCAGGGTGGCTGAACTGAGCGTCCGACAAGCCGCCTCCGGTGATGCTGACGGACGGCGTGCCTCCGCCCGCACCCACTCCCGGCGCCGCGCCCGCCCTTCCGACGGTATACGCTCCCGGATTTGCCCCGCTGGGAACGGAAGCCGTCGACGGTGGAGCCGCAGGCGCGCAGGCGCTGAATACGGTCATTATGAGGCCGAGTGCAGCCCATTGCGGGGCGCGCCCATTCAAGTACCGCATGAGATCCATCCTCCTATCCAGGTTGGCGCCGGCCGGCGCCGGCCATTTGTTGGGTGTCGCGAAGGCGTCCGCGCTCGTTCTCCGCGACTGGAAGCCTCCTGGCGCGGCCGAACGGATGCTGCCTGAAGTCTTTGACGTCGCCTCCGCCTATGCCTTACCGCCCGCGCGCACGTCGTGCCAACTCAACTTCTGCATCCGTTGCCATTACCGCACAGGTTACCGCCCGCGCGAACGTCGTGCCAACCGAAGCCGTTGCGCCGGACACATTTTGTCACGGACTCGATCGGCCGCTGCGTGTATCGCGCGTTCAACGGAACGCGTCGTCACTCTGCGCGAAGGAGCGGGTTGTTGCGCGCCTGGGCTGCGACCGCAGGATGGCTCGTTGCGGCTCTGGCGTTGGCCTTCGCCGCGCCACGAGCGGCATCCGCCGCGGAGCTGCGGCGGGGCGCCGAGGCTGCCGCGGCGCTGGATGCGGAACTCCGGTCGATCGAGGCGCAGCGCGCCGTCGTCGCGGCGCGGCAGGCACGTGCCGGGGCGCTGCCGGGCGGGCCGATCGTCGGGGCCGGCTACCGCTCCGGCCAGGTCGCCGGCAACCGTGGCCTGCGGGGGTTCGAGGGCGGGATCGGCATGCCCGTCTGGCTGCCCGGAGAAGCCCGGCCGCTTCTTCTCGCCACTGCCGGCGGCCTCGCCGCCATGTTCCCGGCTGTCGTCGGTGCACACCTTCCGGCCGGCGCGCGCGGGCCGAACGGCGGCGAAGTGCGGGACCTCGGATCTTGCCACGGCGAACTGGTGGCGCGGGACGGCGAGCTGGTCCTCTTCCTCTTCGACCACAATGATCGCCCCCTTGACGCCAGGCGGGCCAGCGGCACTGCCATCGTTCTCGCAGAGGGGCAACAGCAGACGCTGCCCTTCAGCCCGCGCGAGGACGGCTCGGCAGCGGTCGCCCGAGGCGAGTTCCGCGCCACGCGCGGCCCGCGTGTCGTGGCGCAGGTTGTCACGGCGCCGGGCGTCCCCGGGGCGCAGGCGCGCTTCGCGCCCATCCCCCGGGCCCAGGCGCGCTTCGCGCCCATCCAATGAGCGGGGAGCCGCCTGTCGGCCCGGGCCGCAATCCGGAGCCGCACGTGCTGGTGGTGGAGGACGATGGCGAGACCCGCAGGCTCATCGTGCGCTTGCTCCGCGAGAACGGCCTGCGCGCGACCGGCGCCCACGACGGAAAGGAGATGTGGGAAGCGTTGCGGCATGCCTCCGTGGATCTGATCCTTCTCGACGTGATGCTACCAGGCGAAACCGGCTTCGATCTCTGCCGCAACCTGAGGGGGCGCGGTGTGCAGGTGCCCATCATCATGGTCACCGCCCGGGGCAACGAAGCCGACCGCGTGCGGGGGCTGGACATCGGGGCGGACGACTACCTGCCCAAGCCGTTCAGTCAGCGCGAGCTGCTGGCCCGTGCGCGCGCGGTGTTGCGCCGCTCGGCGCCGGGTGCCGTGGATCCGGCCGGAGTGGCGACGCCTGTGCGCCCGGGCCGGATGCTCACCTTCGCCGGGTGGACGCTCGACACGGCGCGGCGGGAGCTGATGTCGCCCGCCGGCGCCATGGTCGAGCTCTCGGGCGGGGAGTACGATCTGCTCATCACACTGGTGGAGCACCCGCAGCGCGTGCTGTCCCGCGAGCGGCTCCTGGAACTCGCCCGGAACCGCGTCTCGGTGGATCCGGCTTCGGACAGGTCCGTGGATGTGCAGGTCAGCCGGCTGAGACGGAAGCTCGAGCCCGAGGAGGGCAGCCCGACCGTGATCAAGACCGTTCGCGGTGCGGGCTACATGTTCGTTCCGCAGGTTGAACCGCAGTGAGCGGGCGGCGCGACGGCGCCTTCGCGCGGCTCGCGCGTCGCCTCTGGCCCGCGGGGCTCGCGGGACGCACCGTTGTCCTGCTGCTCGGCAGCATGCTTCTGCTGCATCTCGGCAGCGTCTGGCTTTACGAGAATGGCCTGCGGGGTGCCGCCGAGACCTCGCGGGATCGGCAGATCGCCGAACGCCTGTCGGCGGCAAAGCGAGCCGTCGCGACGCTCCCGGAGGAAGACCGCGACCGGACCGCGCATGCCCTTGCTGCGCCAGGTCTTGACATGCACTGGAGCCCGATTGCCGTGGTCCAGCCCGCCGTCGGGCGGGGTGACGCACGCCTTGTCGAATTGCGGGAACGGCTCGTGGCAGCCGTGCCGGAGCTCGGCGAGCCGCGCCTGGCCTTCGGCGAGGAGGGCGCCGCTGGGGCCGCAGGCCATCTCGTGGTGGGCTCGCTCAGTATCCAGGATGGGAGCTGGATCAACTTCTCGGCGGCGTTGTTCCGCGCCGGGCTTCCTAGAGCCATGGATCACGCCACGATCACGTCGACCACCGCGATGGCGGCGGGCATCATCGTGGTAGCGGTGCTGCTCGTCCGCTGGCTCACCCGGCCGCTGCAGCATCTCGCCTACGTGGCGGAGCGCATTGGACGGGATCCGGTGCCGGTACCGGTGGCGGAGGATGGACCGGCGGAGGCGGTTCGCCTGGCACGTGCGTTCAACGCCATGCAGCGCCGCATCCACCGGATGATCCAGGACCGCACCCAGGCGCTTGCCGCCGTGAGCCACGACCTGCGGACCCCCATCCAGCGGCTCCGGCTGCGCGCCGGCTTCATCGAGGATGAGGAGGTACAGGCGCGCATGGAAGCCGACCTCGCCGAGATGGAGGCGATGATCGAAGCGACGCTGGCCTACCTGCGGGGCGACGATGCGGAGGACGCGGAGCCGCGTCGGACCATGGATCTCGCCGCCACCTTGCAGGCGTTGTGCGGCGACGCCGCGGATGCCGGACAGGACGCGAGCTACGACGGCCCCACCCGCGCGCTCGTGAGCTGCCGGCCGGTCGCCCTCAAGCGAGCCTTCGCGAACCTGGTTGGCAACGCGATTGCCTATGGCGGCACGGCCAGGGTCAGATTGAGCGCAGAAGCGGGCCAGATCCGGGTCGAGATCGAGGACGACGGGCCGGGTATCCCGGACGCCGAGCTGGAGCGCGTGTTCGAGCCATTCAGACGGCTGGAGGAGAGCCGCAACCGCGTGACAGGTGGCGTTGGGCTAGGGCTCACCATCGCTCGCCAGGCCGTGGAGGCGGAGGGCGGGCAGCTGGTGCTGCGAAACCGGCCCGGCGGCGGCCTTACGGCGACCGCCACCCTTCCCGCTCGCCGGGAAACACAGCCGATTGCTGCCACAGCGCGCAGGGACGCGCTGCCCGCGCAAGGTTGCAAGGAATCGAGGGTTCAAGCGTCCCCCGGGAAGGGAGTGAGCAGCCCGCAGCCGTGAAGTGCCAGGGTCGACCGGGGTTTCCGGCGAAGTTTCATGCATTGGGCGGATGGAGCACGAGGATGTCGTGGCCATGTTGATGTTGGAAGGCCAGGATGCTCTTCCGTCACGGGCGACAGAGGCGGAAGGCGGCGCATGCCGCGGTCACCGCGCGCGTCGTGGTCACCCCCAGAGGTAAGAAGGCGCGACAGGAACATGCGGACTCTCATGCAAGACGGAAAAGGCGCGCTTGGAATCCGCCTGCGGGGATTCTCAATTGCGCTGGCCGCCACAGTCGCCGGCTGCGGGTCCCCGGGCCAGCTCCCGGCGGCCGCCTCCCCGACCTGGGCAACCGGCGGTGTTGCAGCAGCGCCTGCACCGCCTCCGGTGGTAGCCAGCAGTGCCGGCCCGGAGCAAGCCAACGCCCCTCGCTCCCGCTGACCTCACCCATCATCTTTAGGCAACATTGTGACGTAGCTTTTCCCGCCCACGCTTCCTCCTCGATGCAGGCGGGGTTCGGGCGTAGCTCTCCTCCCAAGCTCCCACTGTGTGGGCGGGCGTTTTCACGACGCGCGCACGCGGCCTTGATCCCTGCGCCACGCCGGGGTCGACGGCCGAAGAACTTTCTGTGACCAGCTGCGCGGAGGGTGGTGCCGATGCACCGGCGTTGCGAGGCAATGGACCAGGGCTCCCGATCGCGCGACCTGGTCCAGGCCGCTGTCGTCGAGGCGCAGCAGCGGTTGCGCGGCATGGTGCTGCGGCGGCTGCGCGGAAACCGCCAAGCAGCGGACGACGTCCTGCAGCGGTTCGCGCTGAAGGCCTTGGAACATGCTGGCGAGCTGCGCGACCCGGAGCGGGTCCACGGATGGCTGTCGCGAATCCTCGCCTCGACGCTCGCCGACCACGGTCGTGAGGCGGCGCGCCGGCGCGAGCGAATCGAGGATCCCCACACGCTTGCCCGGCTGGCCGATCTCTGTACGGCCCAAGAGGAGGAGGTTTCCGCGTCTTGCGCCTGTGTCGAGCCTCTGCTCGGCGCCCTGCGGCCGGATCAGGCCGATCTGATCCGCCGTCTTGACCTCGCGGGAGAGGACCGCACGGCAGTAGCGGCGTCGCTGGAATTGCGCGCGAACGCGCTTCATGTGCGGCTGCACCGCGCACGCCGGGCTCTGGCGGCGCTGCTCATGGCGGCCTGCCCCACCTGCCCGACCGAAGGCTTCATGAACTGCGCGTGCCCCGTGACGCCGCAGGCCGGCGACCCTCGCCGCACGCAAGGGACCCGCCGCGGGCTGAGGAACCGTGCTTCCAGGTCCGGAGCAATGCCGGCTCGGCCGGCCACGGAGCGAGCAGCATCACGCGCGGCAGGTGAGGCAACGGCCGAAGCTGCCGGTCCGACCAGCCGCCAGGGGCGCACACGCATCGCCTGAGACAGAGCGCGCTTCTCGGCCCGATCTGTGGCTCACCTGCACGATGCAGCGGCGGGGGGCCGCCAAGATGGCTGCACTTCGCCGTTGGACCGCTGCCCGGTGCGGCCGGCCCTCCCTCCAGCCTGCAGTCCGGGGGATGTGGCGGCACTGACGTACCGTGTCCCGGATGGTCATCTACGGAGCCGGATCCCCGTCCGGGACGCGAGGCAGCGAAACCCGGTTCTGCGGACAAGGTTCTCTGGAGGCAGCAGGGCGTGAAAGCAGGGATGTCTGCGATGGACGGCTACGCCGGAAGGCAAGGGGACGAGCCGGGGAGCGCCCGAGACAGCGCACCAGGCGAGATGACGCGGGGGCATGCGCGCGCCGAGGCAGCCCCGGCTGTGCGGCGGGAAGGCGGAGGCCGCCGCGGGTTGCTTGCCGCGCTCCCCGGCTTTGTGTTCGCGGCGGCGGCACCGCGCCGCGCTGCGGCCTTGGACCCGGATGGTGCCTTCCGGCAGGTGGGGGACCTCGTCGTTTACCTCGTCGTCATTCCGGCCGCCGTCGTGCGTGGGCACCCGCCGGAGCACAGGGGAGAGGGTCTGCACGGTGGTGCGCCGGAAGGCCGATACGTCCACCACCTCCTGGTCGCGTTGTTCGATGCGGCGACCGGCGCGCGGATCACCGTTGCCGGGGTGACGGCGGTCGTGCACGGCCTGCGCCACACGCCGGAGGACCGGATCGGACTGGAGCCGATGACGGTCGGAGGCGCCCAGGCCTATGGCGGCTTCGCCACGCTGCCCGCGCGCGACTACTACCGCATCGAGGTCGAGGTGCTTCGCCCTGGCGGCGCCCCCGTCCGCGCCGTCTTCCCGCACCGGCATTTCCAGCCGTGAGTGAGCCGAATCGGGGCTTGTCGTCGAAACTGGAGTTGAAGGTCATGCGCCTGTGTCGCCCCACCCTCCTCGTGTCTGGCCTGCTCCTCGCCGGCGCCGGATGCGCCCCGGTGGTGCCCTACCATCCGCCGCCGCACACGGGGCATGCGCCGACAACTTCCCGCGGGGACGGCCACGGCTCGACCATGCCCTCGGCCGGCCTGACCCGCGCCAGCGGCATGTACCAGAGTGGGAGCAGCCGAGCTCCGGACCACGAGCAGCACGGCCTTGATTCGAGCACGGGGAGCCAATACGGCGGTGCTGGCTACGGCACCGGCGCCTATGGACCCGTGCGATGAGCGCCGGCGGCCGCCGCTCATGACGGACACATCGCCGCACACGGCACCGGCCGGCAGTCTGGCCTGCCGGCCCCATGGCTGCCAGTGTGTCGCGCTGGTGCTGCAAGGGGGGGGCGCCCTCGGCGCCTACCAGGCCGGCGTCTACGAAGGGCTGGAGGAGGCGAGACTGCACCCGGACTGGATCGCCGGGGTCTCGATCGGGGCGATCAACACGGCCCTGATCGCCGGGAACCCGCCCGGGCGCCGGGTCGAACGGCTGCGCGCCTTCTGGGAGCGGGTGACGGCGCGCAACCTGTGGCCGGTGCCGACCCCGGACGGCGACGATTGGCGCAAGGCGCGCAACCTCCACAGCGCATTTTCCACCCTCCTCCTTGGGCAGCCCGGCTTCTTCCGGCCGAACCCGACGAACCCCTGGCTTGCCCCGCGCGGCGCGCGGGGCGCGACCGCCTTCTACGACACGTCGCCGCTGCGCGGGACGCTCGAGGAGCTGGTGGACTGGCGGCTGCTCAACGGCGGCCACCCGCGCGTCGCGTTCGGCGCGGTGAACGTCGAGACCGGCAACTTCGCCTATTTCGACAGCGCCAAGACCGAGATCGGGCCGGAGCACGTGATGGCCTCCGGCGCGCTGCCGCCAGGGCTGCCGCCGGTCCGTGTCGGCACCGACTGGTTCTGGGACGGCGGCCTCGTCTCCAACACCCCGCTGCAATACCTGCTCGAGCAGGAGGAACGCGACGGGCTGGTGGTGCAGGTGGACCTGTTCCCGGCCCGCGGCCCGCTGCCGCGCGACATGGACGAGGTGCTCGGGCGCGAGAAGGACATCCGCTACTCCTCGCGCACCCGCATGAACACCGACGCCTACACGCGGCTGCGGCGCTGGCAGCTGCGCCTGAAGCAGGTGCTGGCCAAGGTGCCGGAGGAGCGGCTGGACGACGGGGAGCGGGCGCTGCGCCGCAACCTCGAGCGGCTGCCGCGCCTTCTGATCCTGCAGCTGATCTACCAGCGGAAGGTCTATGAGGGGCAGACCAGGGACTACGAGTTCGGTCCGGAGACGATGCGGGAGCACTGGGAGGGCGGGCTGGAGGACATGCGCGCCACGCTGCGCCGGCGGGAGTGGCTGCGGATGCCGGAGGAGGATCCCGGCATCGCCGTGCACGACGTGCACCATGAGCCCGCCTGAGATACCCTGTGTCCACCCCCTGACGCTTCATCCGGCGATTTTCGCTCCGGTGTTGTACCGGGTTGGATCGTGGGTCTGCCGATCATTCCAGGCCTTCCAGAGCATGCGGACCCAGGCAGGCGCGTGCGAGGATGCGGACGGTGTGGGCATGCTTGCAGCCGCGGCTGGGGGCTTGGCCGGCTGGGGGCTTGGCATAGACGCTGGCGGCCCAGGTGGAGGCGTGCCGGGAGTTGTCGGCGAGGGTGGTGAGTGCCTTTCTCAGCCACTTGTTGCAGGTCCCTCGGAAGGCGACGCCGTGGGACTGGCCGGAGGCGTGCGTGACGGGGCAGGCGCCGGCCTTAGCGGCGAGCTCGTTTTCGGTTAGGAAACGTTCGCGGATGGCGGCGACGGTCGTGCGGGGCGACGTTCGCCGGTCAGCCCGCAAGAAGGGTGACACCCGACGTGGCTTGGCTTCCTGGAGCGTATTGCGTTCGCATGCGCTCACGCAACACGCTCCAGCCTTTGCCGGGTCGCGGGATTCAGCGTTTGCGGCGA
>JAIEOP010000073.1 GCA_019750465.1 Acetobacteraceae bacterium | reverse complement strand
CTGACGGAAGCGCTCGAGAACGAGCGACGGCGCCATCGCCTGCTGCTGATGCTGGACGAGTTTCCTGCGCTCGGGCGGCTCGATTTCTTCGAGAGCCAGCTCGCCTTCATGGCGGGCTACGGCATCCGGTCGTTCCTGATCGCGCAGTCGTTGAACCAGATCGAGCGCGCCTATGGGCCGAACAACGCAATCCTCGACAACTGCCATGTGCGCGTCGCCTTCGCGACGAATGACGAGCGCACGGCCAAGCGCGTCTCCGACGCCCTTGGTACAGCAACGGAGATCCGCGACAGCCGGAACTACGCGGGTCATCGCCTCTCGCCATGGCTCGGCCACCTGATGGTCAGTCGCCAGGAGACGGCGCGGCCGCTGCTGACGCCGGGCGAAGTGATGCAGCTGCCGCCCACCGACGAGATCGTCCTTGTGTCGGGCTGCCCGCCGATCCGCGCCCGGAAGGCGCGCTACTACGAGGACCGGCAGCTGCGTGCGCGTGTGGTCCTGCCGCCGGATCCCGCGGCGGCCGCGCCGTCCGTGCTCCGTGCGGATGACTGGAGCGCGTTGAAGCCGGTCGCGGAAGAGGCAGCACCATCGGCCGCCTGCGCTGGAGACGATGCCGACGGCGGCATCCGCCGAGAGCCGGCTCTGCCGGAGCACGAACAGATTGCTCCCGAGCCAGGGCCGCCGCCCGAGAAGGAGTTCGTCTTCGCGGAGGATGAGCAGGACGATGACGCCGCGCGTACGCGTGCCCTAGCAGCTCGCACGCGCCGCGTCGCCCGCCAAGCAGCGCTCGATCCCGATGACGGCATCGCCCTCTGACACGCCATGCGCACCAAGGCGACCTTCCGACTGCCGCCGGAGCTGATCCAGCGCCTCACCGACTACGCGGCACGGAAGCGCGTCAGCCAAGCCGTCGTGGTTGAGGCAGCCCTCGAGAGCTACCTGTCGCCGGACGGCGCCGAGCGGCTGGAGGCGGCCCTGGCACGTCGGCTGGACCGCCTGTCGCGCGCCAGCGAGCGGCTGGAGCGCCACATCACGATTGGGAATGAAGCTTTGGCGCTGTTCGTCCGATTCTGGCTCACCAGCACGCCTCCGCTGCCGGACGCGGCTCTCGCCGCCGTTCAGGCCAAGGGACGAGAGCGCTATGTTGCATTCGTAGAGGCGTTGGGGCGCAGATTGGCTCAAGGCCAGCGCCTCGATGTGGAACTCGCGACCGACATGAATCCAGAGGTGCCCAGATAATCGGAGCCGGTGAGGTTGCTAACTCGCCAAGGTCACCGATGCCGAATGTCAATGGAACTTGACACTAGCTGCGCTTGTCCGCGACCCTCTCCGCGCCATGGTGCCCGGGTGTCACGCCCCGGGTGAAAAGGGAAGACGGAAGGGCCATCGCCCCGGCCGTCGCTGCCCCCGCAACTGTGAGCGGCGAGTTGGGCTCCACCTGCGTCACTGGGCTTCGGCCCGGGAAGACGGGGCCCGGCACCGACCCGCGAGCCAGGAGACCTGCCATGGCGAAGAGGATCACCGGACGGGGTGTGCCGGTCGGGTCTTGGCCCCTGCGACGCCGCTTGGCTGTCGGCGGCTGAGCCTGCGCACGCCTGTCCGGCCAACATGGGTCGGAGGACGACGGGCATGCGCTTCGAAACGGTCGTCCCGCCACCTGACGCTCCGCTCCATCCCGGGCCGAACAGTCCCGTGCCGGCGCCAAGTCAGGACAGCCTAGTCCGCCTCGTCTATCGCAGCCGCGCCACCCTGCCGCTGGCGGGCGCGCCACTCTGCGACATGCTGCGCGCCGCGCGCCGGCGAAACCACAGCGCCGGCGTGACCGGCCTCCTGGTCGCCGACCGCGGCCAGTATCTGCAATGGCTCGAAGGCCCGCAGGCCGGCGTGGTGCAGCTCATGCGGTCGATCTCACTGGATCGGCGACACGATTCCATCGAGCTTCTGTCCGAGGGGCAGGTCCCGTCACGGCGCTTCGCCGGCTGGGACATGCGGCTGGCCGCCGACCGCGCCCCCGCGGGTTCGCCGCCGGCGCTGCACCTCCCGGGGGCCCTGATCGACGGGCTCTGGGCTGACGCAGCCCGCGTGCCGGACCTCATGGCGACCCTCGGCACCGCGCCGCGCACCGGCCGAGAGGGCGCGCGCGGGACCGCGCTGCTCGACCTCATGCGCGGCGGCATGACCAACGAGCCGGCGACGCCGTCCGGTCCGCACCGGTTTCACCCAGCGGTCAACGCGGAGGATCTGCGCCGCTTCCTGGCGGCGCTCGTCGAGGACAGCCTGCCGGTCGAGGCGATCGCGCTCCCGGGCGGGCGCGGCGATGCCCGCCGCCACTTCGCCGCGCTGGTCGAGCCGGCCGCGCGCAGGCTGGGCGACCTCTGGATGGAGGACGCGCTGTCCGAGTTCGAGGTGACGATCGCCCTCGGTCGCCTGCAGGTGCTCGTGCGCCATCTCGGCCGTGTGGGCGGCGGGGCGGCGCTACGCCCGCATGCGCCGCCCGTCCTCGTCGCGCCGATGCCGGGCGAGCCGCACGGTCTCGGCGCGACGCTCGACTCGGAATGGCTCTGGCTGTCCGGCTGGCCCCATGCCTTCGAGATTGCCGCAACGGACGCGGCGCTCCAGCGCGTGCTGCGGACGGCGAGGTTCGACCTGCTCGACCTGTCGCTCAGCCCCTGCTTCGAGCGGCTCGATGGGGCTGGCCTGCTGCGCCGGCGGCTGAGCGGCTTTCGTGCGGCGTCCTGCAATCCCGCGCTGCGCATCCGGCTCTCGGGGAGGCTTTTCGCCCACCAACCCTGGCTGGCGGGGCTGGTCGGGGCCGATGCGGTGTCCGGCACGTCGCATGGGCTGGACGCCGCGCTGCTGCGCTTGGCGGGCACGGCGCCGCGTGCCTGAGCCGGACGCCGAGGCGGTCGCGTCGCCCTGTCGCCGCGCGTGCCGCTATCGGCCCGATATCGGGATCTGCGACGGCTGCGGGCGGACCCTGGCCGAGATCGAAGCCTGGCCCTCGGCCGACGCGACGACGCGGAGCCTGATCGCTGGGCGCGCAGCGGTGCGGCTTGCCGGCCTGCCGGACGCCGCTGGCGCACCGGCAGATGGCGGGGCGCCGCGTGACACTTGAATCATCCGCGTCATAAAGATATCTTTATATTGCGTTGGTCCCGCGCGAGCGGGTGAAAAGGGAAGTCCGTGCGGGGCAGGCGCAAAGCGCCCGGCCCCAAGTCGGACGCTGCCCCAGCAACTGTCGGCGGGAAGCTGCCGGCCCGGGCTCCGAAAGGGGCGCCACTGCGTCGCAAGGCGTGGGAAGGCAGGGTCGGCGGCGATGGGCGCAAGCTCGGCACCCGCAAGCCAGGAGACCTGCCTGCGCCGTGCACCCCGCATCCCGGGGGCGCGCCACCCCCACGGCCGGGCTGGGCGCACCGGGCGACGGAGACCGCCTGCGATGACCATCGCCGCCAATCTCGGCTACCCGCGCATCGGGCCACGCCGCGAACTCAAGACCGCCCTCGAAGCCTTCTGGTCCGGCAAGTCAGCCGAGGCCGAACTGCAAGCCACCGCCGCCGCGCTGCGCGCCGGCGCGCGCGCCGTGCAGCAGGGCAGCGGGATCAGCCATGTGCCCTCGGCCGATTTCGCGCTCTATGACCACGTCCTGGAGACGGCCTGCGCCTTTGGCCTGGTGCCCGCCGGTTATGGCTGGCCGGGTGAAGGGCCGGTCTCGCTCGCCACCATGTTCGCGCTCGCCCGAGGGGCGCGCGGCACCGAGGCGGAGCGCGCGGCCGGCATTCCCGGCGATGCGGTCGCGCTCGAGATGACCAAGTGGTTCGACACCAACTACCACTACATGGTGCCGCGCCTGTCGGCCGCGATGCGCCCGCGACTGATCGACAACCGCTGGGCCCGCGCGCTGCGCGAGGGGCTGCAGCACGGCACGCGCACCCGCCCGGTGCTGGTCGGCCCCGTCTCGCTGCTGCTGCTGTCCAAGACCGAGGACGGCAGCCGGCCGCTCGACCTGCTCCCGGCGCTGCTGCCCGCCTATGCCGATGCGCTGCGCTTCCTGGCCGAGGCCGGCGCTGTCTGGGTGCAGCTCGACGAGCCCTGCCTGGTCACCGACCTGCCGCCCGGCGCGGCGGAGGCCTACCGCACGGCCATCCGCGCGCTGGCCGATGCAGCGCCCGGGCTGAACCTGGTGCTGACCACCTATTTCGAGGGCCTGCGCGACAACCTGGCGCTGGCCGCCTCGCTGCCCGTGGCAGGCCTGCATGTGGACCTGGTGCGCGCGCCCGGTCAGCTCGATGACGTGCTCGCGGCGCTGCCGAAGGATCGCTGGCTCTCGCTCGGCGTGGTGGATGGGCGCAATGTCTGGCGGACCGACCTGCGCGACGCGCTCGCGCAGCTGCGCGCGGCGGAAGCCGCGGGCTTCGGCAAGCGGCTGATGGGGGCCCCCTCCTGCTCGCTGCTGCACCTGCCGCACAGCCTGGCGATGGAGACCGCGCTCGATCCTGCGCTGAAGCGGCGCCTGGCCTTCGCCAACGAGAAGCTGAAGGAGGTCGCGATCCTCGCGCGTGCGATGGACGAGGGCGAGCGCGCCGTCGCCGCCGCCTTCGAGGAAAGTGATCGCGCCCTGGCCGAAGCGCGCGCCGATGTGCGGCTGCACGACGCCGGCGTGGCCGCTCGCCTCGCCGCGGTGACACCGGAGATGGAGCAGCGCGCCAGCCCCTATCCGCGTCGAGCCGAGGTGCAGGCCGCGCGGCTGAAGCTGCCGCTGCTGCCCGTGACGTCCATCGGCTCCTTCCCGCAGACTGCGGAGGTCCGCAAGCTGCGCGCCGGCCTCGCCCGCGGCGAGATCGACCAGGCGGCCTACGACGCCGAAATGGAGCGACTCACCGAAGAGGCAGTGCGCTGGCAGGAGGAGATCGGCGTGGACGTGCCCGTCCATGGCGAGTTCGAGCGCAACGACATGGTGAAGTACTTCGGCGAGCAGCTGGCGGGCTATGCCTTCACGAAGCATGGCTGGGTGCAGAGCTATGGCAGCCGCTGCGTCGCGCCGCCGATCATCTGGGCCGATGTCGCGCGCCCCGCGCCGATGACGGTGCGCTGGTCCGCCTATGCACAATCGCTGACGGACAAGCCGATGAAGGGCATGCTGACCGGGCCGGTGACCATGCTGCAATGGTCCTTCGTGCGCACCGACATCCCGCGTGAGACGGTGTGCCGGCAGATCGCGCTGGCCATCCGCGACGAGGTGGCGGATCTCGAGGCCGCCGGCATCCCGATCGTGCAGATCGACGAGCCCGCCTTCCGCGAGGGGCTGCCGCTCCGCCACGCCGATCGCGCCGACTACCTGCGCTGGGCGGTGGCCTGCTTCCGCCTCTCGGCCAGCGCGGTGCGCGACGAGACGCAGATCCACACCCACATGTGCTACAGCGAGTTCAACGACATCATCGCGGAGATCGCCGCGATGGACGCCGACGTGATCTCGATCGAGACCGCGCGCAGCGACATGGAGCTGCTGCAGGCCTTCCTCGACTTCGACTATCCGAATGAGATCGGGCCGGGCGTATGGGACATCCACTCCCCGCGCGTGCCATCGGCCGAGGAAATGGCGGGGCTGTTGCGGCGGGCGACGAACCGCGTTCCGGTGAAGCGGCTGTGGGTCAATCCGGATTGCGGGCTGAAGACGCGCGGCTGGGGCGAGGTGAAGCCGGCGATGGAGAACCTCGTCGCGGCTGCACGGAAGCTGCGCGCTGAGGCGGTCTGACGTTTGGCCGGGGGCGGTCTGCCCCCGGCCCTTGCGCTCTGATGGTCGCGACGGCGCGCAGGCCGACACATGATGACATCCGGCAGTGCTCGCCGTTTTCCGCTTACGCCTGACTGGACATGGTTTGGCGCCGAGGCCGAGCGTTGCGTCGTGGACCGTCAGCGCGCCCACTCATGCCGATGCCGTAGAGCGATGGGCGCCGCCTGTGGTCCGCGTGCCCGTGCCCCCTGTCACTATCGCGCGTTGCACCGTGGCGCACGCGGCCACGTGCGGAAGGGGCAGGCCGTAGCGGGCGCGGTATGCCTCGGCGAAGGCCGCGCGTTCGACCGCCTCGCAATCGTCAAGCCATCGCAGCAGCCGCCGTGCCGCACGGGCGCTGCTTCCTGTCTGGCGGCGAAAGGCGCGCCACAGGATCAGCGCGTTGACCGACCAGGCGTCATAGGCGTGATCCTGGATCCGGCGGCGGATCACCGCGGGCAGCGCGTCGAAGGCGGCCCACTCATCGCCCGCGAAGCGCCGCCAGATCCTCTCCCTCTCGGTGACGTCGTTGTCGCGCGCCGGCATCCAACCTCAATGCCGCTCCCCGGTGAGCGAGACGAGGCGGATGTCGAAGGGTGCGCCGCCCGTCTGGATCACCCGCCGCACCGCCAGCGTCTCCGCATCGTGCAGGACGACACGGCCGGCAGCGGGATCGCTCACCGCGACGAGACCGCCCGCCGCGGAGAGCCGCGGCCGCGCGACCGCCGAGCCGCCCTCCAGGCTGTAGCGTCCGGTCGCCTGGATCTGTCCGCGCGGCGTGCCGTCAAGCGTCGAGAAGGCGTGCAGCATGCCATCCTCGGTAATGACGAAGCTAGTTTCCGCCCGCGCCGGATCGAGCGCGAAATGCAGCCGCCGACCCGGCAGCGGCACCAATCGCATCGCGCCCGCATCCGGGTCCACGACGACCATCGCATCCGGTCCGAAATCGCCGAGCAGCAGGCGCCAATCCTCGCCACCGGCGAGGTTGCGCACCATCCGCTCGCCGGCGCCGGCGGGGTTGGCGAGCTTGCGGAAGACGCCGCTCGGCGCGTCGAGCAGCAGCACGCCATCGGCACAGCCGAAGGCGATGACCGGGCCGCTGCGCGCCTCCCCATGCAGCCGCGGACAGGCCTCGTTGCGTGCCAGTTCGGCACCCGAGCCGTCGCGCAGGCTCACGGCATGAGGGCGTTCGCCGGTAGCGGCGGCCTCGCTGACCGCGACGCGCTCGCCCTCGGCCGAGGTGAAGGGAAAGGCCACGCCGTGATGCGGATGCGCGGCGGCGAGCCGAGTGGGCTCCGTCTCCCGCCCGGCCGCGATCAGGCTGGCCGTGCCGGTGCCGTCGAAGAACACGCCGAGCCGGCCGTCAGAGCCGACGATGTGGGACGGGCGCGCCCCGCGCAGTTCCACCGGCAGATGGGCGGGGGCTGCGACATGCAGGTCGCCATGGTCGCCATGCCCCTCCAGCCGCAGCCCGGTCTCGAGCAGCGTCACCCGGCCGAGCGCCGGTTCGCGCAGCGCGACCTGGCCGTGGTGAAGACCCTCATGCAAGCGCACCGGTTCGGCCCGGTCGATCTGTAGCAGCGCCGTCCCGTCATCGGCCAGAACGGCCACGCGCGGCGCGGCGTGGTCGGCGATCACGAGCCGCGTGGCCGTGATGGTCTCGGCCGCAGCCGGCCAGGCGGCGAGCAGGACCAGCGGGAGAAAACGAACCATGCGACGCCCCTTTGCCGAAGGCAGGTGATGACGGTGCGAAGCCACCGGCCGGTCACGGACGGCGTTGGCATGCCCCACGCGTCACCGAGAGCTGGCTATCTTGAATTGTCGGTGACATTATAACATAACGTGCCGATGCTGACCAGTGTTCCCACCCCCTGCCTACCCAGTCCGCCATGCCCGGCTTGATATTGGAGAGCTTCCCGGCCGCGGCGCTCGCGTCGCCGCTGCACGGAGCCGCGGCGGGCGTGCGGCAGCGCGCCATCTGTGTCGCCGCGGCCGAGCCGGAGGTGCTGGTCGAGGTGCTGCGGCCGGATGTCAACCTGGCCGTGTGGAACCGCGCCCTTCCCGGCAGCCTCGCGCCCGGGCTGCGCGTCCTCTGCGATGCCGCGCCCTTCGTGGCGGTGTGCGAGGGGCCGCCCGAGGAGGCGGTGGATGCGCTCACGGCGAAGCTGCCGGTCGCGGCGCCGCTCGACCTGCTGCTCGACATCCGCGCGCTCGCCATCGCCTTCTCCGGGATCGCGGAGACCGCCGGCGCGGTGCGGATCCGCCTGGAAGCCATCACCGGCCCGGCCTGCCACCGCTGGCACGCCGACGCCGTCGGGCTGCGGCTGCTCTGCGCCTATCGAGGCCCTGGCACGGAATGGCTGCCGATCGCGGGCGGAGCGCCCATCGCGCGGGATCTCGACCCGAAGGCGCTGCCCTGTGGCCGCGCGCAACTCGCGACCGGTGCCGTCGCGATCCTGAAGGGCGAGCGCTACCCCGGCAATGCCGGCTTCGGCTGCATCCACCGCTCGCCGCCCGCCGGCCCCGGTGAGCGCGCGAGACTGCTGCTGTGTCTCGACGAACCCGGACGGATCCCCCTGGCATGAACGCCCTGACCGAGACCGCGCACGACACGCGCCTGCCCGTCACCGTGCTGTCGGGCTTCCTCGGCGCCGGCAAGACGACGCTGCTGAACCATGTCCTCGCCAACCGCGAGGGGCGGCGCGTCGCCGTCATCGTCAACGACATGTCGGAAGTGAACATCGACGCGGCGCTGGTGGGGAACGATATCGCCGCGCCCCTCCGGGGCGACGGCATGCTCTCCCGCACCGAGGAGAAGCTCGTCGAAATGTCGAATGGCTGCATCTGCTGCACGCTGCGCGAGGACCTCATGCAGGAGGTGACGAAGCTCGCCCGCGAAGGCCGTTTCGACGCGCTGCTGATCGAGAGTACCGGCATCAGCGAGCCGATGCCCGTCGCTGCGACCTTCGACTTCCGCACCGAGGACGGATTCAGCCTCTCTGACCTCGCCCGCCTCGACACGATGGTGACGGTGGTGGATGCGCAGGCCTGGCTCCGCGACTACGCCAGCACAGCAAGCCTTCGCGCGCTGGGTCAGACGGCGGGCGAGGAGGATGGGCGGATGCTCGTGGACCTGCTGGTCGAGCAGGTGGAGTTCGCCGACGTCATCATCCTGAACAAGTGCGACCTGGTCAGCGAAGCGGAGCTCGGCCGGCTCGCCGGGCTCATCGCCACCTTCAATCCGCGCGCCGAGATCCTGGCCAGCGTGCAGGGGCAGGTGCCCTTCTCGCGCATCCTCGGCACGGGGCTGTTCGACTTCGCGCGGGCGAGCCAGTCGGCGGGCTGGGCGCAGGCGTTGTCGGGCCACCACCTGCCGGAGAGCGAGGAGTTCGGCATCACGAGCTTCGTGTGGCGCGCGCGCCGCCCGCTGCATCCCGCGCGCTTCAAGGCGCTGATCGAGGGCGAACTGCCCGGCGTGGTGCGCGCCAAGGGCTTCTTTTGGCTGGCCACGCGTATGCCCTGGGCGGGCTCCTGGCAGCTTGCCGGCGCCATCGGCCGGCATGAGGCGGCGGGCTTCTGGTGGGCCGCCCAGCCGACCGAACGCTGGCCCACCGATCCGGAGTGGCGGCGCGGCGTGATCGCGAACTGGCAGGAGCCCTATGGCGACCGACGGCAGGAGATCGTCTTCATCGGCATCGGCATGGACCAGGCGGCGCTGCGTCGGCGCCTCGACGCGTGTCTGCTGACGGAGGCCGAGATGCGCGGCGGACCGAAGGCTTGGGCGAGGCTGCCCGATCCCTTCCCGCGCTGGAGTGCCGGCTGAAGGGACGCAACGATCGGTCTGGAGCGCGGTCGGACCGTTACCCGGCTCGTCGGCTGCGATCTCGGCCCGGCAACCGGCGGATGTCGGCCAGCAATCGCAGATCAACCAGGAGCTTCGTCGCCGCCGCCACGACCAGGGCGCACAACACCGCCTTCGACACCATCCCCATCGTGCCATCGATGAGCATCGCGTGCGTGACGGTGCCGAAGACGATCACCATCGCCAAGGCGACGTGACACAGGCGCCAGACCACCAGCCTCAGCGCGCGGCGCAGGGCGGCAAGGATGGCGGCCGCGAACACCGCCCACATGGCGGCCACGCCCCGGGCGGAGAATGGCGTCGGCGATCGGAACAGAAGTGCGTCCACGACATCGGGCGGGCTCGTCACCCAAAGCCCCGCGACGTGGACCACCACCGCCGCCACGAGCCCGGCTCCCACCCCGGCATGCAGCCGCCGGCCGAGCCGAAAGCGCAGGCCCGGCAGGTAACCTCCCGCGAGCAGGGGCTGGAGCAGCAGCAACCCGAGGGCAACCACGCCCGCGACGCCAGCTGCGATGTATACCGGCTCCCGCCAAGCCAGCAGCGGGCTCGTGACGGCGACGGCGAGCGGAACGGCGAGCGCGCCCGCGAGGCCCCCCCAGATCAGGACCGAGCGCACGCCGCGGGCGAACTACGCCCGCCGGAGCACGAAATCCGCGCTCAGCCGCGTATCGCGGGCGCTGCGCAGCAGCGGGCGGAGGAAGACGGTCTCGAAGCCGTTCTCGTCATGCGCCGCGTCATAGGCGAGATGCGCATGCGCCTGGCCGAAGGCGGGAACGATCTGCGGCATCTCCATCCTGAACGCGCCGTTTGAGTCGGTGAGCGTCGCGCCGTGGCTGTGCGGATCGCGCTCATGCCCCTCGGTCGTATGCGCCCAGATCTGGATGCGCACGCGCGGCAGCGGAGCACCATCGCCGGCGCGTCGCACGGTGCCGGTCAGCCAGAAGCCGCCACCGCCGATCCGCTCCACGATCTGCGCACCGGGAAGATAATTGTTCGCGCCGCCCCGCATCGTCAGCGTCGGCGCGAGCCCCTGCGCGCGCGCCGGCGTGATGAACCCAGGCGCGGCCAGAACGGCGCCGGCCATCAGGAGCGTGCGGCGCAACTGCTGTGTCGGTGTCATCGTACGGTGCCCTTTACTGCACGCCATGAGGGCGATTTAGGACGCGAGGGCAGGCCGTAAAGCGCCCTGGCATGTTACGAAAGGTCAGGCCCGGCCGAGCGCGATCTGCCGGGCCGCCAGTTTCCGCGCCATAGCCTGGTCATGGGTCACCAGCAGCACGGCCAGCCGGCGCTCGGTGGACACGTCACGCAGGACCTCCATCGTCTCCTGCTGGGTGATGGGATCGAGCCGCGACGTCGGCTCGTCAGCGAACAGGAACACGGGGTCGGGCAACAACGCGCGCGCGATGGCGATGCGCTGCAACTCGCCGCCCGAGACCTGATCCGGCCGACGGTCGAGGAGCGCATCGGCCACGCGCAGCCGGTTGAGCATCGCCGCCACCTGCGGCCAAGGCACGCCGTGCAGCCTGGCCGCCTCGCCGAGCGCGGTGCGGAGGTCGAGGCGCGGCGCGAAGGTGGCGACCGGGTCCTGATATAGCTTCTGGTAGCGCGTGTGCGCCACGCCGCCCCGGCGCCGGACCTCGCCCGTCGCAGGCCGCAGCAGACCCAGCAGGACATTGCCGAGCGTGGTCTTGCCGCAGCCGCTCGGGCCGGTGGCTGCGACCCATTCGCCGGCGCCGATCGTCAGGTTCAGGCCCTCGAACAGTCGGCGCCCACCACGCTCGGCGGCGAGGTCATGGGCCGACAGAACAGCATCGCCCGGCGCGGCCGTGTCGGTATCGGCCCAGGCCTCCGGCTCGGCCGCCAGCAGGCGGCGCGTATAGGCGTGCGACGGCGCGGTGAGCACCTGCGCCGCGTCGCCGCGCTCCACCACTTCGCCATCCAGCATCACCATCATCTCGCCGCCCAGGGCGCGGGCGACGGCGATGTCGTGGGTGATGCACAGCAGCGCACCGCCGGCCTGCAGCGCGCCGCGCAGCAAGGCGACGACGGCGGCGCGGAGATCGGCGTCGAGACCCTTGGTCGGCTCATCGGCCAGCAGCAGCGGCGCGCCGCCGGCACGCGCTGCGGCCACGGCGACGCGCTGCGCCATGCCGCCGGACAGCTGATGCGGGAAGCGTGCGGCGGCATCCGTCAGGCCCAGCACCGCGAGGTCTTCCCGCGCGCGGGCGGTGGCCTTCGAGCTGCTCAGGCCCCGCACGAAGCGGTGCCCCTCGGCGACCTGCGGCAGGACGCGCATCGTGGGATCGAGCGCGAGCCAGGGCTCCTGCGGCAACAACGCGATGCCGCGGCCCCAGAGATGACGCCGCGCGACACGGTCGCCAGCCTCCGACGCCGCACCGCCGAGCACGATTCGGCCGGATGCGGTGAGTTCCGGCGCCAGCGTGCCCATCGCGGCCTCGGCGACCAGGGTCTTGCCCGAGCCGGTCTCGCCCACGATGGTCAGCGGCACGCCGGGCAGCACACCGAGCGACACGCCGCGCAGCAGGGCGGTGCGGCCGGCGCCGACGCGCAGATCCTCGATGACCAGCGACGGCGTCACCGCGGATCGCGTCCGGCCAGCAATTGCAGCCCGAGCACCAGCGCGAAGAGGCAGAGCGCCGGCGCCAGCATCGCGAGCGGCGCCTCGTCGTAGTAGGGCAGCAGTTCGACCATCATCAGCCCCCATTCCGCGGTGGGCGGGCGCAGGCCGATGCCGATGAAGCCGAGCGCGCCGACCGCCAGCACCGCGCCTGCGAAGCCGAAGGCGGCGAGCGTACCGAACAGCGGCGCCATCTCCGGCAGCACATGGCGCCGCAGCACATGCCACGGCCCGAAGCCGAGGAGGCGCGCGGCCTCGACCGCCGGCGAGGACAGCAGCGCCGCGGAGGCGGCGCGCGTCACGCGGAACCACTCCACCCACATAGCCAGTGACAGCCCGATGAACAGCGGCCAGAAGGCGCCGGGCGCGAGCGCCACGACCAGCAGCACCAGCAGCAGCCCCGGCAACGCCAGAACGGCATCGCCGACGCCCGACAGCACGCGGTCGGTCCAGCCGCCGGCCCAGGCCGCGAGCAGGCCGAGCAGGATGCCGGGCACCGCAGCCGCCATCACCGCCGCGGCACCGAGCGAGACCGACAGCCGCGCTGCGTGCACCAGCCGCACCAGCACCGACCGACCAAGATGATCGCGGCCGAGCAGCGCCTCGGGCGAAGGCGGCTGGAGGACGGCCGAGAGGTCTTGGCGCGTGGGGCTGCCCTCGACGAGGAGCGGGCCGACCAGCGCCATCGCGACCACAAGCCCGACCAGCACGCCGCCGACGATGCGCGCCGGCTCCGGGCCGTGCGCCGCTATCCGTCGCAGGCCCCTCATCCGCGCCGCCGCGGATCGACGGCCAGGATGGCGACGTCGGTGAAGGCGTTCAGGCCCACGAAGATGAGCCCGAGCGACAGTGCGGTGCCCTGCAGCATCGGCACATCACGCGCGGCGATCGCGTGCGACAGGGCATGGCCGATTCCGGGCCATCCGAACAGGCTTTCAACCACCACGACACCTTCGACGAGCAGCGCGAGATTGACGGCGAGATAGGCGAGAACCGGCACCGCGGCGTTGCGCGGCACGTGCTGCCGCACGGCTTGCGCACGGGATAGTCCGCGCAGCAGGGCGAAGCTGAAGAAGGGCGCGTTCGTGGCCGCTACGGTGGCGTCCCGCGCCACCCGCGCCGAAGCCGCCGCGAGGCCGAGGCCAAGCGCCAGGGCCGGGAGAACGATGTTCTCGGCGTCATGGAAGCCGGCGACAGGCAGCCAGCCGAGCATCACGCCGAACAGCACCATCAGCCCGATGCCGAGTGCGAAGACCGGCATGGCGCGCAGCGCCGCGGCGCCGACCATCCCCGCCCGATCCAGCGCGCCGCCCGGCCGCAGCCCCGCGAGCAGGCCGAGCGCCGGTCCGGCGAGCAGCGCGAGCGCCAGCGCGGCAAGGGAGAGCAGCAACGTGTGGCCGAGCTGGTAGGCGATCTCCGCCGCGACCCGCTCGCCGGTAACGAGCGAGGCGCCGAGGTCGCCCTGCGCCAGGCGGCCGACCCAGGCCAGGAACTGCTCGATCGCCGGGCGGTCCTGTCCGAGCTCGGCCCGCACCGCATCGGCGCTCGCCGCCGTCACCCGGTCGTAGCCGTAGCGGCCTTCCGCGACACGCAGCGCCTGGTCACCGGGCAGGAGGCGCACCAGCGTGAAGCACAGCACGCTCACCAGCACGACCACCAGCGCCGCCTGCACGCCCCGCCGCAGCAGGGCGCGAGCTACTCCGCCCATCGCATCGCCGCGATCCGGTAGGACAGCTCCAGCGGGTCCACGCTGACATTGGCGAGGCGCCGAGAGATCGCCACGCGGTGGTCGTACCAGACCACCGGGATCACCGGCAGCTCCGCCTGTAGGATCGCCGAAACCCTGGCACGAAGTCGGGCGCGCTCGGCCGGTTCGGTGCTGCGGCCGAGCGCAGCCAGCAGATCGACCAGTTCGGGCGAGGTCCAGCCCATCGCGCCCCAGTCGCCGCCTTGTGGGCCGAAATCAGACAGCAGCGTTCCGATCGGATCGGGCACGAGCGAGAAGTTCCGCGCCATCAGCCCGGCTTCGAGCGTGCCGTCGCGATGGCCCGCCGGGATCTCGCTCGACACCACGACGGCGATCTGCATGTCGATCCCGACCTCCCGCAGCGACTCCTGGATCGCCGCCGCGACCACCGGCAGTTCCGGCCTGGTCGAGAAGGTGCGCAGGGTGAAGCGGAACGGCCGGCCGTCGCGCGTGAGCGTCCCGCCGGCCCCGGCCGTCCAGCCGAGCTCAGCAAGCAGGCGGCGCGCCTCCGCCGGATCGCGACGCAGCGGCGCAAGGCCGGGCACGTGCCACTCGGACAGCGTCTGCGGGAAGAGCTGGGTTGCCGCCGCGTCCGGCGAGCGCAGGATGCCGCGTGCGATGCCGTCCCTGTCGATGGCGAGGCTCACCGCCTGGCGCGCGCGGACATCGGCGAACAGCGGCAAGCCGGCATTGAGCTTCATCGTCTGCGTGCGTGGGATCGGCATCACCCGCACCTCGACGCGTGAGGAACGGCGGAGCCGGTCGGTGCCGGCCGGATCCAGGGTAAGGATCAGATCGGCCCGACCGCTCTCCGCCATCAGGGCGCGCGTCTCGCCGCGGGCCACCGACTCGTAGGTCGCGCGCGCGATGGCCGGCCGCGGGCCGCCGTTCCAGGCCTCGAAGCGCTCAACCTCGAAGCGGAAAGGGGGCTGGAAGCCGACCAGGCGATACGGGCCGGTGCCGATGAGGGCCCTGATGCCGCCGGACTCGTCCCATGAGGCGGGGGCGAGGATCTGGCTGGAGGATTCAGCCAGGAAGGCCAGCAGCGGGGTAAAGGGCGTGGAGGTCCGCAGCTCCACAACGCGCGCACCGTCGGCGGCGATGCTGGTCAGCGGTGCGTTGGCCAGCGGGCCAGGCTTCGCCTGAGCCCGTCGGAGGGACGCCGCGACTGCCTCGGCGGTGACAGGGCTGCCGTCGTGGAAGGTCGCGCCTTCGCGAAGGGTCATGCGCCAGGTCAAGCGGTCGTCGGAGAGAGTCCAGCTTTCGGCGAGCTGGGGCACCGGCAGTCCGCCATCATCGGCGCCGACCAGATTCTCGGCCACGCCCCTGCGGATGAAGTTAAAGCCGTCCCGGCTGGGTTCCATGGACTCGACGTGCCACGGAGCCACCACCCGGAGCGGCTGCTGGGCCGTGGCGAAGCCCGGCCAAAGAGCTAGCGCAAGGAGAAAAAAGGCAGAGCGGCGTAGCATGAGACAACCCTGGATTCCGATATGTAATGCTATAACGTTGCAGGCTCCGCGGGCAAGCTGGGCGGGGCGGTCGCGTAGGATCGCCCAGAGGCTTTCATTCCGCGGTTCCCACCGCTGCTCCAGTCGGTCTACGCAAGACCTGTCTTTCTCGATCAAGGCAGCGCTCGGGGAGCAGGGCCGCCAGCTATGGCTGGATTGGTCGCACCAGTCGACGAAGTCCGACGCATCGGGAAGAGCCGATACGCCCCATCGCCGCTGAAAGTCCCTCCGCCCACACGCATCGGCGCTGGCAGCTTCTATAGCGGGACGATCGACCGGGGCTGGGTGCCGCCACCTGAGATCACGTTGAACGCCGGGGCAGCCGAGCGCGCCGCACAGCCACACCCGGCCGCCGCCTTGCTCGCAAAGGCGACCACGGCGGCGGCGCTGCCCGCGCCACCCTATCGGGTGGCGGCTGATCTGCTGGATATCGATCGCGCGCTGAAGCTATTCGTCGAGTACGCGACCTCCGCCGCCGTCTCGCCGCAGCTCTTTCTGGCGCTCGGCGCGGGTCTCTGCATGGTTGGCGCGGTCTCCGGACGGCGATATCGCACGCCTTCGGACCAGCGCAGCAACCTCTACGCGGTCGGCATCGCCGACTCTGGCGGCGGCAAGGGCCATGCGCGGCCCTGCGTGGAGCACGCTCTCCACGCTGCCGGCCGCCCTGGCTTCCCAGACTGCCTGCCTCTGCACGCTGGACCACTACTCCCGGATCTTCCTTGTTGAACCCGCCCCAACCTGCCGCTCTCTAATCGTCCCCGCTCGCTGCGGCACTTCTGCCGCGGCATCACCACG
>JAIEOP010000335.1 GCA_019750465.1 Acetobacteraceae bacterium | reverse complement strand
CACGGAGGCCGGTGCGCTGCCGGCGATGCAGGGCGCGATGGGCGTGGTGCGGCTGCCGGTCGATGGCAGCGCGGCCGATGCGCTCGCGCTGCGGCGGCGGCTGCTGGCGCTCGGCACCGACGCGCCGGTGATGGCGGTCGGCGGTGCGCTGTGGCTGCGGCTCTCGGCGCAGGCATACAACGGGCTGGCGGACTATGCCCGGCTCGGCGACCTGGTGGAGCGGGCGATACAGTCCGAAACCCACCGTGCGCCGCCGGTGTGCTAGGACCCGGCGCATGGTCAACGCCACATGGCACGTCGCGGCGATCCGCTTCGGTCTCGGCCCCCGCCTGGGCGAGGCGCCGCCCGCCGATCCGCGCGCCTGGCTCGGCGCGCAGCTGGGGGAGGAGGCGCCGCTGCCGCCCGGCCCCTCCGCCGGTGACGGCCTGCGCGCCCGCGCCGAGGACATCCTTGATCGCAACCGCAGCCAGGGACAGCTGACCGGTCCGACCCGCGCCGGGCAGATTGCCCGCAGCACGGCGCAGGCCTGGGCCAGCCGCCGCCTCGCCGCGGCGGCGCCGTTCCGCGAGCGGCTGGTGGATTTCTGGATGAACCACCTCACCGCCAGCCGCCGCAACGGGCAGCTCAACGTCCTGGTCGGCGCCTATGAGCGCGAGGCGATCCGCCCGCACGTGACCGGCCGCTTCGCCGACATGCTGGTGGCCGCCGTGCTGCACCCGGCCATGCTGATCTACCTGAACGCCGACAGCTCGGTCGGGCCGAACAGCGCCTTCGGCCAGCGCAGCGGGCGCGGGCTGAACGAGAACCTGGCGCGCGAGGTGCTGGAGCTGCACACCCTCTCGCCCTCCGGCGGCTACACCCAGGGCGACGTGACCGAGTTCGCCCGGCTGCTGACCGGCTGGTCCGTGGCGCAGCGCGCCGAGCCCTTCGGCACGATCTTCCGCCGGCATGCGCATGACCCCGGCGCCAAGCGGGTGCTGGGCCGCCCCTTCGAGGAGGGGCCGGAGGCCGCCGAGGCGGCGCTGCGGTTCCTGGCCGCGCAGCCGGCGACGCACCGGCACCTGGCGGTGAAGCTGGCCCGCCACTTCGTCGCCGACGACCCGCCGCCCGCCGCGATCCGCACCATCGAGGCCGCGCTGCGCGACAGCGATGGCGACCTCGGCGCCGCGGCACGGGCGCTGCTTGCGCTGGAGGCCGCGTGGGAGCCGCCGCTCGGCAAGCTGCGGACGCCGGGGGACTACGTGCTGGCGCTCTGCCGTGCGACCGCACTGCCGGAGGACCGGCCGGAGGTGGTGCTGAACGCGATGGCGGCGCTGGGCCAGCCGCTGTGGACGGCGCCGCAGCCGATCGGCTGGCCCGACCACGGCGAGGCCTGGGCGGCGCCGGAGGCGATCATGCGCCGGGTCGACTGGGCGCATACCCTCGCCGGGCGCCTGCAGGCGCTGCTGGAGCCGCGGGCCGTCGCCGCGGCGGTGCTCGGGCCGCTGGCGCGGGCCGAGACGGTGACGGCGGTGGACCGCGCCGGCTCGCCGCGGGATGCGCTGACGCTGGTCTTCTCCAGCCCGGAGTTCATGCGCCGATGACCGAGACCTGCGAAGGGCCGCGGACGACGCGGCGTGGGCTGCTGCTGGGCTTGGCGGCCACCGTGGCGGTGGGGGGCACGCGCCTGGCCTTCGCGCGCACCGCGGGCGATGCGCGGCTGGTGGTGGTGCTGCTGCGCGGCGCGCTCGATGGCGTCTTCGCGGTGCAGCCCTATGGCGATCCCGCGCATGCCGGGCTGCGCGGCCCGCTGGCGCTGCCGGAGCCGGGCGGCGCGGGCGAGGAGGCGCAGAACCCCCGGCTGCTCGACTTGGGCGGCTTCTTCGGCCTGCATCCGGCGCTCGGCGGGCTGCACGGGATGTATGCGGCGAACGAGGCGCTGGTGCTGCATGCGGTGGCGGGGAACTGGCGCACGCGCAGCCATTTCGACGCGCAGGACATGCTCGAGAGCGGGGCTTCGGAGCGGCTTTCCTCGGGCTGGCTGAACCGCGCGCTGGCGGCGGTGCCGAACCCGGAGGCAGCGCGCGCCGGGCTGGCGATCGGCACCGGCGTGCCGCTGCTGCTGCGCGGACCGACACCGGTGGGCGCCTATGCGCCGACGGGGATGGAGCGCCCGTCGCCCGACCTGCTGCACCGGGTGGCGGCGCTGCAGGCGGGCGACCCGCTGCTCGGCCCGGCCTTCGCCGAGGGGCTGCGCGCGCGCGGCTTCGCCGCGGAGGCGCTCGGCCAGCGGACCGGGCCGGTGGACCGCGAGCAGATCACCTTTCCCGGCCTGGCCTCGACGGCGGGGCGGCTGCTGGCGGCGGCGGACGGGCCGCGCGTCGCGGCGATGGAACTCGGCGGCTGGGACACCCATGCGGGCCAGATCCCGCGCCTCACGCCGCTGCTGCGCATCCTGGATGACGGGCTGGCGGCGCTGAAGGCCGGGCTCGGGCCGCACTGGGGCAAGACGGCGGTGCTGGTGGTGACGGAGTTCGGCCGGACGGTGCGGCCGAACGGCAATTTCGGCACCGATCATGGCACGGGTGGCGCCGCCTTCGTGCTGGGCGGCGCGGTGGCCGGCGGGCGGGTGGTGGCGGACTGGCCGGGCCTGGGCGCCGGCGGGCTGCTGGACAACCGCGACCTGGCGCCGACGCTCGATCTGCGCGGCGTGGCGAAGGGGCTGCTGCGCGACCACCTGAAGCTGCCGGCGGGCGCTGTGACGGCGGCGTTTCCGGGGAGCGCCGAGGCGCCGGCGGTGGCGGGGATGGTGCGGGGGTAGGGGAGAGTCAGGGAGTCGACGCCAAGCACGCCAGGCGCGCCGAAGAACGCAAAGGCGGCCCCTCCCCCCTAATTCCGGATCGTGCTTGGCGCCCTTGGCATCGAATCGTCAGTTACGCTGATGCAGCCTCCCCCGCGCGGCCTACTCCGGCTTTACCCCCGCCGCCCGCAGCACCGCCGCATAGCGCTCCATCTCGCCGCGCAGGAAGGCGTCCACCTGCGCCGGCGTGCCGACCGCGCGCGGGACCTGCAGGCCAAGCTCCGCCATGCGCGGCTCGATCCGCCGCAGCGCTTCCGAATAGGCCGCGTTCAGCGCGGTGACGATCTCCGGCGGCGTGCGCGCCGGTGCCGCCGCGACGATCCAGATGTCCTGCTGGAAGCGCGGCACCCCGCCCTCGATCGAGGTCGGCACCTCGGGCAGGATGGGGCTGCGCTCCGGCACGCTGACGGCGAAGGCGCGGATCGTGCCGCCGCGCAGCTGCGGCACCGCCTCGGCGGTGGAGACCGCGGTGATCTGCGCCTCCCCTGCCATCACCGCCTGCAGCGCCGGGCCGCCGCCGCGGTAGTGCACGAACTGGATCTCCACCTCGGCGGCGGCACGGAATACCTCGCCGGTGAGGTGCACGGTGCTGCCGATGCCGGCGGCGGCATAGTTGTGGCGCATCGGGTTGGCGCGCAGCAGCGCCACCAGCTCCGCCAGGGTGCGCGCGGGCAGGCCGGGATGGCCGACGAGGACCATCGGCCCGCGGCCGAGCAGGGCGATGCCGGCGAAGTCGCGCGCCGCGTCATAGGGCATGCGCGCGACCAGCGCCGGGGCGATGGCATGGGCGCTGCTATTGACCAGGATGGTGTGGCCGTCGGGCGCCGCCTTGGCGACGGCGTCCGTGCCGATCAGCCCGGCGGCGCCGCCGGTGCGGTTCTCGATGACGATGGGCTGGCCGAGGATGGCCGAGGCGGGTTCCGAGGCCATGCGGGCCATGAGGTCGGCGAGGCCCCCCACGGCGAAGGGAACGATGGCGCGGATCGATCGCTCCGGCCGCCAGGCGGTAGGCTGGGCACCGGCGGCCCAAGGCAGCGCGAGGGGGGGCGCGGAAAGGGCGCCGAGCAGCACGGATCGGCGGCGGATGGGCATGGGGCGAGGCCTCCCGGGCGTGTTGGCCGATGCGGACGGCATCGACGGGCGGAGTTGGCCATAGAGGCGGGCGCATGGCGAGTCCGCCGTTCAACCCCCTCTACGCCGGCGTCGGCGGCCGGCGCCGCAGCAACTCCCACCCCACCCACAGCGCCGGCACCCCGCAGGCGAGGAAGCCGGCGCCGAAGCTGCCGGTCAGGCTCAGCAGCAGCGCATAGGCCAGCGGCAGCAGCAGCCCGCCGAGCTGGCCGAAGCTCAGCACGCCGCCGGTCGCCGCGCCGCGGTTGCCGGCGGGGGCGAGGCGCGCCGTCTCGCTCAGCAGCACGCCGTGCCAGGACATCGCCGTGGCCGAGAGCCCCGCCGCCACCAGCCCGATCAGCAGCACCGGCCAGCCCGCCGTGAACAGCCCCGCCAGCACGGAACTCGCCGCCATGCCGAGCGCCAGCCCGCCCATCACGGTGCGCGGCGCGGCGCGGCCGCTGCCGACCCAGCCCCAGAGGATGCGGCAGGGCACGGCGATCACCATGACGATGGAGAACACCAGGCCCGCCGCCGCCAGGCCGTAGCCCAGCGCCACCAGGTAGGTGACGAAGTAGGAGGTGAACACCGTCTGCAGCCCGTTGAAGGCGAAGCAGGCGATGGACAGCGCGCGCAGGTCGCGGTCCCGCGTCACCGCGGTGATGGTGGTGGCGAAGTCGGAGAGGCGGAAGCGCTGGCCGGGCTGGCGGTCCGCGTCGAATTCGCGGCGCAGCGGCTGCAGCATCAGGGTGAAGGCGAGGCACCCGAGCGCCGCCGCCAGCAGCGCGCCGCGCCAGTCCGTCAGCCCGGTGACCAGCGGCCCGAGGATGCCGGAGAGCAGCAGCCCCACCGGCACCGCCGTCTGCTTCAGCGAGAACACCAGCGGCGCGATGCGCGGCGGCGCGTAGCGCCCGAGCAGGTGCGAGGAGGCGGGGGTGGAGACCGCCGCCCCGCCGCCACCGATGATGGCCGAGACGGCGAACAGCCAGACCGGCCCGGCCATGGCCGCCGCGGCGAGGCCGATCGCCAGCATCACCAGCGCCGCCTGGCTCATGCGCAGCGCGCCGTAGCGCAGGATGAAGCTGCCGCAGCCGAGCTGGAAGCCCAGCGAGGCGGCGGCGGCGATGCCCACATAGACGCCGAGCCAGGCGTGATCGAGGGCGAGGTCCGCCATGATCGCCGGGGCGATCACGGAGGGCAGGCTGCGGCCGATGGCGGCGAAGGTCTGCTGCACGAACATCGCGCCGAGCGCCAGCAGCAGCAGCCGGTGCGCGGTGCCCAGCCCGCCGGGCAGGCGCATCATGCCCGGGGCGCGCCCGGGCGGGCCGCCATCAGCCGTTCCACCATCACCATCGCGGCAAGGTTAGGCGGGATCGCCCGCGGGCGCGACGGCCGGCCGGCGCATGGCGGCCTCCCGGGCGGCGGGAGGCTGGCGGCCTATTCCGCCGCCGCCGCGCGGTCCTGCGCCCGCACCGCCTCGGCCAGGATGGTGAAGCTGCGCTTGCGCAGGCCGTGGTCGAAGATGTTGCCGGTGGCCATCAGCTCGTCGGCGCCGGTCTCGGCGATGAAGGTGGCGACGGCGCGGCGCACCTGCTCAGGCCCGCCGACGATGGCACGGGCGAAGGTGTGGTGGATCACGGCGCGCTCGGACGGGCCGAGCGTCGCCTCGAAATTCTCCACCGGCGGCGGCAGGCGGCCGGGGCGGCCGCGGCGCAGGTTCAGCGTCGATTGCTGGGCGGAGGAGAACAGGAAGCGCGCCTCCTCGTCCGTCGGCGCCGCGGTGACGTTGGCGCCGACCATCACATAGGGCCGGTCGAGCCGGGCCGAGGGGCGGAAGCGCGCGCGGTAGATCTCGATGGCCTCCATCAGCTGCCCCGGGGCGAAGTGGGAGGCATGGCCGTAGGGCAGGCCGAGATGCGCCGCGAGCTGCGCGCCATAGGTGGAGGAGCCGAGGATCCAGACCGGCACGTCCTGCCCCGCCGCCGGCGTCGCCTGCACGGGCTGGTCCGGCTGCACGGGCCGGAAATAGGCCATCAGCTCCATGACGTCGCGCGGGAAGTCGTCCACGTCGCCGCCGCCCATGGTGCGGCGGATCGCCCAGGCGGTGCGCTGGTCGGTTCCCGGCGCGCGGCCGAGGCCGAGATCGACGCGGCCCGGATGCAGCGCGGCGAGGGAGCCGAACTGCTCGGCCACGATCAGCGGCGCGTGGTTCGGCAGCATGATGCCGCCCGAGCCGATGCGGATGGTGCTGGTGCCGGCCGCGATGTGGGCCAGCGCCACCGCCGTGGCGCAGCAGGCCAGGCCGGGCATGTTGTGGTGCTCGGCCATCCAGTAGCGGGTGTAGCCCAGGGCCTCGGCGTGGCGGGCGAGGTCGAGGGAGTTGCGCAGGGCGTCGCCGGCGGAGGCGCCTTCCGGGATGGGGGAGAGGTCGAGGACGGAGAGGGTCGGGGTCATGCGGGCAATATAGGCCCGCCGGACGCATCCTGCCGCCCCCTGGACGGATGCGAGGCGGCGCGCGGGGCAGACGCCGCGGGCGACGGGCCTGTCAATTCATTGCAAATCCTCGCGCGCGCCCGTGAAGTCCTTGACCGCTTTACCTGCGCCACCCGCAGATAAGCCCTGCAGCCGGGGCGTGCCATGGCGCATAGGGGCCGTCGCCATCCAGGAGGCCCCGATGACCCGCGTCACGCGCCGCGCCGCCCTCGGCGCCCTGCTCGCCGTGCCCTTCGCCGCGCCGGCCATCGCCTCGCCGTGGCGGCCGGAGCGGCCGGTGGAGCTGGTCGTGGGCTTCTCGCCGGGTGGCGGGACCGACATCGTCGCGCGGCTTTTCGCGCGCCACCTGGAGCCGCGGCTCGGCGCGCCGGTCACCGTCGTGAACCGGCCCGGCGCCTCCTCCGAGGTGGGCCTGACCCATGTGGCGCGCGCGCGCCCGGATGGGCTGGTGCTCGGCGTCACCAACATGCCGTCCTTCGTCACCGTCCCGGTGGAGCGGCGCGCGCAATACAGCCTCGACAGCTTCGCCTTCATCGGCAACGTCATGACCGATCCGACCGGCCTGATCGTGCGGGCCGACAGCCCGATCGGGGACATCCCCGACCTGATCCGCCGCGCCCTGGCGGAGCCCGAGAGCATCATCGCCTCGACATCCGGCATCGGCACGGATGACCACCTGCTGCTGGTGCTGCTGTCCCGCGCCACCGGCGCGCGCTTCACCCTCGTGCATTACAACGGCGCGCCGCAGCAGCGCGTGGCCCTGATGGCGGGCCAGGTGCACGTGAACCTCGTCTCGGTGGGGGAGGTGATGCCGAACCCGCAGGGCGTGCGCTTCATCGGCCATGCCGGCACCGAGCGCAGCCGCTTCGCCCCCGAGGTGCCCACGCTGCGCTCCCTCGGCTACGACATGCTGATGTATTCCGAGCGCGGCATCGTGGCGCCCGCCGGCACGCCCGCCGCCATCGTCGAGCGGCTGCGCGAGGCGGTGCAGGAGACGGCGGCGGATGCCGCCACGATGCGGAGCTTCGAGGCGCAGTTCATCGAGCCGCGCTACGAGCCCGGCCCGGCCTGGGAGGCGCGGATGCGCGCGACCCAGGCCCAGTACGCCGACCTCTGGCGCCGCGCCCCCTGGGTGAACGCCTGACGGTTCCGCGCCGGACGGCGCCGTCACGGTGCCGGCTCGGTCTCGGTGGAGCGCCGACATCGCCCGGGGCGATCACCCAACCAGCGTTGCGGGGCCGTCCACAGCCAGGCTCCTAGGCGAAGATCTCCCCCAGCCGCCGGATGCTCGCCAGCACCTGCTCCTGCGGCAGGCCGGGCCACTGCACGCGCAGGATGAGGTGGTCCATGCCCAGCGCCTCGCGGTAGCGCGCCACCTCCTCCGCCACCGAAACCTTGTCGCCGATGATGAAGCGATCCTTCGCGAATTCCTCGAAGGGCATGCCGAACAGCGCGATGTCGTCGTCGCCCTTGCTCTTCCCGTCCAGGCCCCAGGACGCGTAGGCGGCATACTTGTAGCGCAGCGCGGCGCGGCATTCCGCGAGCGCCGCGGCGTGCGAGGCGCCGACATGGCACTCGCGGGTAAGGGGGAATTCGCGCGCTGTGCGGCCGTATTCCGCCAGGGCGCGGCGGTACGTCGCCATCTGCGGCCGCAGCGTGGCCAGCGTGTCGGAGGGCACGATCAGCCAGGCATCGCCGATGCGCGCGGCGCGGCGGATCGCCACGTCCACCTTGCCGGCGACATAGACCGGCGGCTCGCCCGGCGTGACGGGGCGGCAGCCGAGGGCCGCGTCCACCGTGTAGAAGCGGCCCTGGTGGGTCACGCGGTCCTCCGTCCAGAGCCGGCGCATCAGTGCGAGCTGCTCCACCATGCGCGGCGCGCGCTCGGCCAGCGGGATGCCGAAGGCGGCGAACTCCTCCTCCCGGTAGCCGAGGCCGACGCCGAGCACGTAGTTGCCGCCCGTCAGCAGGTCCATCGTCGCGGCCTCCTCGGCGGCGAGCACGGGGTTGAGCAGCGGCAGGATTCGGATGTTCGGGCCGATCACCATGCCCTCCGCGTCATGCGCCAGCCAGGCCGCCAGCGGCACCGGCTGCGGCATCTGCAGCGGCCCCGTCAGGTAGTGGTCGGGGAACCACAGCGAGGCGAAGCCGGAGGCGCGGGCGAGGCGCACCTGCTCGCGCATCTCCGGCAGCCGGGCGGCGAGGTCGTGGCCCTCGGGCCATTGCGTGTTCAGGAACAGGCCGAGCTTCATGGGCGGGGTCTCCCTCCGGGCAGGCTACACGCGCGCGAAGCCCATTGGCAGGGGGGCGCCGATCCGGCAGCCTCCCCGCCGGAGACGGGAGGACCACCATGCGGCTCGGGCTTTCGATCGGCTATTCGCGCGCGCAGCTCGACCTGCCGGTGGCGCTGGTGCAGCGGGCGGAGGAGCTGGGCTACGACACGGTCTGGACCGCCGAGGCCTATGGCTCGGACGCGGTCTCGCCGCTGGCCTACCTCGCCGCGGTGACGAAGCGGATCAAGTTGGGCACGGGCGTGATGCAGCTTGCCGCGCGCACGCCGGCGAATGCCGCGATGTGCGCCGGCACGGTGGATGCGCTGGCCGGCGGCGGGCGCTTCATCGCGGGCCTCGGCGTCAGCGGGCCGCAGATCGTGGAGGGCTGGTACGGCCAGCCCTGGGGCCGGCCCTACTACCGCGTGAAGGACTACGTCGCGATCATGCGCAAGATTTTTTCGCGCGACGCGCCGCTGGTCCACGAGGGCACGGAGATCAGCCTGCCCTACACCGGCGAGGGCGCGATGGGCGTCGGCAAGCCGCTGAAGTCGATCCTGCACATGAACCCCTCCATCCCGATCTGGCTGGGCACCGAGACCGACGCAATGGTGCGCCTCACCGCCGAGATCGCCGATGGCTGGCTGGCGCTGGGCATGGTGCCGGGCTCGCTCGACCACCACCTGCCGCTGCTGGAGGAGGGCTTCCGCCGCGCGGAGCGGGCGACGGGGCGGAAGAAGACCCGTGCCGACTTCACCATCCAGGCCAGCGTGCATGTCGACGTGGACGAGGACGTGAAGGCGGCGCTGGCGCGGATCAAGCCGGAGACCGCGCTCTATGTCGGCGGCATGGGGCACCGGGACAAGAATTTCCACAAGGACATGATGACCAGCCGCGGCTTCGGCGAGGCGGCGAACCGCATCCAGGAACTCTACCTGGCGCAGCGCAAGGACGAGGCGATCGCCGCGGTGCCGGACGAGTTCGTGGACATGAAGTCGCTCGTCGGCCCGCCGGCGCGCATCCGGCAGCGCTACCGGGCCTGGGAGGAGATGGGGGTGGACGCCATCACCGTGCGCTCCCGCCAGCCGGCGGCGATCGACGTGATGGCGGAGGCGGCGCGGCTGAACCGGCCCACGGCGGCGTAGGCGGGATGCGGCAGGCAGGTGGGCCTGCCGGTCCAAGCGCCGCTGTCGGTTCCTAACGGCAGCGCGCCTCGACACCGCCGATCGCGGCACCGCTGCCGGTGAGTGGCAAACGGAAGCCGCGCCCCGCGACCTCGAGGGTCACCCCGGACTCCGCCTTCAGCGTCGCGGCGAGGCCGAGCGGCATGGGCCAGCGATAGGCGTCCTCCTCGGGCGCGCGGGGCGGCAGCGTCAGGTCGAACAGCGCGCCCGTCGTGGAGAGCCGCACCGGCGCGCCCGCCAGGCCGTTCTCCAGCCCGTAGAGTTCGAGGCTCAGCCCGCCGTGCCGCGGACAGCCCACCACGAGGCAGAGATTGGCGCCGCCCTCCACCGGCAGGCATTGCGCGACCGCCGGATAGGAGAGATCGGACACGGTCCTCCAGGCCTGGCCGCGCGGCGGCGCGGCATGGCGCGGGTATGCGGGCGGTGCGGCATCCTTCCCGCCCGGGGGCGGCGGCGCGGCCCCGGAAGGGCGCGCCGGCGGTGACGGGGCGGGACTGATCCTGCTGCGGGCCGCGGGCGCGTGCACTGCGCGCGGACGCAGGCATCATAGGCGGGATCGCTGGCGCCGCGGGACCCGCTCAGGCAGCGCCAGACGCAACGCTGCTCCTCCATCGGGTCGGCCTGCGCCGCCGTCGGCGCGAGGCCGATCGCCAGCGCGATGGCGGCCAGGCGCAACGCCGTCAGCAGCGCCCTGCAACGCATGCCCTCGATCCGCGACATGTCCATCGATCCCGGCGTGTTGCGGCGACTCTAGCATGCCGCCGCGGTAGGCGCCCTGGCGATTCGAGTGCAGGATGCCGCGGCGAGGCGCCTTTCGCGGGGGGGAAACCATGAAGATCATCGACGCGCAGGTCCATATCTGGACCAGCGGCACCACCAGCGGCGAGCACCGCAAGGTCTCCGCCTTCACCGCCGAGGAGATCCTGCGCGAGATGGACGAGGCCGGCGTCGATGCCGCGCTGATCCATCCGCCGATCTCCTGGGACCCTGCCAGCCAGGACCAGGCGGAGCAGGCGGTGCGCGACCACCCCGACCGCTTCGCCATCCTCGGCCAGGTGCCGCTCGATACGCCGGCGAGCAGCGCGCGGCTGCTGGCCACGTGGAAGCAGCGGCCGGGCCAGCTCGGCCTGCGCTACGCGCTGATCGGCGCGGCGGACCAGGCGCGGCCGATGGATGGCTCGATGGACTGGCTCTGGCCGGTGGCGGAGCGGCACGGGCTGCCGATCGCGTCCATGGCGTACCGCTTCTTCCCGAAATTCCGGGAGATCGCGGAGCGGCACCCGAACCTGCGGCTGATCATCGACCATTGCGGCCTGAAGCGTGCCGCCAAGGGGCCGGAGGCCTTCGCCGACATCGACGGCCTGATCGCCATGGCAAGGCTGCCGAACGTGGCGCTGAAGGCCACCGGTGCACCGCACTACTCGCTGGAGACGTACCCCTTCAACGACATCAAGGACGGGCTGCACCGCATCTACGACGCCTTCGGCCCGGACCGCTTCTTCTGGGGCACCGACATCACGCGCATGCCGTGCTCCTGGCGGCAGTGCATCACCTTCTTCACCGAGGAACTGCCCTGGCTCACGGGTCCGGACCTGGAGCGGGTGATGGGGCGGGGCCTCTGCGACTGGATCGGCTGGGACTACGCAGGCGTGCGCGGACAGTAGCCCCTTCTCCCTCCCCCGCGCGGCTGGGAGGGCCGGGGTGGGGGTGGCGTCGAAGCGGTTGCACGGCCACCCCCACCATCCGGCGCTGCGCGCCTCCCCCCTCCCCCGCCAGGCGGGGTGGGAAGCGCCTAGCCCAGGAATTCGCGGATCGTCGCCACCGCGAATTCCGGCCGCTCCCGCACCGAGGCGTGGCCGGCCGCCGGTACCACCACCTTCCGGCTGCCCGGGATCGTCGCAACCATCCGATCCGCCGCGTCCTGGAAGGACTGCCGCTCGTTCGAGCCGAGCATGACCAGCGTCGGCGCGATGATGCGCCCCACCTGCTCCCAGGCGTCGACATGCGCCAGCGCCTCGCAGGCCAGCGCATAGCCCTCGCCGCCGCATTCCTCGAAGGTGCGGCGGACGAACTGCACGTCCGGGCCGTTCTCCGCCAGCGAGTCCGGCGTGAAGAACACCCCCATCAGCATCGGGATCAGGGAGGCGACGCCCTTCTCCCGCGCCGCCTTCGCCCGTACCGGCCAATTCGCGCGGCTCTCCTCGTCGTAGCGTGGGGTGCAGTCGGCCAGCACCAGCCGGTCGATCATGTGCGGGTGGGTGCCGGCGAAATGCGCGGCGACGCTGCCGCCGAGCGAGATGCCCATGAGGCTGAATTTGTGCAGCCCCTCCCGCTCGGCGATGCCGCGCAGCTGCGCCGTCAGCTCCGGCACACCGTACCGGTGGTCCGGCAGCGGTGCGTCGTGATGGCCGGGGAAGGAATAGGCGATCAGCTCGTGGCGGTCGGTCAGCGGCTCCAGCACGTCCCAGAAGCGCCAGGACATGCCGAGGCAGTGCAGCAGCACCAACGGCCTGCCGGTGCCGCGGCGGTGCACCGGCACGGAATGCGCATCCAGCGGGCGGGGGTTCCAGTCCATCATCCTCTCCTCGCGTCAGGCCGGCGGCGCGAAGGGATCGCGCAGCGGGTGCATCTCGAAGCCAGCCGGGCGGCCGGTGCGGCGAGCGGACTCCTCGGGCGTCACGTCGTGCAGCCAGGTGTTGGCATCGAAGCGGAACCCGTTCACCGCATCCGCGGCGCCCGACACCACGAAGAGCAGCGGTGCCACCATCTCCTCCGGCTCCACCAGCTTCGCCGCGCGGCCGGTGGCCGACCACTCGCGCATCACGGCCGACATGCCGGGGGTGTTCGCGCCGGCGCCGGGGTTGACGATGTTCACCGTCACGCCCGTGCCGGCGATCTCCTTCGCCCAGACCTCGGTCGCCACCTCCAGCGCCGCTTTCGACGGGCCATAGGGCACCGAGCCCGCCATGGTCATGGTGGAGAGCTTCGTCGTGACGTTGACGATGCGCCCCCAGCCGCGCGCGATCATCCCTGGCGCCACGCGCCGCGCCATCCGGTCCCCCGCGACGTAGTTGATGTCCATGACCTGCTGCACGATCTCGTCCGGCAGCGTCCAGAATTTGCGTGGGCCGGTGGTGAAGCGGTCCGGGTCGATAGCGGTGAAGGTCAGCCCGGCATTGTTCACCAGGATGTCCGGCCCGCCGAAGCGCTCCGCCGCCGCGGCCAGCACGGCATCGCAGGCGGCAGGATCGGTGAGGTCGGCCACCATGCAGTGCAGCCGAGCCGCCTCCGTGCCGGCGAGCGCCTGCATCTCCACGACATCCGCCGCGATGTGCCCCACCGCGACGACGTCGTGCCCCGCTCCCAGGAGTCCGAGCGCCATGGCGCGCCCCAGCCCACGCAGCCCGCCCGTGACGATCGCCGTGCGTGCCATGGCCCTTTTCCCCCGCTGCCTGCGCCCAGCATGCGCGGCGCGTCGGGACCTGCCCAGGGGGTGGGGCTGCCCTGCCGACGGGCGCCTTTCCTTCCGTCCCCCGGCGCGGCACCATGCGGGGAACCTGCTTTTCCGGAGGGGGAGGCGCATGCGCTTCGGTCTGTTCGGCGGTGCGCGCACCAGGCGCGGCACGGGTGATGTCAGCGACAGCCACGGCTACGCGGGCTTCATCGACTACATCATGGAGGCCGACCGGCTCGGCTACCACAGCCTGTTCATGGTGGAGCACCACTTCACCGGCCAGGGCCAGGTCTCGGCCTCGATGACGCTGCTGGCCTACCTGGCGGCGCGGACGCAGCGCATCCGCCTCGGCACCGCGGTGGTGGTGCTGCCCTGGCACAACCCGGTGCTGGTGGCGGAACAGGCGGCGACGCTCGACCTGCTCTCCGGCGGCCGCTTCGATTTCGGTGTCGGCAAGGGCTACCGCCCGAGCGAGTTCGAGGGCTTCTGCATTCCCATCGAGGAAGCCACCGAGCGCTTCGACGAGGCGATGGAGATCATCCGGAAGGCCTGGACCACCGAGGGTCGATTCTCGCACCACGGCAGGCGCTGGCACTACGACAACATCCTGGTCGAGCCCGAGCCGCTGACCCGCCCGCACCCGCCGCTTTGGCTGGCCGCCGGCAGCCCCGACAGCATCCGCCGCGCCGCGCGGGAGGGCTACAACCTGCTGCTCGACCAGCTCGCCTCGGTGCGCCAGGTGATCGGGCGCGTGGCCCTGTTCCGCGAGGAGTGCGCGCGCGTCGGCCGCCCCTACGACCCGATGATGGTGGGCGTCACGCGCGCCCTGCAGATGTTCTTCACCGAGGAGGAGCGCGCGGCCGCGATCGCCACGCGCAAGCGCGTCGTCGGCGTGATCGGCGACCTGGCGAAGGGCGAGCGGCCGAAATCGATCGAGGAGGACGACGCGCCGCTGCTCGGCACGCCGGCGGAGATCATCGCGCGACTCAGGACGTTGCAGGAGGGTGGCGTGGCGAACATCCTGATGGCCGATCCGGCGGCGACCCCGGCCTCGCTGCGCGCCTTCGCGCAGCACGTGATGCCCGCGTTCGAAACTCACCGGGCCGTGGCCGCAGAGTAATGCGCCGGTCAAGCGGCTTTTTGGTGTTCGGCATTGAAGGGCCTGCGGGAGGCGAGGAGCGCCCAGAGCACGTCGATGCGTCGGCGCGCGAGGGCGATGATGGCCTGGTGGTGTCGTTTCCCCTCTTGTCGCTTGCGTGCGTGGAAGGCGCGGCTGAGCGGGTCGGCGAGGGAGCAGAAGGCCGACTGGTAGAAGACGCGCTTGAGGCGGTTGTTGGCTTAGCCTCAATGCTGTTCACTTTGAGATCCTGATCGCGGCCCTGTAGTCGAGGCGGGTGATTGGCTGCGGCGCACGGGGCCGCAGCGGGTAGTTGCTCATTTTGCGCTTGACGCCGCGCGGGACCTGCCGGCCTCGGCCGCTCACCGCGCGCTCCTCCAGGATCTCCTCCAGCACCACCTCATGCAGGGCAAGCCTGGCCCGAGGGGGAAAGCGCCGCGAATAGCGGCAGCTTGCGCCGTATGACGCGCACGGCATGCAAGAAGGAGAGGCGGTCGGGGTCCTCATCGGCTCTCAGCGCTGCCTCGTGCATCAGCCCGCGCACGGCGAAATGCGCCAGCAGCAGGCCCCAGACCTCCTGGCGGACCAGCTCGGGGGTCTTGCTGCGCAGCACGACCCGCGCCCCGCGCAGCTGCGTCTTCAGCTCGGCAAGCGCGCCCTCGATCTCCCAGCGCTCGTGGTAGAGCGCGGCCAACTCCACGGCGGGCGCCCGCGCCGGGTCGAGGATCGTGGTCAGCAGCCGATACAGCGGCTCGGCCCCGGCCACGCCTTCCAGCCGGTATTCGACCACGCGCACCCGGATGCCGCTGGCGCGGTGCCGCCGATCCTTGTCGCTGGGATAGATTGTGGTCAGGTAGGAACCGTCGGCCAGCACTGTCTCGCGCGGCAGGCGCAGGTTGTGCTTGCCCCGCCAGAGCAGGTCGGCGCCGGTGGCCGTCGCCGCCTGCCAGAGCGCATGGCCGAAGAACTGCCGGTCGGCCAGGCACAGCATGCCGGGCCGCAGCGCCGCTAGCACCGCCTGCGCCAGCGTCGTCTCGCCCTCGGCGTAGCGGCCAAGGCGCGCACCGAACAGCACGTGTGTGCCGTTCTCGACCAGCGCCACGAAGCGCAACTGCGGGAAGGCGCTCTCGCCGCGGCTGGCCCCTGGACCGCCGAACGTGGCGCGGTTCGCCTCGGTGTCGGCCAGGTCGAGGCAGGAGCCGTCCAGGCTGACCAAGCGCCAGTCCCGATACCACGCCCCCTTGCTGGCGCGGGTGGCGACCGGCTGCACCAGTTCCTCATACAATCGGCGCAGCGGCGCCTCGCCGAGCCGGCTGCGCGCCTGCGAGATGCCGCTCTTGCCGGCGACCTTGACCGCCTCGGCGCCCCACAGCCAGCGCAGGCCCTCCAGCAGACAGCGCAGCACCTCGCGCGTGCTGCTGCCCATGGAGAGCGCCAGAGCCATGGCGTAGTAGACCATCACCGGTGCCGGCAAATCGCGCTCCCGCTCGCTCGCGCGGCCGGTCTCCGCCAGGACCTGGCGCACCCGCTCGGGCGGCACCGCCCGGGCGATCACCCCAAGACTGATGTGGTCGCTCAAACGGATCCCGGCCGGGAGGCCGGCAGGAACACCGGCCATCGCTGCCGATCCCGCTCACCACACCAAGCAGGCAAACTACAATTCCCACCAGCCAAAGTGAACAGCATTGGGGCTAACCCGGATTATTCACCAGGGTTGGCGGGCATGGTGCAAACCCTTGATCAGCCATAGGATTCGGTTGCGACACCC
>JAIEOP010000269.1 GCA_019750465.1 Acetobacteraceae bacterium | reverse complement strand
GCGCGGACCGCCCGCTCCGCCGCCGCCAACCCGGCCAGCCGCAGCGGGTAGAGCAGGTTCGCGCGCACGGAGCGGCGCAGCAGCACGGGCCGCTGGAACACCATGGCCTGGCGCCGCCGCGCGTCGCCGGAGCCGGACCAGGCGACGCGGCCCTCGCCCGCCGGCAGCAGCCCGTGCAGCAGGCGCAGCAGCACGCTCTTGCCGGCGCCGTTCGGCCCGACGATCAGGCTCGGCGCGCCGGCACGCAGCGTGAAGTCCAGGCCGTGCAGGATCTCGACTCCGCCCGCGGCGTAGCGCAGCCCGTTGACGCTCAGCGGCAGGATCACGCCGTCCGTGCGGAGGGGCAGCCCGCCGTCCATCACCCGGCCGTCCTCATCCAACCTGGCCAGCACCGGCCAGCCGCGCGCCGGCCTCGCGCAGTGCCTGGGCCAGCGCGTTCACCGCCAGCACCACCGCCATGAGCACCATGCCGAGCGCAAGCGCCAGCGGCAGGTCCCCCTTGCTGGTCTCCAGCGCGATCGCCGTGGTCATCACGCGGGTGAAGCCCTCGATGTTGCCGCCGACGATCATCACCGCGCCGACCTCCGCCGCGGCCCGGCCGAAGCCCGCCAGGAGCACGGTCAGCAGGGCGAAGCGGCCGTCCCACAGCAGGGTCGGCACGGCACGCAGCGGCCCGGCGCCGAAGGAACGGAGCTGCTCGGCATATTCCTCCCACAGCCCCTCCAGCGCCTGGCGGGTCAGCGCGGCGAGGATGGGCAGGATCAGCACCGCCTGGGCGAGCACCATGGCGGCCGGCGTGAACAACAGGCCGAGCGCCCCGAGCGGGCCGGCGCGCGACAGCAGCAGGTAGATCAGCAGGCCGCAGACCACCGGGGGCAGGCCCATCAGCGCGTTCAACGCCACCACCACGGCGCGGCGTCCGGGGAAGCGCGCCACCGCGAGCAGCGCGCCGAGCGGCAGGCCGAGGATCGCCGCCAGCGCCAGCGCCGCCAGGCTCACCTCCAGGGAGAGCAGCACGATCGCCAGCAGCGCCGGATCGCCCTGGACGATCAGCGCGGCTGCGATGGCAAGGGCGGCGCCGAGATCGGTCACGCGAGGCTCCGGCAGGCCACGGAATTGTTGCCGGCACCGGATGGCGTCAATTGCACTTCGGCTTGACTATCCGACATCATTTGCCGGATCTTGCCGATAGATGCCGGATGTGCTGACCTTGCCGGAGGCTGCGGCGCTGCTGCGCCTGTCGGAGCGCGCGCTCTACGACCTGGCGCGGACGCGACGGGCGCCGGCCCTCCGGCTCGGCGGCAAGTGGCTGTTCCCGCGTGGCCGACTCATGGCCTGGCTGGCGGCGCAGGCGGATGTGCCGGGACCGCCGCGGCTGGCGCCGCCGCCGATCCTCGCCGGCAGCCACGACCCGCTGCTCGACTGGGCGGCGCGCCAATCCGGCTGCGGCCTTGCCCTGCGCGCGGACGGCAGCCTGGAGGGGCTGGCGGCGCTGGCGGCCGGCGAGGCCATCGCCGCCGCCACCCACCTGCCCGACGCCGACAGCGGCACCTTCAACGAACCCGCGACGCGCGATCTGCTGGCCGGCCAGGGCGTCGTCGGCATCACCTGGGCCTGGCGGGAGCAGGGGCTGCTGGTGCCGCCGGGCAATCCGCATGCGCTGGCCGGCGTCGGCGACCTGTCACGGCCTGGCCTGCGCGTCATCGGGCGGCAACCGCGCGCGGGAAGCCATGTGCTGCTGACCCACCTGCTGACGGAGGCGGGACTGCGCCTGGACCAGATCCGATTCCTGCGCGAGCCGGCGATGGCGGAGGATGAGGTGGCGGCCGCGGTGGCGGAGGGGCGGGCCGATGCCGGCTTCGGCATCCGTGCCGGGGCCATGGCGCGAGGCCTCGGCTTCGTGCCGCTGATCCACGAGCGCTTCGACCTGGTCATGCGGCGGCGCGACTATTTCGAACCGCCGCTGCAGGCGCTGCTGGCCTTCGCGCGTGGCGCCGCCTTCGCCGAGCGGGCGCGGCGCATGGGCGGCTACGACCTGTCGCAGACCGGAGCCGTGGCGTTCAACCTGTAGTGGCACCGGCCCTGTCAGGGTCCGTATCGCGGTTCGTGGAGGAATGCTCCGGCGGCCATCCGCCCTTCCACGCCGAAGGCCGTCGCGGAGGGCATTCCTTCACGCGGTCTCAGGCCACCCGCGTCGACATCGGCGCGGCAAGCGTCGCCAGCGCCAGCCGGGCCTCGGAAGACCAGGAGCGCCACAGCTCGAGATGTTCGAGCATGCAGCGCCGTCCCTCGGTGGAGAGGCGCAGACGCCCATCCGTCGCCGCCACGGCGAGGCCCGCCATGGCAGCGAAGCCGAGATCCTCGTCGAGCGCCACCGGATCGGTGCCGCGCCGGGCAGCCGCCGCGCGCAGGGAGTCGGGGCTCACCCCGTCCCGCCGCGCCGCCATCAGATCGGCCATCACGGCCAGCGACGCCGGCTGCACCCAGAGCCGGCCGCCCGGCCGGCGCACCGCCACCAGCGCGCTGGCAAAGCGGGCGTAGAGCGCCAGCATCTGCGGCTCATGCGCGGCCTCCTCGGCCACGGCCGGGTGCAGCGCGCCGCCGCTTGCTGCGATGGCGAATTCCCGCACCAGCGCGGCGAAGGCCGCGGCGGTGTCCGGCGCCGGCATCAGCATCACCCGCCGTCGGTCGCCGGCATCGGCGTTGCGCTGGAAGTCGCCGCGTGTGCAGGCCTCGGCGAGCAGGCTGTGCACCGCGCTCATCGACAGGCTGGCCAGGTCGCTCACGCCGCGCCGGGTGAGCGCCGCGGGCGACATGGTGGCCGCGGCGGCGCGCGCCATGATCAGCGCCAGCGCGGCATGCGCGCGCAGGTCCCGCAGCCAGAATTGCGCGAAGGGGGTTTGCGCCAGGAAAGCCGCGGCATAGGAGCTGCGCCGGATCTGACGCAGTGCGTCGAGCTGAGAGGGTGAAGATCCGAGGTACACGGGACACCCCAGGTTGTGCTTCGTATGCCTATATCACATTTGCGCGAGAGTCATAGCCGAACGCCTCACTATTCCGCAACCATTACGAGAATGAAAGCCAATCACTTAAACCAAAAGTTCGAATTGAGGTCCAAAGAACAGATTCTTATGCTATTTTCGGGTACAAACGGGTCTTTCGGGACGCTCGACCGGGAGTTCCACAACCATAGCGGGGCTCAAACGCCTCGATCTCTACCTAATACGCGCCGCTGAACTGGGCAACATGCAATCCGTGCTGGCTCGAAGCGATGCATGCATGGAAGTGGTGCTGCATGGCCCGGGGGCGCACGGTGGTGCGCTCCACCCGCCTTCCGCATCGGGGGAGGCGCGACCCCGCAGCTCGCAGCGTGCGGGGCTGGCGCACCTCAGAGGCCGGCGAACAACGCCGTCGAGAGGTAGCGCTCGGCGAAGCTGGCCGCGATGCCGACGACCAGCCCACCCTCCAGACGCGGATCGCGCGCCAGGCGCAGCATCGCGTGCAGCACCGCGCCGGATGAGATCCCGACAGGCAGCCCTTCCAGCCGGGCGCAGCGGCGGGCGGCCGCGAAGGCTTCGCGCTCGCTCACCCGCTCCACGCCATCCAGCCGCTCCAGCTCGAGCACCGCGGGCCGGAAGCCGGCGCCGATGCCCTGGATGTCGTGCGGCCCAGCCTCCTCGCCGGACAGCACCGCGCTCTCCGCCGGCTCGACACCCACCACCCGCAGGCCGGGGCGGCGCGGCTTCAGCGCCCTGGCGATGCCGGTGAGCGTGCCGCCGGTGCCGATGCCGCCCACCACCAGATCGACCAGGCCGCCGCTGTCGGCCCAGATTTCCTCGGCGGTGGTCGCGGCGTGGACCGCGGGGTTGGCCGGGTTGTCGAATTGCCGCGGCATCCAGGCGCCGGGCGTCGCCGCCAGGATCGCCTCGGCCCGCGTGATCGCGCCGGCCATGCCGCGCCGCGCGGGCGTGAGTTCCAGCTCCGCGCCCAGCAGCCGCATCATCCGCCGCCGCTCGATGGAGGCGCCGTCCGGCATCACCACGATCAGCCGGTAGCCCTTGGCGGCCGCGACGAAGGCCAGCGCGATGCCGGTGTTGCCGGAGGTCGGCTCGACCAGCGTGGAGGCCCCGGGCCGGATCAGCCCCTCGCGCTCGGCCGCCTCGACCATCGCCAGGCCGATGCGATCCTTCACCGAGCCGAGCGGATTGGCGTATTCCAGCTTCAGCGCGATCCGCGCCGCCAGCCCTTCCGCCTGCTCCAGCCGCGGCAGGCGCACCAGCGGCGTGCCGCCCACGGTTTCGAGGACGCTGCCATAGAGCCGCCCACGCAGGGGGGCTTGTGCCGAATTCTCCATCGTGGCCCTGGATACCACGATCGATCCGCGTATTTTAGGCCCCCTCACGCCGCCTCGCCGGATTCGCCCCGCCGCCATGCTGCTCCGCCAGGACCGGGTCCAGACCGCCATCGCCGTCGCCCTCGACATCGGCTTCCATGTCGGCCGCGCCGCCGGCGAACTTGCCCCCGCCGCCGAGGTGGCGGAACGGCTCGGCATGGCGCGGCGCGGTCTGGAGCCGGTGCTGCAGGCGCTGTCGCGGGCCGGACTCCTGGACAGCGTGCGCGGCCCGCGTGGCGGCTACCGCCTCGCGCGGCCCGCACGCGACATCACGCTGCACGCGGTACTGGACGCGGTCGGGGAAGCCGTGGCCGACCCGGTCGAGCCTGCCCTGTCCGGGCGCCTGCAGGAGGCGGTCGTCGCGCCGCTCTGGCACGAACTGGATGCCGGGCTGCGCGCGCGGCTGGCGGCGCTGACACTGGAGGACCTGCTGCGGCGCGCCGCGGCGGCGGGGCTGAAGCGCCCGGCCGCCGCGCCGCTGAACTTCGCCATCTGACCCTGCCTTGCCCGCATGCGGGGCCCGGCGCGGGTCCGGATCCTGCTACCCCGCCGATCCAGGCTCCGCGTGCTCGCATGGGGCGGCGCGCTTCAGCCGACCCGGCGCCGCACCGCGGCCAGGCCCAAGGTCGCGCCGGTGCGGGCCACCGCGCCGGTGAAGGCGTCGGCCCCGGCGGTGTAGGTGCCGAACACCACCTCCTGCGGCGCGGCGAACAGGTTCTGGAGGGTGACCGGCATGTCGTTGCTGCCAACAGGCGGCCCGCTCACGCCCGCGGCCAGGCCACCGATCCGCCGGATGTCCGAACCGGGATCGTAGCTGACCGCGACAGGAAATGGGCCGGCTTCCAGGCGCCTGATCGACATGGCTCTGCGGCCCGCAACCTGCGTGCTCCTGCCCCGCTGCATGGAATTCCGACACAGCCATTCCGTGCGGTGCATGGTGCTGTCGGAGAGTCCGACAGGTTCGCCCGGCAGCCGTCACCCGTCTGCCTTCGCGTCCCAGAACACCAGCGTCCGCACCTCGATGCTCTGCCGGGGCGGCGTGCCGGGCGGCGTTTCCGGATCGTCGAAGGCGCCATGCGCGGAGAGCCGGGCGCGGCCATCCGTCGCGCTGTCATGGCCCTTGATCAGCAGCGCCTGGTCCGGGCGCAGCCCGCGGCGGTAGTGCCAGCGGTGCGCCGCATGCCAGCGCACCGAGAAGGTCTGGCCGACGCGGTCCGGGTAGATCAGCTCGTTGACCACCAGGTCGCGCTCGGCGTCCAGGCTGGCGGCGTCGCAGAGCGCAAGCGGGCTGTCGATCGCCGGCAGGCCGATCGGTCGCCACAGGTTCACGATGGCGAAGCGCCGGGCCAGCAGCGCGTCCGCCTCCTCCGGCAGCAGGTCGCGCACGCGCTGCATCCCGCCCGCATCCGCGGGACCCTGCCCGCGGATGGTGTGGTCGAACATCACCACGCGGGACGCACCGAGCCGCGCGCGCAGCAGCGCCTCGACCTCGGCGCGGTAGGCGGTGCGGACCAGGGTGTCGTCGGTCAGGTCGGCCACTGCGGTCGGCGCGTCGAGCACGGCGAAGCCGTTGGCATCCAGGCTGAACAGGTGCTCGCGCCCGCTGATGTCCTCGATGCGCATCTCGCGCGGGTCGATCTCGATGGTGGTGCGCGGCCGGCCCGGCGGCGGCTCATCGACATACCGGTAGGGCCGGCTGCCATCGGCTGGAGGCCGCAGGTAGTTCAGCGCGGCGGTCACGGCATGCGGCGCGAGCGCCGCGGCGACATCATCGGGCATCCTCGGTCCCTTCCCCGTGCTGCGACGGGCATCCCGCCGCATTCCCGTGCCAAAACACCACGACGGCGGCGCGCCGCGCCTCCGACACGTCACGAAAGCGCGCGCCCTGCCCGTCATCGAGCCGCGGATCGAGGGCGGAGAAGACCAGGCCGGCATCGGTGGCGGCGGCGACGCCGACCATGCGGCCGGCGAGCAGGATGGGGAAGGATGGCAGCGTGGATGGGGGCCATCCAGCGGATGACGGAGGCAGCCGCGCCCCCGCCCGCCACGGGCAGGGGCGCGGTCCGGCGCGCTACTCAACCTCGACGTAGCGCAGGTAGGGCTTCTTCGCGTCCCAGCCCTGCGGGAACAGCGACTTCGCGTCCTGGTCCGAGACCGAGGCGAGGATGATCGCCTTCTCCCCCGGCTTCCAGTTCGCCGGCGTGGCGAGCTTCCTCTGCGAGGTGAGCTGCAGGCTGTCGATCACCCGCAGGATCTCGTCGAAGTTGCGGCCCGTGCTCATCGGGTAGGCGAGGACCAGCTTGATCTGCTTGTCCGGCCCGATGACAAAGACGGTGCGCACCGTCGCGTTGTCCGCCGCGGTGCGGCCCTCCGAGGTCTCGCCGGCGCCGGCGGGCAGCATGTTGTAGAGCTTGGAGACCTTCAGCTCGGGGTCGCCGATCATCGGGTAGTTCGGGGCGTGGCCGGTCACGTCCTCAATGTCCTTCGACCAGCCCTTGTGTGACTCCACCGGGTCCACGCTCAGGCCGATGATCTTCACGTTGCGTTTGGCGAATTCGGGCTGCAGCCCGGCCATGGTGCCGAGCTCCGTCGTGCAGACCGGCGTGTAGTCCTTGGGGTGGCTGAACAGGATCCCCCAGGAATCGCCCAGCCATTCATGGAAGCGGATGCGGCCGATGGTGGTGTCCGCCTCGAAATCCGGGGCGACCTGGCCGATTTGCAGGGTCATCGTCTTTCTCCGTGCGGTGTTGCTGTCGTGGTGTTCACTGTGCGACCCGCCGCGCCGGTGCAATCTCGGCGGCGACGGGCGGCAGCAGTCTAGCCGAAAGTGCGGCGACCTCGCCGATGATCACCAGCGCCGGCGTCGCCAGGCCGGCGCGGCGGGCATCCAGGGTGCAGGTGCCGAGGGTGCTGTGCAGCACCGCCTGGCCGGGCAGGCTGGCCTGGGCCACCACGGCCACCGGCGTCGCCGGCGCCCGGCCGGCGGCCAGCAGGCGCAGCGCGATCTCATCCAGCCGGGTCAGCGCCATGAAGGCCGCGATGGTGCCGCCCACCCGCGCCAGGGCCGCCCAGTCGATGCTCGCCGGCAGCCCGCCCGCCTCGTCATGACCGGTGACGAAGGTGACGGCGCTGGCGACGCCGCGATGGGTCAGCGGGATCCCCGCCGCCGCCGGCGCCGCCATGCCGGCCGAGACGCCGGGCACCACGCGCCAGGGGATGCCGGCGGCCGCAAGCGCCTGCGCCTCCTCGCCGCCGCGGCCGAAGACGAAGGGATCGCCGCCCTTCAGCCGCACCACGCGCTGCCCGGCCCGCGCGCCGTCGATCAGCCGGGCATTGATCTTCGGCTGGGGCATCGGCGCATGGCCCTTGCGCTTGCCGACACCGACGAGCGTGGCGCCGGGGCGCACCAGGCGCAGCACCGCGCGCCCGGGCAGCGCGTCATGCAGCACCAGGTCGGCGCGCCGCAGCGCCTCGGCGGCACGGAGCGTCAGCAGGCCGGGGTCGCCCGGGCCGGCGCCGACCAGCCAGACCTCGCCGGGGCGGGGCGCCTCGGATGCGGCAAGGGCGGAGGCGTATCGCACGTCGTCCACGGGGGCATTCCACATTTCACGCTTGACTGAATGTAGATTCAGGGTTTCACATCCGGCAAGCGGTTTTTACAGCGCTGGGGAATTCAGCATGGGCAATCTGCGGAAGCCGAGCGGCGTCGAGCTCTCCAAGGCCGCCAGCCGCGGCCTGCGCGGCGACATCGCCGAGCAGCTGGCCGCCACCGAAGCGCGCGGCGGGATCAGCGAGAATGCCTACAATCTCTTGAAGATGCATGGCGTCTACGAGCAGTTCGACCGCGACACGGCGACTGCCCGCAAGCAGCGCGGCGAGGACAAGGAATGGCAGTTCATGGCCCGCGTCCGCATCCCGGGCGGCGCGCTGACGGCGGCCCAGTACCTGGCGCTGGACGGACTGGCCGACCAGTACGCAAATTCCACGCTCCGGGTGACGACGAGGCAGGCCATTCAATTCCACGCCATCCTGCGTGAAAACCTGAAGCCGGCGATCCGGGCGGTGGGCGAGACCCTGCTGACCACCATGGCCGCCTGCGGCGACGTGGTGCGCACCATCGTCACCTCCCCGGCGCCGCGGCGGGACGCGGTGCACACGCGGCTGCTGGCCACGGCGCGGCAGCTTTCGCAGGCGCTGCTGCCGCGCACCCGCGCCCATGCCGAGATGTTCCTCGATGGCGAGCGGCTGGAGGACGCCGTGCCCGAGGCCGAGCCGCTCTACGGCCCCACCTACCTGGCGCGGAAATTCAAGATCGCCATCGCCACGCCGGCCGACAACACGCCGGACGTTCTGGCCAACGACCTCGGCCTGATCGGCCTCTTCGAGGGCGAACACCTGACCGGCTGGCAGGTCGTGATCGGCGGCGGCATGGGCATGACGCACACCCGGGGCGACACCTACCCGCGCCTGGCCACCCCCGTCGCCTTCGTCGGCCCCGAAGACGCGCTGCGCGTCGCCGAGGCCGTGGTGCGGCTGGCCCGCGACCATGGCGACCGCACCGACCGCAAGCGGGCGCGGCTGAAATACGTGATCGACGATCTCGGCCTCGATGCGGCGCGGGCAGAGCTGGAGCGCCACTGGGGCGGCAGCCTCCAGCCCCCCGTCGAGATGCCGCGGCTGGAGGTGCCGGAGCTGCTCGGCTGGCACCACCAGGGCAATGGCCGATTCTGGTACGGCGTGCCGGTCCCCTCGGGCCGCATCCAGGATACCGGGGGTGCTGCACTGCGCAGCGCGCTGCGCGAGATCGTGCAGCGCTTCGGCGCCGATCCGGTGATGACGCCGCAGCAGGACGTGCTGCTCTCCAACCTGCCGGCCGATGCGCGGCCACGGGTGGAGGCGATCCTGCGCGCCCATGGCGTGGCGCTGGCGGAGGATCTCACCCCGCTCGCGCGCTGGGCGCTGGCCTGCCCCGCCCTGCCGACCTGCGGCCTGGCGCTGACCGAGGCCGAGCGCGTGCGCGCCCCGCTCGTCGCGCAGGTGGAAGCCGCGCTGGCGCGCCAGGGCCTGGCGGGGGAACGGCTCTCGCTCCGCATCACCGGCTGCCCGAACGGCTGCGCCCGGCCCTACCAGGGCGATATCGGGCTGGTCGGGCGCATCCCCGGCCACTTCGCCATCTTCCTCGGCGGCGACTTCGCCGGCACGCGCCTCTCCACGCTGGTATTCGAACGCGTGCCCGAGGCGGCGATCGGCGCGACGCTCGAGCCGCTGTTCGCCGCCTTCGCCACGCAGCGCCTGGCCGGCGAGGGGTTCGGCGATTTCTGCCACCGCGTCGGCGCCGCCGCGCTGGCCGCACTGGCGCCGGACGCCGCCGCCCTGCCGGCGCGCGCCGCCGCCTGACGCCCATGGGACCGCCGATGAAGCACCGCCGCGCCCTGCTCGGGCTCCTGCCCGCTGCGCTCCTCGCCCGGCCCGCCCTCGCCTGGCGGGCGCGTGCCCAGGATCCCGCCGCCGCGGCGGCGGAGGCCGCGTCCTGGGCCTGGCCGCAGGCCCGCCCGATCCGGCTCATCGTGCCGGTCGCGCCGGGCGGCAGCCAGGACATCGTCGCCCGCCTGACGGCGCGGCACCTCGGCGCGGCGATCGGCCAGGCGGTGCTGGTGGAGAACCTGCCCGGCGCCGGCAGCAACATCGGCTACGAGGCCGCGGCACGCGCCCGGCCGGACGGCTACACGCTGCTCGCGGGCTCCGACAGCCTGTCGATCAACAAGGCGCTGTTCCCGCGGCTCGGCTTCGACGTCACCGGCTTCGCCCCGGTGGCACGTACCGTCGCGGTGCCGCAGATCCTGGTGGTGCGGGCGGACAGCCCGGCAGGCGACCTGGAGGGCTTCGTCGCCCTGGCGCGGCGCGAGCCGATCGCCGTCGGCACGCCGGGCAATGGCAGCCTTGCCCATCTGCTGGGCGAGGTGATGCAGGAGGCCGCGGAGATCCGCTGGACGCATGCGCCCTACCGCGGCGGCGCGCTGGCGATCAACGACCTGCTCGGCGGCTCCCTGCAGGGCGTGTTGATCAACATCGGCGCGGTCACCGAGCATGTGCGGGCTGGGCGGCTGCGCGGGCTCGCGGTGTCCTCCGGGCAGCGCACCGCCGCGCTGCCGGAGGTCCCGACGCTGGCCCAGGCCGGCGTCCAGGGCATCGAGGCCACGGGCTGGCACGGCATCGTCGCGCCCGCCGGCACCGATTCCGCCACCCTGGCAAGGCTGAACGGGGAGATCCGCCGGCTCGCGCGCCGCCCCGATGTCGCCGAGCGCATCACCGCCCTCGGCATGGAGGCGGGCGAGGAGACGCCGGAGCGGCTCGGCACGCTGATCATGGAGGACACCGTTCGCTGGGCGGAGGTGATCCGGCGCGCCCGCATCCGGCCCGACTGAGGGAGGTTCGTCATGCTGCCGCTCGCCATCGATGTCGCGGCGTGGAGGGTGCTGCTGGTCGGCGATGGCCGCGCCGCCCTGGCCCGGCTCGACATGCTGGAGGCCGCAGGTGCGCGCGACCTCGCGGTCTTCGCCCCGGGCGCCTCCACCATGATGCGGTCGCGCGCCGGGCGGCGGCTGGCGGAACGCCTGCCGACCGAGGACGAGGTCGCCGCGGCGCGGCTGCTGTTCATGGCCGGGCTCGCCCCGGCGGAGACGGAGCGGCTGGCGGCGGTGGGGCGCGCGCATCGCGTGCTGGTGAATGCCGAGGACGTGCCGCCGCTCTGCGACGCCTATGCGCTGGCCATGGTGCGGCGCGGCAACCTGGTGCTCGGCGTGTCCACGGAGGGGCGCAGCCCGGCCGTCGCACGGGTGCTGCGGCAATGGCTGCAATCCCGCTTCGGCGCGGAATGGGAGGCGCGGCTGGAACAGGCGGCCGGGCTGCGGGACGCGCTGCGCGCCGGCGGTGCCGGCCCGGCGGCGATCACCGCGGCGACGGCGGAGCTGCTGGAACCCTGGCTGACGGACCCCTGCGCCTCCCGCGAGGGATGATGGTGCGGCGGGCGCCGGCACCGTGGCGCAAGGGGTTGCGGATCCGGTAGCATGGCCCCGTCACGAGGGAGCGGCCGCCCATGAGCATGCGCGCAGGAATGCCCCTTGCCCCGCAGGGTGCCGCGGAGCACCCGGCAAGCCCGGGGGACATTCCTGTGCGGGTTCGGCTGCGCCGCGAACGGTGACGAGGCCGCGGCACCTGCGCGCGGCGGCGCCCCGCCGAGCCGGCCGTGGCGCCGACCCGGCGTTCTGGGCTTCTACCCCCGCCGCCCTGGACCGATGATGCCGCCGCACCCCGAGGCCAAGCCGGTGCTGTTCGAGGCGACCACGACGCCACCGGCCAGCCTGTCCGCGCGGGCGCTGCGGATCCTGGCGCTCGGCGTCGTGGCCTGCTCGGCCGTGGTGGGGGGCGTCTGCGCCTGGCTCGGCGCCTGGCCGATCCTCGGCTTCACCGGCGCGGAGGCGGCGCTGGTGCTGGCGCTGCTGGGGCTGCACCGGCGCTGGAGCCGGCGGATGACGGAGTCGCTGCGCCTGGCGGATGGGCGCATCACCATCCGGCGAACCGACTGGCGCGGGCGGCGCGAGGAGGTGGTGCTGTCGGCCTACTGGACGCGGCTGGTGCTGGAGGAGCGCCCGGGGCGCGTGAGCGTGCTCCTGCTGCGGCACCGCGGGGTGGCCGTGGAAGTGGGAAACCTGCTGGGGGAGGATCAGAAGCGCGACCTGGCGGAGGCCCTGGCCGAGGCGCTGCGGGTCTACCGGGCGCCGATCTTCGACAACCCGCAACTGCGCGGGCCGCCCTGATGGCCGCCGACGCGTCCTGAACCGTGGCCGCCAGGCAAACCTCCGGAGGTTTGCGCTCGAACCGGAGCCTAAGCGGGCTTGCATGCCAGGAGCTTGGACCGCACGAGTGTGGGCCACGCTCCGAAAGCCTGCTCAGAGCGTATTGCGTTGGCATGCGCTCAGGCAACACGCTCCAGCCTTTGCCGGGTCGCGGGATTCAGCGTTCGCGGCGATTCTGCCTCAACGCATCCCGCTCTGGGGATCATTCGGTCGGCGCCAGGCTCTTGATCAGGTCGAAGACCCGCTTGCGCACGGAGGCATCCGTGATGCGGTAGTAGGCGCGCACCAGCTCCAGCGTCTCGCGCCGGTGCAGGGTGTCGTCCTCGAAACCCTCCTGCGTCTCGGCGAAGCCGAAGGAGCGCCGGCCCGAGCCGCCATTGCCGCCGAGCGAATCGGGCATGTCGTCGAAGAAGAAGCTGATCGGCACGTCGAGCACGCGGGCAAGGTCGAAGAGCCGGCTTGCGCCGATGCGGTTCACGCCGCGTTCATACTTCTGCACCTGCTGGAAGGTCAGGCCCAAGGCCTCCCCCAGCTTCTCCTGGCTCATGCCGAGCAGCGTGCGACGCAGGCGCACGCGGCTGCCGACATGGCTGTCGATGGGGCTGGGCCGGTGCTCCCGGTCTGGCCGTTCGGCTACTTCGTCGGCTGCCATACTCACGGTACTCCCGTCCTCCGCGACAGGGTCAAAGCCGGTGTCCACTCCGGCCCACTCGCCTCGCGCGGGAAACACCCTCGCGGCTCGCGCTTTCTCCTATAGGGCGCGGGAAACCTCGCGTCAATACTTTTGAGATTTCTCAATAAAAATCGCCGCCTGTCGTCTCCTAAGCGAGAAGTGCGTCGCCGACCGGTCCTCGGCCCAGCACGAAGCCGAGCAATACGATCAAAATGGACAGCCCGAAAGGGAGAACGAGCCCGGTTCGGGCGAAGATGGGCGGGGGCAGCGCCGCCGGCAGCGGGACCCGCAGCGTCCCCTCCACGCCGAGCGGCAGCAGCCCCGCGCGGCGGCCATACGCATCGAACAGGGTGGAAATGCCGGTCTGCGCCGCACGCGCAAGGGGCAGACCCTCCTCCACCGCGCGCAGCCGTGCCGCCGCCAGGTGCTGCCACGGGCCGGCGGAATGGCCGAACCAGGCGTCGTTGGTGATGTTCACAAGCCAGTGAGGTCGTGGTGCAGGCGTTACAGCGCCCGGGAAGATCACTTCGTAGCAGATGAGCGCCCCGAAGGGCGGAACGCCCGGTGCGCGCAGGGTCACCGGTCCCGGCCCGGCGCTGAAATCCATCCCTCCCGCGGCCAGCCGCACCGGCAACAGGCCGGACAGCGGCATGTACTCGCCGAAGGGCACGAGGTGCGCCTTGTCATAGAGGGCGACGACCTCGCCCGCCGCATCGAGCGCGACGAGGCTGTTGAACACGCGCTCCAGCCGGCCCGCCGCGTCCCAGTCCGCCCGCACCGTGCCGGCGAGCAGGGTGGCGGGTACCGCCGACAGCACCGCTGCAACCATGCGCCGCGCCTCCGGATCCTGCGCAAGCAGGAAGGGGCTGGCGGTCTCCGGCCAGATCACCAGGATTTCCGACCCGGGTTCCAGTACGCGTCCGGCGTGTGTCAAGGCGTCACGCGTCAACCGAAGATAACGATCAAAGATCGCGGCCCTCTCCTCCGGAGCCCATTTCATCGATTGCTGCACGTTGCCCTGCACGAGCAGCACCTCGACCGGGGGCTGGCCGGACGCCACCGCGCTGCCGTCCGCAAGCCGCCAGGCGCCGAAGCCCGCCAGCAGCGCCAGCACCGCCGCGCCAGCCAGCATCGGCCGCACCCGCCCGAGGCTCGGCAAGCCGGCGAGCAACAGGGTCAGCAGCGACAGGCCATGCACGCCGACAACCGACGCCGCCTGCACCGGCAGCGCGCCGAAGGCCCAGACCGTACCCATCAGGTTCCACGGGAAGCCGGTGAACAACACGCCGCGTGCCAACTCGGCCAGCACGAAGGCACCTGCGAAGCCGAGCAGGCGCGGCCAGCCCGCGGGCAACGCCCGGGCCAGCAGCGCCGGCGGCACGCAGAAGGCCGCCAGCGGCAGCGCGAGGCCCGGCGCCGCCAGCGGCACCAGCCACCACCAGGTCGCGGCGTCCACCAGGATGGCATGCGTCACCCAGTACACACCCGCCAGGTGGTGCCCCCAGCCCCAGGCGAAGCCGAGCGCCGCCGCCTGCCGCCAGCCCCGCGCCGCGCCGAGCAGCGCCAGCAGGCCCGGGACCGAAAGCAGCAGCACCGGCACCGCGTGCACCGGCGGCAGGGCGAGCGCAGCCAGCGCCCCAAGCGCAAAGGCCGCCAGCAGGGCCCGCCATCCGGCGAGGCCCGCGATCCGATCGAGGATGCGCGTGAACACGAGCCTGCTACAGCACGCCACGGGGCCGCGTGCCTAGAGCAATATCCGATCAGGTGGAATCAGCGGCTCAACCCCCCTCGCCACCCGGGGACCGGCCAGGCGGTGGGCCGCGATGAGGTCGGCCGCCGTGTCCACGTCCCGCAGGCGCCGCACCAGCGCCGGCCGCCGCGCACCGCGGAAATTGGCAAGGGTGTCGGCCAGCGCCTCGGCGGTGGACCAGCGCACCCCGGCGAAGGGCGCCGCCGGCCGCCGCGCGCCGAAGCCCACCAGCCAGTAGCCGCCATCCTCGGCCGGGCCGAACACCGCAGGCGCACCCGCCCGCAGGGCCCGGAAGGCCGCGGCGATGTCGGCGGCACCGATGCCCGGGATGTCGCTGCCGATCAGCACCGCCTGCGGCCGATGCCGCGCCAGCGCCCGGCCCATGCGCGTCCCGAGATCCCCGCTGCCCTGGCCGTGGCGCGCGATGCCCGCGGGCCAGCGCGTGCCGCGGACCGCCGCGGCGTCCGGGGTGACGGCCAGCACCGTCCGCCAGCGACGGTCGCGCCCGAGGCCGCGGGCCAGCGAGAGGAGCTGGCCGCGATGGAAGCGCAGAGCCGCCGCGGCGCCGACGGCGCGGGCCAGGCGCCGCTTCACGGTGCCGTGCCGCGGCGCTCGGGCGAACAGGATCAGGGTGTCGCGCATGCGGTGCCGCTACCCGTAGAGCCGCCGTATCGCCCGCGGCGGCACGCCCAGGAACCAGAGGGCGAGGCACACCAGGTTGCGCGCCGAGCGTCCTGTCCAGCCATCGCGCCGCCAGCGCTCGGCGGAGGTGATGACGGGCACGGGCAGCGCCTCCAGGCGCCGGCGCCCGAGGCGGCGAACCAGGTCGACATCCTCCATCAGCGGCAGCGGGCGGTATCCGCCGACATCATCATAGAGCGTGCGGGCGATGAGCAGCCCCTGGTCGCCATAGGGCAGCGCCAGCGTGCGGCAGCGCCAGGCCACCAGCCGCTCCAGCCGGCGGGCCTGCGGCGCCGGGTCATCGAGGGCGAAGCGGAAGTAATGGGCGCGGGCGGGGTCCGCCATCCGCGCCCGCGCCACCGCGGCCCAGCCCGGGGCGGGGCAGGAATCGGCGTGGAGGAAGAGCAGCCAGTCGCCGCGCGCAGCCGCCGCGCCGGCTGCGAGCTGCGTGCCCCGCCCGGGTGGCACGGTGATCACGCGTGCACCGAGGCGCATCGCCAGCACCCGAGTCTCATCGATGCTGCCGCCATCCACGACGATATGTTCCAAGGCATGCATTTCGGCGCAGGCGGCGAGTGTCCGCGGCAGAGCATGGGCGGCGTTCAAGGTCGGGACGATTATGGTCAACATTTGTTCGCCGGAGGGTTTAACCAAAAGTTCCC
>JAIEOP010000434.1 GCA_019750465.1 Acetobacteraceae bacterium | reverse complement strand
GCAGCACCTACGACCCAGCCAGGCACACTGCCGCAGCCAAAATCGCCGCATGACAACATCGGGGTGGACACAGGGTGCCTCAGGCCCGCACCGCCTCCAGCCCCGCCCAGTCCAGCGCCACGCCGTGCCCCGGCGTGTCCGGCGCTACCGCCACGCCCTCTTCGATGCGCAGCGGCGTGGCCAGGTAGCGGTCGAGGCCGAAGCCGTGCGCCTCCAGGTAGGAGCGGTTCGGGCAGGCGGCGAGCAGCTGCACCGTCACGTCGTGCGCGCCATGGCTGGTCACCGGCAGGTGGAAGGCCTCGGCGAGCCGCGCCACCTTCATGAAGGCGGTGACGCCGCCGCAATTGGTCACGTCGGGCTCCGGGAAGGAAACACCGCCGGCGGCGATCAGCGCGCCGAATTCCCAGAGGCTGCGCAGGTTCTCCCCCGACGCCACCGGCACGCCGCCCTCGCGCAGCACGCGGGCATGGCCGGCCACGTCCTCCGGCACCACCGGCTCCTCCAGCCAGTAGGGCTGGTGCGGGGCGAGCGCGCGGGCGGCGCGGATCGCCGTGTCGGCGGTCCAGCGCATGTTGGCATCCACCATCAGCGGGAAGCCCTCGCCCAGATGCGCGCGCATCGCGGCGACGCGCGCCACGTCCTCCGCAAGCCGGTCGCGCCCGACCTTCATCTTGATGGCGCGGAAGCCGCGATCGAGATTGCCGTCGGTCTGGCGGATCAGGTCCGGCAGCGGCAGGTCGAGGTCGATGCCGCCGGCATAACAGGGCACCCGCGGATCATGCCCGCCGAGCAGCCGCCACAGCGCCGTCCCCGCCCGCCGCGCCTTCAGGTCCCAGAGCGCGATGTCGAAGGCCGATTGCGCCAGCACCGCCGGCCCGCCGCGCCCGCCATAGTGCAACGCCCACCACACCCTCTGCCACAGCGCCTCGATGAGGTCGGCATCGGCGCCGGCGACGACCTCGGCGATCTCGTGCGCCAGGACATGCGCGACGGCGCCGCCGTTGCGGCCGACGGTGTAGGTGTAGCCCATGCCCTCGCCGCCATCGGCATCGCGGACGCGGCAGGTGACCAGCTCGAAGGCGGCCATGGCGCCGTGGGTGCTGTCGGTCAGCACCTCGGGCAGCGGGATGCGGTAATGGCCGGCCTCCAGGCGGGCGATGGCGGGCATGCGGCGTCCTCCGGTTCGGCGGGCAGGTTAGCAGGGCATGGCGGTCCTGCAGCGGCGGGGTTGAGTGCTATCATCATGATAGCAAAGGAGGCCGGCGGATGGCCCAGGTCCTGGTGCGCAACCTCGACGACGAGGCGGTGGAACGGCTGAAGGCCCGCGCCGCCGCGAAGCAGCGCTCGCTGGAGGCGGAGCTGCGCGAGATCCTGGAGGACGCGGCGCGACCCAGCCGGGCGGAGGCGCTGGCGCGGCTCCGCGCCGTGATCGAGCGCACCCGGCCCTGGCAGCCCGGGGAACCCACCGCCGCGGAGATGATCCGCGCGGACCGGGACAGCCGCTGAGGTGCTGGTCGTCGATGCCTCCGCGCTGGTGATGGTGCTGCTGCATGAGGATGGTTGGGAAAGGGTCTTCGACCTGCTGGCGGCCGAGGAACCGATCGCGCCAGATCTTCTGGTCGCGGAAGCGGCGAATGCCTTGTGGCGCCGGGTTCGCGCCGGTGGCCGTACGGCCGATGAGGCGCGCGCGCTGATGGCGGATGCGATGGCCCCCATCACGCGGCTGGTCCCAACGGCCGCTCTCCGCGAGCGGGCCCTCGACCTCGCGCTGCGCCGCGACCACCCGGCCTATGAGTGTTTCTACGTCGCGCTGGCGATGCGCGAGGCTATTCCCCTGCTCACCGCCGACCGCCGGATCGGCGAACGCTTTGCGGGGGATGCCAACATCCTCGTCCTGTCCTAACCACCGCCGCCGCGCCGGCCGCGCCCGGCCAGGCGTTCCGCCCGCGCCGCCCGCCGCGCCTCGCGCTCCGCCTGCCGTGCGCCGCGATCCGGCTTCGGCGCGTCCTCCGTCAGCAGCGCCAGCACCGTGCCGAGCGCCACCTCGAACATCGCCTCCAGGGTCGGCGGCGCGTCCGCCACCTCCGGGTAGCGGCTGAAATCCTCGGCGAAGAGGGTCGCGCGCTCGGGGAACCAGGCGGCGCGCACCCGTTCGTTGGCCTCGCGGCAGCGGTCGAGGAACGCGACCGCCTCGGCCCGCGCAGGCAGCGATCCGCGGCCCGCGAAGCGCGCATCCAGCGCGGCGATCAGCCGGGAGCGGTTGGGCAGGGCGCGGAAATCATCCTCCACGACGCCGCTCGCCCGCGCGTGCTCGGCCAGGTGCGCCAGGAAGCGCTGCGCCTCCGGCCGCAAGGAGGGGTTGCGCCCCAGTGCCGGCGGCATGGCGTCCGGCGGCAGCGCGATGCCGGCGGTTGCCAGGAAATCGGCCACCACGTCGTCGCCGACCAGTTCGCCGGGGCCGAAGATGCGCGGCCGGATCGCCGCGCGCCCGAACGCCGCGGACCAGGCCTCCAGCAGTGCCTCGTAGTCCTTCGGGCGGCCGCTGAGCGGGGCGGTGCGCCGCGGCTCGCCGGCCCGCATGGCGGTGGAGAAGCTGCTGACCGCGTGCTCGTCCTGGCGGCGCAGGTAGACCACCACGCGACAGGCGCCGACATGGCGATCGAGCAGTGCCTTCAGCGGCGCCACGCGTTCCGGCCGGGTGAGCTGGCTGCCGAAGGCCTCGCTGGTGAAGACCAGGGTCCGCACGGTGTCGGGCAGCGCCGCCATCTCGGCGGCGAAGCGCTCCGCCATGACGGGCGGCGCGGTGCCGTCGGCAATGCGCGCCAGGCGCTCGTGGTTCTGCCGGCCGAGCGTTTCCGGCAGGTGGATGCCGGCGGCGGCGAGCGGCGCCCGGTTCGCGGCAAGCCAGGATTGGATGGAGGACGTGCCGGTCTTGGTGACGCCGATGTGCAGGATGGCGAGGCGGTCGGTCATGCGGGGCGCACCATGGCACGGCACGAACGAAAGGGGCGAGCCTTGCGGCCCGCCCCCGTGTTCGACTGCGGATCCCTCGGGGATCAGAAGTCCATGTCGCCCATGCCACCCATGCCGCCGCCGGGGCCGCCGGCCGGGGCCGACTTGCGCTCGGGGCGCTCGGCCACCATCGCCTCGGTGGTGATGAGCAGCGCCGCGACCGAGGCCGCGTCCTGCAGGGCCGTGCGCACGACCTTGGTCGGGTCGATGATGCCGGCGGCGACGAGGTCCTTGTACTCGTCCTTCTGGGCGTCGTAGCCGTACTGGTAGGTGTCGGTGCGCAGCACCTCGCCGGCGACCACGGCGCCGTCCTTGCCGGCATTCTCGGCGATCTGCTTCAGGGGCGACTGGATGGCGCGGCGGACGATCTCGATGCCCACCTGCTCATCGTTGTTCAGGCCCTTGAGGCTGCCGAGGTTGGTCGAGGCGCGCAGCAGCGCAACGCCGCCGCCCGGCACGATGCCCTCCTCGACCGCGGCGCGGGTCGCATGCAGCGCGTCGTCGACGCGGTCCTTGCGCTCCTTCACCTCGACCTCGGTCGAGCCGCCGACGCGGATGACGGCGACGCCGCCTGCGAGCTTCGCCAGGCGCTCCTGCAGCTTCTCGCGGTCGTAGTCCGAGGTGGTCTCCTCGATCTGCGCCTTGATCTGCTCGCAGCGGCCCTGGATCTCCGACTTCTCGCCGGCGCCGTCCACGATGGTGGTGTTCTCCTTCTCGATCCGCACGGTCTTGGCGCGGCCGAGCATGTTCAGCGTGACGCTCTCGAGCTTGATGCCGAGATCCTCGGAGATCACCTGGCCGCCGGTGAGGATCGCGATGTCCTCGAGCATCGCCTTGCGGCGGTCACCGAAGCCCGGCGCCTTCACCGCCGCGACCTTCAGGCCGCCGCGCAGCTTGTTGACGACCAGGGTGGCCAGCGCCTCGCCCTCGACGTCCTCGGCGACGATCACCAGCGGACGGCCCGACTGCACCACCGCCTCGAGCAGGGGAAGCATCGGCTGGAGGCCCGAGAGCTTCTTCTCGAAGATGAGGATGTAGGGGTTGTCCATCTCCGCGATCATCTTCTCCGCATTCGTGATGAAGTACGGGGAGACGTAGCCGCGGTCGAACTGCATGCCCTCGACGACATCGAGCTCGGTCTGGATGGACTTGGCTTCCTCGACGGTGATGACACCCTCGTTGCCGACCTTCTCCATCGCCTTGGCGATCATCTCGCCGATCTCGGTCTCGCCGTTGGCGGCGAGCGAGCCGACCTGGGCGACCTCGGCGGAGGTGGAGATCTTCTTGGTCTTGGCCTCGAGCTCGGCGACGATGGCGGTCACCGCGCGGTCGATGCCGCGCTTCAGATCCATCGGGTTCATGCCCGCGGCCACGGCCTTGGCGCCCTCGCGCACGATGGCCTGGGCCAGCACGGTCGCGGTGGTGGTGCCGTCACCGGCGATGTCGTTGGTCTTCGAGGCCACTTCGCGCACCATCTGCGCGCCCATGTTCTCGAACTTGTCGGCCAGCTCGATCTCCTTGGCGACGGTCACGCCGTCCTTGGTGATCCGCGGCGCGCCGAAGCTCTTGTCGAGCACCACGTTGCGGCCCTTCGGCCCGAGCGTGACCTTCACCGCGTCGGCCAGGATATCCACGCCGCGGAGCATGCGCTCCCGCGCCGAGGCGCCGAACTTGACGTCTTTTGCTGCCATTTCTGTCTGTCCTCGATCGCTTGGCGGCCACGCTGGACGCACCGCGGGTCACCCCGCGGAGCCGGGACCGCCCCGGTTGATGATGAGCCGGAGCTCGGGCCGCCCTAGGCGGCCTTCGCGACGGAAGGGGTATCGAGGATGCCCATGATGTCGGACTCCTTCATGATGAGGAGCTCCTCGCCACCCAGCTTCACCTCGGTGCCCGACCACTTGCCGAACAGGATGCGGTCGCCGGCCTTCACGTCCAGCGGACGCAGCTCGCCCTTCTCGTTGAGGGTGCCGGCGCCGACGGAGATCACTTCGCCCTCCTGGGGCTTCTCCTTGGCGGTGTCGGGAATGATGATGCCGCCCGCCGTCTTTTCTTCCGCGTCAACGCGGCGAACAAGAACGCGGTCATGCAGGGGACGAAACTTCATGCGGCCCTCTCCTGACGTCTTTGCCAGATGGTTGATAAAGGTTTGATCCCGCCGCGTGGACCATCCACGGCCCGGCCGCTGGCCGAACCGTCGCTAGCACTCCCCCACGACGAGTGCCAACGATCTAGGGGAATGCCATTTCGGCGTCAAGGGCGTCAGCACTCCAGCACGGCGAGTGCCAGGCAACTGACAGCAGTCAGGCGTGGCGAGTGCCAATACACTGATCCTGAACGATTTTTCTTGAACGGAACCGGGGCCGGCGTGGCATGCTTTCCCATCACGGGAGAGGACAGGCCCGAACACGGGCAACACGTCAGACCGACAGGAGTGAGAACCAACGTGACCCGATTGCTGCAGGACCTCGACCTCGCCCACCTCGTCGACGCCCCGCCCGACTGGCGCCTGACCACCGCCGAGATCCTCTACCACATGCCCGACCACCCCGGCGTGCTGCAGACCTTCATCTGGCAGAAGCTGGACCTGGCGCCGCGATTCCCCGAGCTGACCCGCTTCCTGGACTTCTGGCGGCGCGAGATCGAGGGGCCGCTGCACACCGTGCGCGTCGCCTCCGCCGCCATGATCCGCCCGGCCGAGCTGCGCTACGCCAACGGGCAGTTCGTGCTGCACTGACCCGCCGCGCGGCACCGGGCGGGCGGTGCCTGCCCGGATGTCGCGCCTCCGGATGTCGCGCCCCCGGGCGTCGTGCCCCCGGGCGTCGTGCCCCAGGGCCGCCGCCGGGGGTCCGCCGCCGGTTCGGCCCGCATCGGCCTGGGCCACGCGGCGTTCCTTCACGTCGCCTGCCGGCACCCGCGCGCCATCAGCGGCGGCGAATGCGGGCGGCCGGGCGCGCCGGGCCCACCCGGTCAGGTCCCGGGCTGCTCCTCCGCCTCCAGTGCCCGCCCGGCGCGGTGCCGCCGCAGCAGCCACAGCCCGAGCCCGACCGACACGCCCAGCAGCGCCACCGACAGCGCGAGCTGCCAGGCGCCCTCCACCCGCACGCCCTTGCCGAGCAGCGCGAAGATCACCGTCTGCGGCAGGTAGCCGACCGCCGAGCCGGCCAGGAACGCCCCCGCCGGCAGCCCCGCCATGCCGGCCAGCAGGTTCAACGCCAGGTTGTTGCCCACCGGCAGCAGCCTGAGCGCCAGGGTCGCCCCGAAGGGACTGCCCGCCAGCGCGTCCCGCACCGGCCGCAGCCGGTGCCCGAAGCGCCCGGCCAGCCGCCGCTCCGCCCAGCCGCGCCCGACCAGCCGCGCCCAGAAGAAGGCGATTGCGCAGCCCAGCAACTGCCCCGCCAGCGCCAGCCCGGTCCCCAGCACCGTGCCGAAGGCATAGCCGCCCAGGAAGGCCGCCACCTGCCGCGGCACCCCGACCGCCGTGCCGAGCGCGGCGACGGCGACGAACAGCGCCTCGCCCAGCAGCCCCTCGTCGCGGACATGCCGATCCACCCACGCCGTGCCCGGCGCGGCGCCGAGGGTGCGCAGCAGCCAGCCCCCGGCAGCCAGCCCGACCGCCAGCAGCGCCAGCTTCGCCAGCGCGCCCGCCCGGCCGGATGGCGGTGCCGGTTCAGCCATCGCCCGTCATGACCTCGGGCCGCTTCCAGCGGCGCTGCAGCCAGGCGACGCCGATCAGGTCGAACAGGCTCACCGCCAGGCGGTCCAGCGTGCCGTAGTTGGACCGCCCCGCGCGCCGCGGCCGGTGGTTCACCGGCTCGCTCACGACCCGGCCGCCATGGCGGATCACCAGCGCCGGCAGGTAGCGGTGCATGTGGTCGAAATGCGGCAGTTCCAGGAACAGCGCACGCGGGAAGATCTTCAGCCCACAGCCGGTATCCGGCGTGGCGTCGCCCAGCAGCCGCGACCGCACGGCGTTGGCCACCCGGCTGCTGATCCGCTTCATGCGGCTGTCGCGCCGGCTGACGCGATGCCCGGCGACCAGCAGCGCCGGCCCCGCCGCCGCCAGCGCCCGCGCGCGGTCCAGCAGGCGCGGGATGTCGGCCGGATCATTCTGCCCGTCCCCGTCCAGCGTGGCGATCCAGGTGCCGCGCGCCGCCTTCACCCCGGTGACGATGGCCGCCGACTGCCCGCAGCTCGCGCGGTGCCGCAGGCATCGCAGCGCCGGCACCGTGGCGGCGGCGTTCCGCAGCATGGCCGGCGTCGCGTCGGTGGAGCCGTCATCGACATAGATGATTTCGTGCGGGGTACCGTCCAGCGCGGCTTCGATCTCGGCGACCAGCGGGGCGATGTTCGGCGCCTCGTTGCGCACCGGGATCACCACCGAGACCACCGGTGGCGTGTCCGGGTCGAGGGGCATGGCGGCGCCGGTAGCAGCCCACCCCCCCGAGGTCCAGCGCGTCCCGCCGCCGCGGCGCTGCGCCCGGCGGCTAAATCCCGCGACGGGATGCAAGGATTGAAACCCTCCTCTATATCTGCGGGGATGCCGTTGGACGCCCGCAGCACCGCCACCCAGATGACCGCCGCCCCGGCCGGCGAGGCGAATGCACGTGCCGTGGCAATCTGGCTGTTTGCCGTCGCGGGCATGATCTGGGCCATGGTGGCGCTCGGCGGCGCCACGCGGCTGACCGGCTCGGGCCTCTCCATCATGGAATGGGCACCGCTCTCCGGCGCGCTGCCGCCGCTGTCGGAGGCCGAGTGGCGGCGCCTCTACGAGCTCTACCGCACCATCCCGCAGTACGAGCTGGTCAACCAGGGGTTCGGGCTGGAGGGGTTCCAGCGGATCTTCTGGCTGGAATGGCTGCACCGGTTCTGGGGCCGGGTGATCGGCCTGGCCTACCTGCTGCCGCTGGCCTGGTTCTGGGCGCGCGGGCGCATTCCCGCCGGCTACCGGCTGCCGCTGCTTGGCCTGCTGCTGCTGGGCGGGCTGCAGGGGGTGGTTGGCTGGTTCATGGTCGCCTCCGGGTTTGAAGCCGACCGTACGGCCGTCTCGCCCTATCGGCTGGTGGTGCATCTCGGGCTCGCGCTGGTGCTCTATGCGGCCATCCTCTGGACCGCCCTGTCGCTGCGGCGGCCGCAGCCGGAGGCGCTGCCCGCGGCCGCACGGCCGGCCGCGCTGCGCCGGCACCTGCAGGCCACCACTGCGCTGCTGGTCCTCGCCATGCTTGCGGGTGGCTTCGTGGCCGGGCTGCGCGCCGGCTTCACCTACAACACCTTCCCGCTGATGGACGGACGGCTGGTGCCGGAGGGCTACGCCGCGCTGTCGCCGGGTTGGCGCAACCTGACTGAGAATATACCTTCCGTACAGTTCCACCATCGGGCGCTGGCGACCCTTGCGACGCTCGCTGCGATCGCCGCCGCCGTGGCGGCCTGGCGCCGCCTGCCACCCGGCCCGGCCCGCGGCGCCTGCCTCGCCCTCGGCGCGGCGACCCTGCTGCAATACGGGCTCGGCGTGGCGACGCTGCTGCTGGTGGTGCCGGTCTCGCTCGGCACGCTGCACCAGGCGGCGGCGGTGCTGGTGCTGACCGCGGCCCTGCTTGCGCTGCACGCGCTGCGCCCGCCGCCGGTGGCGGCCCGGCCGCCCGCATGACCGCGCCGGCAACGCATGACGACCGTGTCGGCAGGGCCCTGGAGGCGCTGCCGGTTCCCCTCTGCATCTACAACGCGGCGCATCGGCTGGTCTTCGCCAATGCCGCTGCGGCGGCGGAGATCGGCGGGCTGCGGGCCACGGCACCGATCGGGGCCAGCCTGCGCGAGGTGGTGCGCGCCTTCGCCCTGCGCGGCGGCCTCGGCCCCGGCGACCCGGAGGCCCTGGCCGAGCGGCATCTCGGCCTCGACCGCGGCCGGCCCCTGCGCCGCCTGCTGCGCCACGCCGATGGCCGCACGCACGAGTTCCGCGCCATCCCCCTGGCGGAGGGCGGCTTCTGCGCCGTCCTGCTCGACATCTCGGAGCAGGCGGCGGCGGCGACGCAGGACAGGCTGGCGCGCGCCGCCGCGCTCGAGACCGTGCTGGCCCATCTTGATGGCGGCGTCGCGCTCTATGACGACGAGCGCCGGCTGGTGCTGAACAACCCGCGCTACGAGGCCCTGATCGGGCTGCCGTCCGGGACGCTCCTGCCCGGCATCACGCAGGCGGAGCTGCTGCGCCTGCTCGCCGAGCGCGGCGATGTGGAAGCCGCGCATACGGCGCAGCCGGGGTCCGGTGGGACCGCGCCCCTCGGCCACCAGTGGGCGCGACCCGACGGCACCGTGCTGCGGGTCGGGAGCAAGCCGGTGGCGCATGCCGGCCAGCTCGTCGAGCTCACCGACATCACCGCCCGCGCCTGCGCCGAGGCCGAGGCGCGCGAGCGCGCGGCGCTGCTGCAGACCACGATCGACCACCTGCGCCAGGGCATCATCGTCTATGGCCCGGACCACCGGGTACGCATCACCAACCGGCTGTCCGGCGAGCTGGCGGGGCACCGGCCGGACGCCATCCGGCCCGGGCAGCGGCACCAGGACGTCGTGCGCGACATGATCCCGCTCGGCGCGCTGGACCCGGGGCCGGAAGGCGAGGCGATCATCGCCCGCGCCCTCGGCACCGACCGCAGCAAGCCGAGCACGACGGTGCGCGATGCCCGCGGCGGGCGGGTGATCGAGGTCCACTCCGACCCGCTGCCCGATGGCGGCTTCATCGTCAGCCACGTCGACATCACCGCCCGCGCCCGTGCCGAGGCCGAGGCGCGCGACCGCGCCGCGCTGCTGCAGGCGATGCTGGACAACCTGCGCCACGGCATCGCGCTGTACGGGCCGGACCGCCGGCTGCGCCACGTCAACGCGCTGGCCGCCTCGCTGTCGGGCCTCGCCGCCGAGGACCTGGTGCCCGGCCAGGAGATGGCGGCGCTGGTGGACCGCCAGCGCGAACGCGGCGTCTTCGGCGCGGGCGCTGCCGGCGTGGCGGGGGCCGAGGCGGTGAAGGCGCTCGACCGCAGCCTCCGCCATTCCGGCACGCGCCGCCTGCCGGACGGGCGGCTGATCGAGGCCGCCTCGGACCCGATGCCCGGTGGCGGCTTCATGGTGACCTGGACGGACATCACCGCCCGTGCCGACGCCGAGGAGGCGGCGCGCCGGCGCGCGGCGTTGCTGCAGGGCACGCTGGACGGGGTGCGGCACGGCATCGCGCTCTACGGGCCCGACCGCCGGCTGGTCACCGCCAACCGGCTCGCCTCGCCGGCGCAGGGCCTGCCGCAGCTCGACCAGCGCATCGGCATGGCCTTCGAGGACCTGGTGCGCGAGCAGCTGGCGCTCGGCATCTTCGGCGAGGGACCGGAGGCCGAGCGCATCTGCGCCGAGGTGCTGGCGCTCGACCGCTCGCGGCCGCACCGCTACCAGCGGCGCCTGCAGAACGGCAGCATCATGGAGGTGCGTTCCGACCCCACGCCCGATGGCGGCTTCGTCATCACCCACAGCGACGTGACGGAGCTGGTGCAGGCGCAGGCCGAGGCCTCGCGCCGCGCCGCACTGCTGCAGGTCATGCAGGACGGCATGCGCCACGGCATCGCCTACTATGATTCCGGGCACCGCCTGGTGGCAGCCAACCGCCTGGCGGCGGCGATGACCGGGCTCGGCGACGTCGAGAGCATGCTCGGCCAGAGCATCGACGCGCTGATGCGCCGGCAGGTCGCGCTCGGCGAGATCAGCCCCGAATTCGCCGCGGCCAATGCCGGGCTCGACCGCGGCGTGCCAAACCGCGTGCTGCGCGAACGGCCTGACGGCACGGTGCTGGAGATCACCTCCGACCCGACCCCGGATGGCGGCTTCGTGCTGGCCTATTCGGACGTCACCGCGCTGACCCGGCTGGACGCCGAGACGCGGCGCCGCGCCGACATCCTGCAGGTCATGCTCGACAACATGCGCCACGGCATCTGCTACTACGGGCCGGACCGGCGCGTGATCGCGGCGAATGCGCTGGCGGCGGAGCTGGGCGGGCATCCGCCGGGCTACCTGGCGGCCGGTCGCGCGCTCGAGGAGACCATCGCCGAGCAGGTCAACCGCGGCGTGCTGCACGGCGGCCCCGGCGGCGTGGCAGAGATGGCGCTGCGCATGGACCGCGCCCGGCCGCACCGCTACGTGCGGCCGCACCCGGACGGCCGCGTCATCGAGGTCACCTCCGACCCGACGCCGGATGGCGGCTTCGTCGTCACCATGTCCGACATCAGCGCGCTGGTCGAGGCGGAAGCCGAGGCGCGGCGCCGCGCCGCCATGCAGCAGGTGATGCTGGACACCATCCGCCACGGCATCCTGCTGGTGGATGCGACCGGGGGCGTGGTCGCCGCCAACCGCGTGTTCTGCCAGCTGCTCGGCCTGCCGCAGGAGCTGGTGGCGCCGGGCAGCCGCTTCACCGCGTTCGTCGACTGGCTGACCGCGCGCGGCGAGTACGGCGAGGGCGAGGTTGGCGCCGCGACGGCCGCGGCGATCCGTAATCGCGACCGCGGGGCCTCCATCCGCACGGTGCGCACCCGCCCCGACGGCACGGTGCTGGAGGCGGTCTCCGACCCCACCCCCGATGGCGGCTGGGTGCTGACCTTCACCGACATCACCGCCGAGCGCCGCGCCCAGGCCGAGCTGGAGCGCGCCCGCGATGCCGCCGAGACGGCCAACCGCGCCAAGTCCCGGTTCCTCGCAGCCATGAGCCACGAGCTGCGCACGCCGCTCAACGCCGTGATCGGCTTCTCCGAGGCGCTGCTCGCCATGCCGAAGGGCACGACCGAGCCCGACTACCTGCGCGCGATCCACGATGCCGGACGGCACCTGCTGTCGCTGATCGACGACATCCTGGACGTGACGCGCGCCGAGACCACCGGCTTCCAGGTCGCCGAGAGCGTGGTCGACCCCGCCGCGGTGCTGGAGGGCGCGATCCGCGTGATGGGCGCCACCGCCGCCAGCGCCAAGGTGGCGCTGCACACGGCGCTGGAGCCCTGCCTGCCGCTGCTGCGGGCGGACGAGCTGCGGCTGCGCCAGGTGCTGCTGAATCTGCTCTCCAACGCGGTGAAATTCACCCCGGCCGAGGGCAGCGTCACCCTCTCCGCCGCCCGCGACCCCGCGCGTGGCGGGGTGACGATCCGCATCGCCGATACCGGCATCGGCATGGAGCCGGCCGACATCCCGCGCGCCTTCGAACCCTTCACGCAGCTCGACAATGCGCTGGCGCGGCGCTTCCAGGGCTCGGGGCTCGGGCTCTACCTGAGCCGGGCGCTGGCTGCGGCGCAGGGGGCGGAGCTGACCCTGGACAGCCGCCCCGCGGAGGGCACCGTTGCCCTGCTGCACTTTCCCGCCGATCGCCTCGCCCCGGCCGGCGCCGCCGTCTGACGGCCACCCCCTGTCAGGCGCCGCCGCCCTTCCCCATCTCCCTCGGCACGGAGGTTCCATGCCGCTCGACACACCGCTCGCCCTGACCGACCGCCTGTTCTTCGCCGACCTCGACCGCGCCGCCGCGGAGCGGGTGCTGCGCGACGCCCTCGCCGGCGCCGAGGACGGGGAGCTGTTCCTGGAATACCGCGAGAGCGAGGCGATCTCGCTGGATGACGGGCGCATCCGCAGCGCCTCCTTCGACGCAACGAAGGGCTTCGGCCTGCGCGCCGTGCTGGGCGAGGCGGCGGGCTACGCCCATGCCGGCGAGATCTCGGAGGCGGCGCTGAAGCGGGCGGCGGAGACGGTGAAGGCGGTGCGCCAGGGCCGCTCCGGCACGCTGGACGTGGCGCCGCGGCCGACCAATGCGCGGCTCTACGACGATGCCAACCCGCTCTCCGCCATGGCATTCGCCGCCAAGACCGGGCTGCTGGCGGAGATCGACGGCTATGCCCGCGGCCGCGACAAGCGCGTGCGCCAGGTGATGGCCTCGCTCGCCGGCGAATGGCAGGTGGTGCGGATCCTGCGCGCGGACGGGCGGGAGGTCGCCGACATCCGCCCGCTGGTGCGGCTGAACGTCAGCGTCGTCGTCGAGCAGGACGGGCGGCGCGAGACCGGCAGCCATGGCCTGGGCGGCCGCTTCTCCTACGACCGGATCGTCGAGGACGGCGTCTGGAAGGGCGCCGTCGCGGAGGCGCTGCGCCAGGCGCTGGTGAACCTCGACAGCGTCCCGGCGCCTGCCGGCGAGATGGAGGTGGTGCTCGGCCCCGGCTGGCCCGGCATCCTGCTGCACGAGGCGATCGGCCACGGGCTGGAGGGCGACTTCAACCGCAAGAAGACCAGCGCCTTCGCGGAGCTGGTGGGCCAGCGCATCGCCTCGCCCGGGGTGACGGTGGTGGATGACGGCACCCTGCCGGACCGGCGCGGGTCCCTGACGGTGGACGACGAGGGCACGCCCTCCGGCCGCACCGTGATGATCGAGGACGGCTACCTGCGCGGCTTCATCCAGGACCGGCAGAATGCGCGGCTGATGGGCGTGGCGCCCACCGGCAACGGCCGGCGGCAGAGCTACGCCCACATCCCGATGCCGCGCATGACCAACACCGTGATGCTGGCAGGCCCGCACGCGCCCGAGGACATCCTCCGCAGCGTGAAGCGCGGGCTCTACGCGGTGAATTTCGGCGGCGGGCAGGTGGACATCACCTCGGGCAAGTTCGTCTTCTCGGCCGCCGAGGCCTATCTGATCGAGGATGGCAGGCTGGGCGCGCCGGTGAAGGGTGCCACGCTGATCGGCAACGGGCCGGACTGCCTCACGAAGGTGGCGATGATCGGCAACGACATGGCGCTGGACCCGGGCATCGGCACCTGCGGCAAGAACGGCCAGGGCGTGCCGGTGGGGGTGGGGCAGCCGACCCTCAAGCTGGCCGGGCTGACGGTGGGCGGCACGGCCGTATAGAATGCCGCAATGGTCCTGCGGTAGGCTCGCCGCATGGCCGACACCGCCCAGGACCCGCCGCGCGCTGCTTTCCCAGGTCCTGCCACCGAGGCCAGGAAAGCCCGCAAACCCGCCGAGGAGCCAACGGAGGAGCAGTCCTCCGTCGCCGACGGCGTGTTCGGCCTTGCCGCCGACTGTCGCGATGTGGCCGGAACCTGCGCCGAGGTGGTTGGCTCCGTCGTTGGTTCGGTGGCCGGCGCGATCTTCGACGCGTGACCGCCGAGGCGCGCATCCGCCCAGCCCGGCCGGGTGAAGCAGCCCTGCTCGCCGCGCTGGTCGGGCGCGCCTATGCGCCCTGGGTGCCGGTCATCGGCCGCCGCCCCGGCCCGATGGACGACGACTACGCCGCCCGCATCGCCGCCGGCGAGGCGCATGTGCTGGAGGCCGCGGACGGCACCCTCCTCGGCCTCGTCGTCATCGAGCGCCATGCCGACCACCTGATGCTCGACAACATCGCCGTCGATCCGGCGCAGGCCGGTACCGGCGCCGGCCGCCGGCTCATGGAATTCGTGGAGGCGGAAGCGCGGCGGCTGGGGTACGCGGAGATCCGGCTCTACACCCATGCGCTGATGGCGCGGAACATCGCGCTGTATGAGCGTGGCGGCTTCGTCGTGACGGACCGCCACAGCGAGAAGGGGTTCGACCGGGTGTTCATGGCGAAACGTCTGGACGGTCCCGGTTCCGCCGCCACAATTCCTCGCTGAGCAGCGCCGCGAAGGCGACCCAGGGGAGGTAGGGCGTCGCCAGCCAGGCCGCCGTCCGGTCCACGCGCCGCGCCGCGTCCAGGTAGGCGGCCGCATTCGCTACCGTTACCACGGCCTCGGCCGCCATGGCGCCGCGCCGCCGCCAGCCGAAGCCGATGACCATCCAGATCGCGTTCAGCGCCTGGATGCCGAACCAATGCGCCAGGGCGCGCGTGCGGCCGGTGCCGCGCGGCGCATTCCACACCCGCAGGCCGGAGACGGTCAGCGCGGCGAACAGCGGACCCCAGATGCCGAAGACCCAATCCGGCGGGTTGAAGGACGGCTTGTCCAGCCGCCGGTAGTCGCGCCGGATGCGGCGGTTGCCAGGGGAGGGCGAGTAGAGACCCGACACCAGCGCCGAGGCGATCACCGCCCCGCCGGTCAGCGCCAGGCCGAGGGCCAGCTCCCCGCCGCCGATCCGCCGGCGCTGCCGCGCCGGCACCGCCACCGCCCGCACCAGTTCGCCCATGGCCATGCCCGTGCCTCCGCCGCTGCCGACAGTGCGGGAAAGCGGCGCAGAGCGCCGGGTTCCGGGTCACGGGGCGGGAGGAATGCCCTCCTGGCGCGCCCAGTCGCGGGCAGCGTCTGCGGCGTCGAGCAGCAGGGGGGCCGGTAGGCGGGGACACCATTCGGGGGAGATCGAACAGGAAGCCGACGTGGGGACACCTCGACGTGTTCCGCCAGCGTCGACGCGAAATCAGGACATCCCCGCGTAGGCGGGGACACCCCGCGAGGCCGCAAGCGAGGCCCAGACCGAGCGGACCATCCCTGGGTAGGCGGGGACACCAATCGACTACCACAGCCGGTGTTCTGCGTTGAGACCTGTCTCGGCATGAGGTGTGCCATGGCGGTGCAGGCGGCGGACTGGTTG
>JAIEOP010000488.1 GCA_019750465.1 Acetobacteraceae bacterium | reverse complement strand
CCCCGCCGCGTGGCCGACGCGCCGCAGCCGCGCCAGCCGGCCAAGCCACGCGGCATAATCCAGCACGCGGCATCATGGACATTATGCCGACATCGGCATAACGCGCACTGGACGGGGCATGCGTCGCGCCTCGGCCGCGAGATCGCCAACAGCTTCGGCTCGAAGAAGTACGCGCAGGAGGAGCTGGTCGCCGAGATGACCGCGGCCTTCACCTGCGCCGCGCTCGGCATTGTCCCGACGGTGCGCCACGCCGACTACATCGGCTCCTGGCTGGAGGTGCTGCGCGAGGACAATCGCGCGATCGTCCGCGCGGCGAGCGCCGCGTCGAAGGCGGCCGAGTTCCTGCTTGCCTTCGTGCCCAATGAGGAGTCGGCGTACGCCAACGCCGAGGCGGCGACGTGATCCACCCCCTGTTCCGTCAAGAAGCTAAACGCTCGTTCATGGGCAGATCGGCAGGTCTGGGTCCGACCAAGAACAGCATTGACGCGCGTTGGGCACCAGCCTGCCATCTCAGCCAAGGATACTCTACGGGAGCGGCAGCGTCAGCGCTCGATTGGGCAGGACTCGTCGGCAGCCCAGTCCGAGAAGCTGAGGTAGTAGGTGCCCACCTCCGCATGCCCGGCACGCAGCGCCGCCAGCGCCGCGAGCGACGCGCGCCCACCGCCGTCGCAATGCGTGACCACCCTTTCGCCGGGCCGGATTCCGGCCGCGGCCAGCTTCTCGCGCAGCAGATCGGCTGACAGCATCCGGTTTTCGGCGCCGAGCAGGTCCGCGTGCGGCAGGTTCGCCGCGCCGGGCAGGCGCCCGCCGCGCTTGTTCTTGCGCAGGTCGATGCCCGCATGCTCCGCGGCGGTTCGCGTGTCGAAGATCTGCGGCGCCGCGCCGGAGGCGAACTCAGTGCGCAGCGGCTCGCGCTCGACCAGCGTCACGCGGCCGCTTCCCGGGCGCGGCGAGAAGCGCAGCGCCGCGCCTTCTGTCGACGGTCCCGTCTCGACCTTCCCCGCCGCGCGCAGCAACGGCTCCAGCACCGGCCACCCGCCGTCGAGCACCGCCGCCGACACGCCGAAATGCTGCAGGATGAACCAGGCGCGTGCCGCCTCCGTAATCCGGCCGTCGTCCAGCACCGCGACGGGGCGGGAGCCATCCACGCCGAGCGCGCCGATCGCCCGCGCCCAGTGGTCGAGGTTGGTGAGGCGGCCCTCGTCGGTCTTGGCAGCCTGCTCCCAGGCCTCGATCGGCAGGCGGTGCGCTCCAGCGGCGCGTCCAGCGCCGAACGCCTCGGCGGGCCGCGCATCGAGCACGATGAACGCGTCGCGGTTCGCCAGGAGAGCCTCTGGCGCGAGCACGGGATCGGAAGGGTCGAAGGGCATCGGCAACCTCATCTCACAGCGTATGGGCCAGCGTGCCGGCCACGGCGGTCGCAGCGACCACCGCCCAGGCCGGCGCCTTCCAAAGCACCAGCGCGGCGAAGGCGGCCAGCGCGATGGCGAAATCCATCGGCGCCTTCACGCTCGAGGTGAAGATGGGATCGTAGAGCGCCGCGAGCAGGATGCCGACCACCGCCGCGTTCACACCGCGCAACATGGCCTGCGCCAGCGGCTGCTTCCGGAAGCCGTCCCAGAAGGGCAGCATGCCGTACATCAGCAGGAGGCCGGGGAGGAAGATCCCGACCAGCGCGATCGTCGAGCCCAGCACGCCGTTCGGAAAGGGTGAGGCGGCCGCGCCGAGGAAGGCCGCGAAGGTGAAGAGCGGCCCGGGCACCGCCTGCGCCACGCCATAGCCGGCGAGGAAGGTGTCCTCGCTCATCCAGCCCGGCACGAAGCTCGCCTCCAGCAGCGGCAGCACGACGTGGCCGCCGCCGAACACCAGCGCGCCGGCGCGGTAGGACGCCTCGAACAACGCGAGTGCGTGCGACCCGCCCACCGCGATGAACGGCAAGCCAACCAGCAAGCCGACAGCAAGCACGAGCGCTGCGACACCGGCTGATGCGGGCACCGTGAAGCCGAGCGTCGAATCATTCGCCGCGGCGCCGTTGCGCAGCAGCGCCACGCCGATAGCGGCCCCCACGAGGATGACGCCGACCTGCATCCAGGCGCTCGGCAGGAGCATGAGCGCAATGGTGGCAACGACCGCAAGGGTCGCGCGCGTGCGGTCGGGGCAGAGGCTGCCCGCCATGCCCCAGACCGCCTGCGCCACCACCGCGACGGCGACGAGCTTCAACCCGTGCACCACACCGGCCCCGGTACCGCCAGCCGCGAGATCGACGCCATAGGCGGCGAGAAGCATGACCAGCGCTGACGGCATGGTGAAGCCGAGCCAGGCCGCGAGCCCGCCCGGCAGCCCGCCGCGCATCACGCCGATGGCGAAGCCGGTCTGGCTGCTCGCCGGCCCCGGCATGAACTGCGCCAGAGCGACGAGGTCCGCGTAGGACTGCTCCGTCATCCACTTGCGGCGGGTGACGAATTCCTCGCGCAGGTAGCCGATATGCGCGATCGGGCCGCCGAAGGACGTCAGGCCCAGCCGCAGGAAGATCAGCAGGATGGCGACGAAGCCGTCGCGCGGCGCGCTGGTGGCGTCGGCAGGCGCCAGGTCCGGGCGCTGTAGCGGCGTGTCGTTCACGACGAGATCTCCAATGGCGGGCGGCGGTGAATGATTGAGCGGCGACAGTGAGCGCCCGCTAGCGATTGCCGGAATGCGGCGGCGCGACCTCGCCGCGGAGCTCCCGCAGCCGCTCCATGGCCAGCGCGAGACCTTCGCGTCCGACGTCGGTGATCCGATACAGACGCCGAACCGTCCGCCCGTGCCGCTCGCGGCGCGAGACGAGGTAGCCGCGCTCCTCCATGGCTTCGAGCATCGGATAGAGGGTGCCCGGGCTCAGCTTGTAGCCATGCCGGGCCAGTTCCTCGATCATCCAGAGGCCGTAGACCTCGTGCTCGGCCGCGTGATGCAGCACGTGCAGCCGCACGAAGCCGGCCAGCAGATCCCTGTGTTCCATGGTGAGGACTTTGCATCCGGCCTGCTCTGCAACAATATCGTCATACGATTTCGAATTCCGATAATGTTCCCCAAGCCTTCGTGCGTCAACTCTGTCTAGTAGGCGATCGTGGACGGCCCCATGGCCAGCAGGCATGCGCGAAAATGTCTGCATTTTGGCGTCGGCCCCGTGTGCCAGGGCGATCATAAGGCAGGGATCACTTAGCCGCGTCGTCCTCAGTCGAAGCGCATTCCCAATCACGCTCACCGAGGACAGCGCCATCGCAGCCGCAGCGATCAACGGCGAGAGCAAGATGGCAAAGACTCGGTAGAGCGCGCCCGCCGCGGTCGGCACGCCCGCCGCGTAGTAGGCGAAGGAGAAGAACAGGTTCTCCCGGATGTTGCGCATCGCAGCCCGCGAGAGCCGCCGCGCCCTAACAATGCCGGTCAGCTCGCCGCCCTGGGGTGCCTTCTCCTACGCGCCGCTCGCGGCTGTCGCGGATGCCTATCGCACGGCCGGCGCGGAGGTGTGGAATCTCCCCCCTGCCGTAGCAGCGGCGCCGGGAGAGTGAGAGGGCCGAGGGGTCTTCGTGACGGGTTGAGGGTCGGGAGAGAGGCTCCCGGCCGGCCCGTCATGGAGAACCCACATGTCGAAGTCCGCCCCCAAGGTCGCGCTCTCCGCCTCGCGCGACATCCCCTTCAACCGCCTCGTGCTCAGCCAGGCGAATGTCCGCCGCATCAAGGCGGGCATCGCCGTCGAGGAGCTGGCCGAGGACATCGCCCGGCGCACCCTGCTCCAGAGCCTCACTGTCCGCCCCGTGCTGGACGACGACGGCCGCGAGACCGGCACCTTCGAGGTCCCATCGGGCGGCCGGCGCTACCGCGCGCTCGAGCTGCTCGTGAAGCAGAAGCGCCTCGCCCGCAGCGCGCCGATCCCCTGCATCATCCGCACCGAGGGCATCGCCGAGGAGGACAGCCTGGCCGAGAACGTGCAGCGCGCGCCGCTGCACCCGCTCGACCAGTTCCGCGCCTTCCAAGCCCTGCGCGAGCGCGGCCGCTCGGAGGAGGAGATCGCCGCGGCCTTCTTCGTCTCGGTCGGGGTCGTCCGGCAGCGGCTGCGCCTCGCCGCCGTCTCGCCGCGCCTCCTCGACCTCTACGCCGAGGACGGCATGACGCTCGAACAGCTGATGGCCTTCACCGTCAGCCCCGACCACGAGCGCCAGGAGCAGGTGTGGGAGGCGCTGCAGCGCTCCTACACCAAGGAGCCCTACCAGATCCGCCGCCTGCTGACCGAGGGCGCCGTCCGCGCCTCCGACAAGCGGGCGCGCTTCGTCGGCGCCGAGGCCTATGAGGCGGTGGGTGGGCTGATCCTTCGCGACCTGTTCCAGGCAGACGACGGCGGCTGGTGGCAGGACGCCGGTCTGCTCGACCGGCTCGCGCGCGAGCGGCTCGAGCGTGAGGCGGAGGCGATCCGCGCCGAGGGCTGGCGCTGGGTCGAGGCCGCGCCCGACTTCCCCTACGGCCACAGCTACGGCGTGCGCCGCCTGTGCGGCGAGGCGCAGCCGTTGAGCGAGGAGGAGGAGGCGCGGCGCGAGGCGCTCCAGGCCGAGTTCGACCGGCTGGAGCAGGACTGCGCCGAGGCCGACGAGGTGCCGGAGGAGACCGACCGGCGCCTCGCCGAGATCGAGGAGGCGCTTGCTGCCTTCGAGGAGCGTCCCGTCGACTATGTTCCCGAGGAAATGGCGCGCGCCGGTGTCTTCGTCAGCATCGATGGCTCGGGCGCGCTGCGCATCGAGCGCGGGTATGTGCGGCCGGAGGACGAGCCGCCGGTCGCGGCCGCGCCGGAGCAGGAGCAGGTCGAGACCGACCAGCCCCAGGCCGGTGCGGAGCCGGAGGGCGAGACCACGGCCGAGCCCGGGACCGGCACGGCCGTCCCACCCGCCGAGCCGCCGGAGGAGGACGAGGGCATCCGCGCGCTGCCCGACCGGTTGCTGACCGAGCTCACCGCGCACCGCACCCTCGCGCTGCGCGATGCGCTCGCCGCCGATCCGCAGGTGGCGCATCTGGCGGCGCTGCACGCGCTCTGCCTGCGACTGTTCTACCGCTACGGCCTCGACTCCTGCCTGGAGATCGAGCCGAAGAGCGCGCTGTTCTCGGCCCAGGCGCCGGGCCTCGCCGACACCGCCTCGGCGCGCGCCATCGAGGCCCGCCACGCCCGGTGGCAGGCGCAGATGCCGCAGGAGCCGGGAGAGCTCTGGCCGGTCCTCGCCGGCTTCGACGCCGACAGCCGCGAGGCGCTGTTCGCGCACTGCGTCGGGCTGACGGTCAACGCGGTGCACGAGGCCTACAACCGCCGGCCCAAGGCGATCGCGCATGCCGACCGCATCGCCGCGGCCGTCAGCCTCGACATGGCCGCGGTCGGCTGGCGGCCGACGGCGGAGGCCTATCTCGGCCGCGTCACCAAGGGCCGCATCCTTGCCGCCGTGAGGGAGGCGCGCGGCGCGCGGGCGGCGGAGCGCATCGCCGGCCTGAAGAAGGCCGAGATGGCGACGGCCGCCGAGGAACTGCTCGCCGGCACCGGCTGGGTGCCCGAGCCGCTGCGCACGCCGGGCCAGGTCTTCGCGGCGGTGGAGCCGGAGACCGAGGTGGCGCCGGAGGGCGAAGCGGAATCGGCGCCCGACGGCGGCGAACCGCCCATCGCCTCGGCGCCGCCGGCCGAGGACACTGAGGCCGCGGCGATCCCGACCGCCGCGATCGCCGCCGAGTAACCGGCCTCCCTGCACCTCGCGGGCCCGTCGCAAGGCGGGCCCGCATCTTCATGGAGGGACCGATGCCCGAGGATGCCGCCGCGCTCGCGCGCCGCCTGGCCCGCAACGCCGAGGCGGTCTGCCGCCACTACCTCTCCAACGGCCGGCGCGAGGGTCGCTGGTGGACCGTGGGCGATGTCGCGAACACGCCCGGGCGCAGCCTGTTCGTGCGGCTGCACGGGCCGGAGGCGGGTCGCGGGGCCGCCGGGAAGTGGACCGACGCCGCGACGGGTGAGCATGGCGACCTGCTGGACCTGATCGCCCGGGCGCGCGGCCTGGACAGCCTGCGCGACGTGCTGGACGAGGCGCGGCGGTTCCTCAGCCTGCCGGCGCCGCAGCGGCCCGAGCCCCGCGCGCCTGGCGCCGCCGGCTCACCGGATGCGGCGCGCCGGCTGTTCCACGCCGGGCAGCCGATCAAGGTAACCGTCGTCTGGAGCCCACGGCGATGATGGCTTGACGGTGTGGCGAAGGCCGGTTCAGCGCGTCGTTTGGTGGTGGCGCCAGTAGTCGCGGATGCCGCAGACGGCTTCCGGGATGTGGTGGTAGGCGCGGCGCACGTGGTCGCGGACTTCCTGCGACTGTTCGGCGATCAGCTTCTCCACCTCCTCGGCTTCCGAGCAAGCGATGATCGGCAGCATGAGGCCGACGTGGTCGTTGCGCTCGAACATGGGGCGCCAGGCGACCGGCCAGCGCTTGACCGCGAACATGAAGCCCGCGGCCCAGGGCTGGGCGAGGACGGTGCCGTCATCGGTGCGCATGTAGAGCGGGCTCCAGCGTAGGCCCCCGTTGATGTGGAGCGCGCGGTGGACGGCGTTGCGGTGATCCAGCACGGCCTGGACGGCGGCGAGGCCCATCGGCGTGGTCGGCAGGCTTGGCCCGAAGATCACGCGGAGCCAGGCCTCGGTGGCGATGCGCTCGGGGCCGACGACGAGGGCGGCGCAGAAGCCGTTGATGGCGGAGACGGTCCAGTTGCGCCGGGCGATGTCGGGCTGGTCGGCGAGCCAGGCCTCGAGGTCGTCGAGGGCCAGCGCCGGAAGGCGGGCGCGGCGGGGGCTCATGCTGCGGCGGCGGTGTCGGGCTGGCGCCAGTTCCAGGGCAGCAGGGTGGCAAGCTGGGTCGAGCGAACCTCGCCGCTGACCATCCGCTCCAGCACGTCCGTCAGCCAGGCCTGCGGGTTGATGCCGTTCAGGATGGCCGTGCGGATCAGCGTGGTGGCGATGGCCCAGGTCTCGCCGCCGCCCTCGCTGCCCGCGAAGAGTGCGGCCTTCCTGGTCACGGCCACCGGGCGGATTTCCCGCTCCACGATGTTGGTATCCAGCTCGAGCCGGCCGTCGGTCAGGAAGCGCTCCAGGCCCGTCCAGTGGCGCAGGCCGTAGCGGATGGCCTTGGCGAGCGCGCTGTCACTGCTGACCCGGTTCAGCTGCGCCCGAAGCCAGGTCTGCATGGCGGCGACGAGCGGCGCGGTGCTGGACTGGCGGATAGCGGCGCGCTGCTCCGGCGGTTGCCCGCGGATTTCGCACTCGATGGCGTAGATCTCGCCGATGCGCAGCAGGGCCTCGGCCGCGATGGGCGAGGCGGTGCCGGCATGGATCTCGAAGAAGCGCCGGCGGAGATGCGCCCAGCAGAAGGCGAGCACGACCGAGCCGTCGTTGCGCGATTTCTCCAGCGCCTTGAAGCCGGCATAGCCATCGACCTGCAGTACGCCCCGGAAGCTGGCGAGATGGGCAGCGGGCCGAATGCCCTTGCGGTCAGGGGCATAGAGGTAGGCGACCGCCGGCGGGCCGGTGCCGCCGCAGGCGCGGTCGTCCACGGCGTAGGCCCAGAGCCTGCCGTCCATGGTCCGTCCAAGGCCGCGCTCGAGGGTCGGCAGCGGCGTGTCGTCCGCGAAGACCCTGGCGTTGCCGGTGATGTGGGCGAGGATCAGCCCGTGCAGCGGCCGCAGCCACCAGCAGGACTTGGCGACCCAGTCGCACAGCGTCGAGCGGTCCAGCTTGATGCCCTGGCGCGCGAGCGTCGCCGCCTGGCGGTAGAGCGGCAGGCCGTCGCCGTACTTCGCGACCAGCACCTGGGCGAGCAGCGCCTCGGTCGGCAAGCCACCGGAGATGGCGCGGGCCGGGGCGGGCGCCTGATGGACGCCCTCCTCACACCGGCGGCAGGCATAGCGCGGGCGGATGGTAACGCGGACGCGCAGTTGAGCCGGCACCACGTCGAGCCGTTCCGACCGATCCTCACCGATCCGGCGCATGGCGATCCCGCAGCAGGGGCAGCCCTGGTCGGGGAGGTCGAGCACCTCCTCGATCCGCTCGAGATGCGCCGGCAGGGCGCCGCGGTTCCGTCGACGCTGGCCGGGATCCTGGCGATCGCGGGGCTTGGCCGGCGTGTCGTTCGCGGGCTCGGGCAGCACCGGCATGCGGCCGAGTTCCAGGGCGAGCTGACCAACCTCAACGCGTTCACTGCTCTGCCCGAAGCGGGCGCGCTGGAAGCCCTTGATGATCTGCTCGAGCGCCACGATCCGCGCCTCCGCCGCCTGCAACGCGGCGCGCAGCATCGCGGTCTCGTCGGGCTGGTCAGGGCTTTGCGGGATGTCGTCCGGCACAGGGGAATCGTCACCGATACGCCCGCGTCGCGGCAAGCGGAAATCGACATTTGCGCAGCGATCAGGTGGCGCTCGGCCGCCAGGTCCGCTGCGGATTACGCCAGTCGATTCCTTCGAGCAGCATTGAGGCCTGCGCGGCCGACAGCGCGACGCTACCGGTACTCGTCACCGGCCAGGGGAAATGCCCCTGCTCCAGCCGTTTCGCGAACAGGCACAGGCCCTGCCCATCGTGCCAGAGGCACTTCACCAGCCGGCCGCGACGGCCGCGGAAGAGCCAGACCGCGCCGACGAAGGGATCCGCGCCGAAGGCCTGCTGCACCAATGCCGCCAGCCCATCCATGCCGCGGCGCATATCGGTGTGACCGCAGGCCAGGAAGATGCGCGTCCCCGGTGCCGGGCCGATCATGGCGACGCCAGCGCGGCGAGCACCCGGCGCAGCGCGGCCCCATCCACATCGGCGCCGACCCGTACAACCACGCCGCCCGGCAGCACGATCTCCATCTGGCCCGTCGCCGGCGCCGTGTTGGGTTTGACCGCAGGCGGATGTGGCGGTGCGGCCTCAGGTTCTGCCGGTGGAGCCAGGCTGACCTGGACGAAGGCAGGCGACGGCACCGGCGGCTCGCCCAACTCGCCCGCAAAGAACTGCTGCCGCCACGTGTAGAGCAGACCCGTGCCAATGCCCCAGCGCCGCGCCACCTCCGTCAGCGTCGCGCCCGGCTGCATCGCCTGGGCGACAATCAGGCGTTTCTGATCCACCGACCAAGCCCGGCGCCGCTCGCCGCGGGTCACCACCTCAACAACCTCCCTGCGTGCGCTCATACGACTTCTCGTACGAGCGCTCACAGCCTCCGCCTCGATCTCCATCCCGAACCCCACCGCGACATCAGCCGCGACAGCGCACCATCAGACGCCCGCGCCGCAAGGTGGGTGCCAGACGACGGTTACCGATCAAGGGCACGCTGGCCGAGACCTATCTGCGCGCGCGCGGCGTCACCTACCTGGACGACCTGTCCGCACTGCGCTTCCACCCGCGCTGCTACTATCGCGCGGACGAGAACGCGCCGGTCGAGACGTGGCCCGCAATGCTCGCCGCGGTCACGGACCTCGACGGCACGATCACCGGGGTGCACCGCACCTGGCTCGCGCGCGACGGCAGCGGCAAGGCGCCGGTCGCGACGCCGCGGCGCGCCATGGGGCGATTGCTCGGCAACGGCGTGCGGTTCGGCTTGATGAACGATGTCGTCGCAGTCGGCGAGGGCATCGAGACAATACTCGCGCTGCGATGCACTCTGCCGCGCATGCCGATGATCGCCGCGCTGTCTGCGAGCCATCTCGGAGCGTTGGCCCAGCCTCCCAGTCTGCGTCGGATCTACGTTGCACAGGACAGCGACGACGCGGGCAGGCAGGCCACCACAACGCTGACCGAGCGCGCTGAGCGAGCCGGGGTTAGGCCTATTGCGCTCAGCCCGCGGTCGGCCGACGTCAACGACGACCTCCGTCGTAGCGGTCGCGATGAATTAGCCACGTGGGTGCACGTTCAGCTTGCGCCAGAGGATACGATCTACGCGCTGACTGCGAGTGCTCGCTGAATTCAGAAAACGAAGGTAGCGTAGTCTAGCCACGAATACATGCCATATACGAAAATTTCTCAGTTGTTCCATCAGAACGATTTACCCAAAAGCACTTTGTTCCAAAATCCGCGCTTCTTACACTGAAATTTAAAACACCGCAGCCAATCTTCTCATTTGCTTGGGGATGGAGCGCGAGCGCCGCGCGGAGCGCTTCCTCGTCTTTCGCGCTCACCTTGTCGCCGACATCGTAGCGATGAAGCATGGCCCGGAGAAACGCTGCGGCGTCGCCCCGCCTGGAGAAGCTCAAGGCGCCAATGTTGATCGGCTTGGCAGGCACCTCGGTCCCCTCCGCTGTTCACGTTGTGGGTGCTTGGAATTGGGCACCTGTTGGCAAAAGCTTTGCACGGACCTCACGCAAGATGATCGCTGGAATTCCCATTCCTTCAAACTCGGCATCGCGCTCGATTGTCCAAGCTACGCACGCCTCTTGGCTGAGATCGTCGCGGGCAATCTTTTCGTATAGGGCAACTGCGGTCATGCGGGAGAGCCCAAGCTCCATCAGTGAGAGTAGCGTGCGCGAGGAGACGCCAAATTCGAGCTGAGTGCCGATGTCAAGCTCGGCATCGATAAGATCGGCGCGCCCGATCGCGCGCAGGTGTCCGTAAAGTACATCCACATAAGCCGACAAATATTTGGGCGCTCGGAACCGCGCTATCTGTTCCACAAGCTCCATTGTGTGCCTGATAAGTACCGGTAGCCTATAGGACTTTCTCCGAGCGCGGTGATATTCAATATTTTTACGAATCATTGCTGCTAGAGAATATCCCTTCAGCCACTGCACTACGATCAACGCGTGCAGAGGAATCAGACCCTCTGGGGAAAAGGCAGGGTAGAGACTTTGGTTAACCCGCCGCATGATGGTGACGAAGCGGTCATAGCTGTCCTGGCTGTCGACTGCGGCTGGCAGCAGATTTTCGACATCACCCTCGTAGCGGCGGAAGGCTTCGAGCAAGTGCTGGAGGCCTAGCGCACTCACGCCGGGGTGCCGCCCGGCGACGCCGGGTCCGATTTCAATCGCGGCGGCCATCCGTGTAAGGCTCGTCTCGAGGCGGGCGACAATCGCCGGGTCGTGGCGCTCAGCGAGCTTGGTCTGGGCTATCGATCCGAGCCGCAGATGTGTCGCGAGGAGATATGCGCCAACCTGTTCGAAGCGTTCAGCACCTTCAATGCTGGCCAGATCCGTGTCCGCGCGACGATCGAGGTAATTCGCCAACTCGTTCCCGAGCTCGATCACTGCGTCGCTCTCGCGCTTGATCGGGTAGCGCGCCCGGGCGGGAACTCCATTCGGCCACGCGTTGCGGTCCTGGGGATCGATGCAGATGATATTGCCTTGGAACTCGTCACCCCAACGGCCAGCCCGGCCGGCAAGATTCCAGAAGTCGTGCGCCTCCATTGGGTGTCCGACGCCCTTGCGGGGCCCCCGTAGCACGATCGTGCGGCACGACAGGTTGACACCCTCGATGAGCGTCGACGTGCAGACGAGAAAGCGAATTTTACCGGCACGGAATAGCCGCTCCACCTCAAGCCGGATAAGCGAGGGCATGTTGCCATAGTGAAACGCAACTCCGCGCTCAACGAGCGGTGCCAATCGAAACTGCGGGTGAACCCCCTTGCGGGCGAGGTCAGCTAGCTCCGCAAGTTCGATGTCCGGCTTGCCGTTCTGAGGGCGCAGCTGACTGATGAGATCGGCTATTTCTTCAGATTCAGCGGCACCATTGGCGTAGACGAGCGTTCCGCCCCGCTCGCCCGCCGCTGCGGCGATGAAAGCGAGCCGCTTTCTCAAGCCGGCGGGCGAACTAGCAAGCTGGAGCACGCCGAGAGGGAGCGACGCGCCGTGGCGACGCACCGACAGGGTCCACCGCTTTGGCTTGCGCGGCACCTGTTCCGCGACGATCAAGTTCTGGAGAACCGTCGGCGCGTCGCTCTCGATCGCTGCGGTGTCGATGCCATCTCGTGCGTCCACGAGCAGTTCCTCGGGGTTCTGCGTCGCTGGGCTGATGAACACGAGCTTTAGCAGGGGATTGGCGCGGCTGACCCGCTCGATAGCGTCCTGGAGAATGACCCCGCGCTGGTTGTCGCCGATCTTGTGCGCCTCATCGACGATCAATAGATCGATGCGAACTGCATCGCCGATAGCGTTGGCGAGGAGATGGAGGCGCTCCTGGGTTAAGATGAGGATGAGTTTCTCGCCGCCTCCACGCGCTACGTCATATCTTTCGCGCAGCGGTAACGATGAGACCGCCATTCCAGACCCCTTGCCAAGCAGAAGCTGGAGGTTGCCTTCGATCTCTGCCACCAACGCGCGTGTCGGCGCGAGATAGACTGCGACGGTGGAGGCGGTGGAGCGCATTTGGTCGAGCAGCCAGTGCAAGACCAAGAACGTCTTCCCCGATGCCGTAGGCGCCGACGCTGACAGCCAGCCATGATTGGCCGCACGGTTCCAGAACCGTCGCTGGAACTCATTGACCGGAAGCCAGCGACCGCTTGACTGGACCAGCACCGATTGTTCCATCTGCCGCCGCTGTGCCTCGATACGAAGCGTCATTCCGAGCCGCCCTTCCAGACCAGCGGTGAGCAACTCCCGCTCGTTGGCGAGGGCGATCGCGCGGAAGTTAGAAAGCTTGCCCAGCAGCACCGCAGCGGCATCGCGAACCGCGCTGCTGTTGGAGAGCGTCACTGCGGCGGTCGCGATTCTGAGGGCGGCTTCCTGATGCGACCTTTCATCGGAACGGGCGAGAATGCTCCCGGCAAATATGAGGCGGGGCCAATCTGGAGTTCCGGCGGACTCGTCCGCCGCTGGTAGGGGTGCAAGATTGTCGAGTTCGGTCCTCACGGTTTGCTGCGTGAGCGCATCGAGTTCGTCGCGAAGGCCTTCGGCGATGAGCCAGCTTTGCAGATCGATAAGGCTCACTGGGCCAAGCCCATCGCAGTCAGAAAAGCAGCGCGGAAGCCGTCAGCGGACGGCAGTGGTAGGCAAAACAGTTCGATGTCGACCTGCGAGAGCTTCTCGGTCTTCAGTCGCTGGCCGATGGCCGCTCGCCATACTTCGAGCCCTGCGCGCGCCGCCCCAATGATTTCATCTTCCACGGCCTTCGCTTGGTCCGCTGGGTAAAAATCTGTATCGAATCCGACGAGCGCCACCCCGCAATACCGGACGCGCTTTGACTGTGGTGAATTCTTATCGAAGTAGCGCTTTAGCGCTTCGGTGAGCTGGGTCTTGCTAAGATCTGCTTTGTCGGCGAGCAGGATTAGGTCGCGTTCGCGTTCAGCCCCCTCATGATCTGGTTCGATAAGGAACGGTGCGAGCGACTCGAGGCAAGCGCGGATCGCGGCGCTCGCGTCGTTGTAGAGCTTCGATTCCCCCCAGTAGAGCTTGAGAATTCCGTCAGATGTAACCCCGGCATAGACGCCATCGGCCCCGTGATAGTGCATCCTCGTGTCAGTCTTGAGATCCATCTTGCAGAGAATCTGCGGAAGCTTGAGAAAGCGTTCTGCGAGTAGAAATAGAAGCATCTCGCCGCCCTCGCCGGTCTTTGTGAGGTCAGTAAACGATCGGCGAGCTTGATCGACGAGCGCGGCGACTGCTTCCGTGCTATTATACTGTGCGTCGCGCGCCTTGGCTTTGGCCAGCTGAGCGCGCGGAATGGCATAGTCCGCCACAGTATTTCTCATAAATTCGGCAAGCCTTCGTGGCTGCACTCGGCCGTTCGCGTCGACTGCTAGGCAGTGACAATGAACCCGCACCGCATGACCATCTATCGCAATATCGCGTTCGACTAACGTCAGGTGAATCTCGAGGGCTTCGGGATCTCCTGTGAGTGCGGCTGTGAGGTCGGTCGCGGTAATGCTCGACAGGCGTCCACTCCATCTCATCAGTGTTCAATTCGGCGGGTAGCTCACTGTCTCCTGCGCATCTACACCGATACGGATCGTCCATCTACGGTTGCGTTCGCGCCGGGAACGAGACGTTAGCGGTAATCCAGCGGAGAGGTCAGCAGGCTCCGCCCGGCCTCCACCTGTGCCACCGCGCCCACGGCCTTCTCGCGGCCGATCGGGCCGGAGCCGGTCCCTCCCCGCAACGCCGTCGCGCGGCTTTCTTCCCCGCGGCCCTGATGGGCCGCTTCCTCGCGAGGCAAGAAAGCCGCGCGCCGCCGTCCTCCGCTGCGCTGCGGCCTTCCGGCTTCGCCTGCAGGTGCCGGTCCGTCCCGCCGCCGGCCGAGTGATCGCCACGAAGGCCGCGATGGGCGCGGCTCGTGACAGCGAGGACCCGGCCATGACCGACCGCTTCGACGACCCCGAACCCACCCACGCCGCTTCCGCCACCGCGCATCTGCTCGACGAGCTCCAGCTCCACGGCTACCGCCCCTTCGCCGACGAGCCCGACCCTCGGCCGCTGCCCGATCCCGACCGCCTCTCCGGCGCCGTCACCGACATCTTCGACGCACTCGTTGCCAGCCTCGGAGAAACGCGCCTCGAGCCCGACCTCCCCGACCTGCTCTGGTCGCTGGTCAACCTCTTCCATCGCGGCATCGACCGCATCGGTCGCGAGCTCGACACCAACGAGGCCGCGCAGCAGCGCTCCCAGCGCGAGCAGGACGGCTCCGAGGTCCGCTCCGTCGAGCTGGAGCGCCTCCTCACCCAGGGCCTCACGCTCATCGAGCGCCGCAACGCCTTCGAGTTCCTCCGCGATGCCGCCGCCGAGCACTTCGAGCACCACACCGGCTCCGCGTGGCGCCCGCGCGCGGGGTCGATGGTCAGTCGCCGCACCATGACCGCGGCGATGATCGACAGCCGCGACTTCCTCGCCGCCAGGCGCCGCGCCGAGACCGAGCCGCTGCTGCCCGAGGGCGTACGCATCGCCTTCGCCGGCGGCGTCGAGTGCAACGACCACCAGCGCATCTGGGCCGCGCTCGACCGCGTGCACGCGAAGCACCCCGAGATGGTGCTGCTGCATGGTGGCACGCCGAAGGGCGCCGAGCGCATCGCCGCCTGCTGGGCCGACCAGCGCAAGGTGCCGCAGATCGTCTTCAAGCCCGACTGGCACCGGCACGCCAAGGCCGCGCCGTTCAAGCGCAACGACGCGCTGCTCGAGACGCTGCCGATCGGCGTCATCGTCTTCCCCGGCTCGGGCGTCACCGACAACCTGGCCGACAAGGCGAAGCGCCTCGGCATCCCGCTCTTCGACTTCCGCGGGGGCGGCGGGTAGCGCCGCCCGCACGATGATGCGCTCGCGCAAAGGCGAACCGCTGCGCGCCCGCGATCCGCTACAATCGCGGCGCATCATCGCGCCTCGACCGGGGAGGGTCGCATGACGCTCGGTGTCATCGTCAGCCTGTTCGGCCTCGGCACGATGCTCGTGCTGCTATTCACGCTCGCCATCTACGCCGTGCCGTTCTTCGTCGGGCTGACGGTCGGCATGTGGGCGTTCGAGACAGGCGCGGGCGTCATCGGCGCCGTG
>JAIEOP010000093.1 GCA_019750465.1 Acetobacteraceae bacterium | reverse complement strand
GCCGCCGCCTGGGATGGCGCCGCCGCCCTGACCCTCGCCGCCGCGCGCGACGGGCAGGGCCATGCCGCCGCCCACTTCAACGGCCGCATCGAGGACCCGCTGCTGCTGCGCGGCGCCCCCGGCGGCCCCACGCTCGATGATCCCGAGGCGCTGCTGGCGTCCGGCAAGGTGGCGGCCTGGTGGGATTTCTCGCTGGGCCAGGAGGGCGAGGCGATCCTCGACCGTGGCGCCGCGGCGCTGCACGGCCGCGTCGTGAACTTCCCGGCCCGTGCCATGAAGGGCAGCCGCTGGACCGGCGCCGAGCAGGTCTGGCGCCACGCCCCACGGCACTACGCCGCCATCCACTTCCACGAGGATGACCTGGAGGATTGCGGCTGGGAGACCGACTTCACCGTCACCGTGCCGGACGGCATGGCCAGCGGCCTCTACGGCGTGCGGCTGCGGCACGGCGAGCACTGGGACATCATTCCCTTCTGGGTGCTGCCGCCGAAGGGCGTGGCGCGCGCGCCGATCGCCTACCTGGCGAACAGCTTCACCTGCCAGGTCTATGCCAATTACCGCCGCGTCGAGTTCCCGGAGAGCCAGCTCGCCCGTCGGCGCGCATGGGGCGCCTATCCCTGGTGCGGCAACCTCGACACCGACTACCAGCTCTCCACCTACAACTTCCATCCCGACGGCAGCGGCATCCACTTCTCCTCGCGCCTGCGGCCGATCTTCAACATGCGCCCCGGCTTCCTGGCGGTGCCGGACGACAAGGGTTCGGGGCTGCGCCACCTGCCCGCCGACACGCACCTCACGGACTGGATGGAGGAGAAGGGCCTCGCCCACGACGTCATCACCGACGAGGACCTGGACAACGAGGGCGTCGATCTGCTCTCGCGCTACCGCTGCGTGGTGACCGGATCGCATCCCGAGTACCACACCCAGGGCACGCTGGATGCGCTGCAGGAATTCGTGAACGGCGGCGGGCGGCTGGCCTATCTCGGCGGCAACGGCTTCTACTGGAAGGTGGCACGCCGGCGCGACCGGCCGCATGTGCTGGAGATCCGCCGCGCCGAGGGCGGCATCCGCGCCTGGGCCGCCGAGAACGGCGAGTACCACCACCAGCTCGACGGCACGCTGGGCGGCCTCTGGCGGCGCAACGGGCGACCGCCGCAGCTGCTGGCCGGTGTCGGCTTCTCCGGCCAGGGCAAGTTCGAGGGGTCGCACTACCGCCGCATGCCGGGCGCGGCCGATCCGCGCGCGACCTGGATCATGGAGGGCGTCGCCATGGACCAGCACGGCGACGGCGAGACCTTCGGCGGCTTCGGCCTCTCCGGCGGTGGCGCCGCGGGGTTCGAGCTGGACCGCGCCGACCCGGTGCTCGGCACGCCGCCCAATGCGGTGATCCTGGCACGCAGCGAGGGGCATCAGGACCACTTCGTGACCGTGCCGGAGGAATTGCTGACCCACCTCACCACCGTCACCGGCGAGGATCCCGAGGCGCTGATCCGCGCCGAGATCGTGTATTTCGAAACGACCGGCGGCGGCGCGGTGTTCTCCACCGGCTCCATCACCTTCTGCGGCAGCCTGAGCCACAACGGCTACAACAACGGCATCTCGCGCATGCTGGAGAACGTGCTGGCGCGCTTCCAGGCGTGATCCCGCACGCCCTTCCCCCGCTGGCGGGGGAAGGGTAGGGGATGGGGGTAGCTGAAGGTCCCCCAGGAACCACGACGCATGGAAGCCCAGCGCGACGCAACCCCCGACCAGCGCAGGCCGACGCGCCGCGAGGACTACCGCCCGCCCGCCTGGCTCGTCGATTCCGTCGATCTTGCCTTCGACCTCGACCGCTCGGCGACCGAGGTGCGTGCGCGCCTGGCGATGCGGCGCAACCCGGCGGGGCAGGGCGGACCGCTGCGCCTCGATGGCGGGCCGATCGAGCTGCTGGGGATCGCGCTGAACGGCGCGCCGCTGACCGCCGGGCGCTACAGCATCGGCGCCGACCACGCGCTGACCATCCCGCAGGTGCCGGACGCCTTCACGCTGGAGACGCGAGTGCGCATTGCGCCGGACCGCAACACGGAACTCTCCGGCCTCTACACCTCGGGCGGCGGCAATTTCTACACGCAGTGCGAGGCGGAGGGCTTTCGCCGCATCACCTTCTTCCCGGACCGGCCCGACGTGATGGCGCGCTTCACCTGCACCATCACCGCCGACCGCGCCACCTGCCCGGTGATGCTCTCCAACGGCAATTCCGTGGGCTCGGGCGATGCGGGTGGCGGGCGGCACTGGGTGCGCTGGGTCGATCCGCACCCGAAGCCCAGCTACCTCTTCGCGCTCGTCGCCGGCGACCTGATCAACGTGCACGAGACCTTCGTCACGAAGTCGGGCCGCAAGGTGGCGCTGAACATCTGGGTGCGCCGCGGCGACGAGGACCGCTGCGGCCACGCCATGGACAGCCTGATCCGCGCCATGCGCTGGGACGAGGAGGTCTACGGGCTGGAATACGACCTCGACATCTTCAACATCGCCGCCGTCTCCGACTTCAACATGGGGGCGATGGAGAACAAGGGGCTGAACGTCTTCAACACCAAGTACGTGCTGGCCAGCCCGGAGACGGCCACCGACGGCGACTGGCAGGGCATCGAGACCGTCATCGCGCATGAGTATTTCCACAACTGGACGGGCAACCGCGTGACCTGCCGCGACTGGTTCCAGCTGTCGCTGAAGGAGGGGCTGACGGTCTTCCGCGACCAGGAATTCAGCGCGGACCAGGGCAGCCGGGCGGTGAAGCGCATCCGCGACGTGCGCGGGCTGCGGGCGGCGCAGTTCCCCGAGGATGCCGGGCCGATGGCGCACCCGGTGCGGCCCGACAGCTACATCGAGATCGACAATTTCTACACGCCCACCGTCTACCAGAAGGGCGCCGAGGTGGTGCGGCTGCTGCACACCCGCATCGGGGCGGAGAATTTCCGCCGCGGCATGGACCTCTACATCGCCCGCAACGACAACCGGGCCGTCACCATCGAGGATTTCGTGGCGGCGATGCAGGACGCCTCCGGCATCGATCTCTCCGGCTTCGCCCGCTGGTACGCGCAGGCCGGCACGCCGGAGCTCAGCGTGGAGGACCGCTACGACCCCGCCGCGCGACGCTACGAGCTCACGCTGCGCCAGCGCACGCCCCCCACCCCTGGCCAGCCGGAGAACGCGCCGTTGCCGATCCCGGTGGCGATGGGCCTGCTCGGGCCGAACGGCCAGGCCGTGCCGACGCGCCTCGCCGGCGAGGCCGCGGCACAGGACGGCACGCGGCTGCTGCTGCTCGAAGGCGCCGAGCAGCGCTTCGTGTTCGAGGACGTGGCGGCACCCCCGGTGCCCTCCCTGCTGCGCGGCTTCTCCGCCCCGGTGCGGCTGCACGGCATCCCGCGCGACCGGCTGCGTTTCCTGGCCGTGCATGACAGCGACCCCTTCGTGCGCTGGGACAGCGGCCAGCAATACGCGACGGCGCTGATCCTCGAGATGGTGGCGCAGCACCGCGCCGGCGCCCCGCTCCGCTTCGACGAGGCGCTGGCGGAGGCGGTGCGCGGCACCCTCGCCGGTGCCGATGCGGACCCGGCCTTCGCCGCGGAGGCGCTGCCGCTGCCCGGGGAGGGCGTGGTCGCCGACCAGATGCCGATCGCCGACCCGGAGGCGATCCACCACGTCCGCCGCCACCTGCGCGCGGAGATCGGACGGCGCTGCGCCGCTGCGCTGCGCGCAGCCTACGACGCGCTGGCCGAGGCGCCGGGCGCACCCTACCGCGCCGACGGGGAGAGCATCGGCCGGCGCGCCCTGCGCAACGCCTGCCTCGGCTACCTCGCTGCCGCGGGCGAGGAAGGCGTGCGCCTGGCCGCCGCGCAGTACGGGGCGGCGGCGAACATGACGGACCGCCTCGCCGCGCTCGCCCTGCTGGCCGACACCGAGGACCCGGCGCGGGATGCCGCGCTCGCCGATTTCCACGCGCGCTGGCGTGGCGACGACCTGGTGCTGGACAAGTGGTTCTCCATCCAGGCCATGGCGTCGCGCCCGGACACGCTCGCGCAGGTGCGCAGGCTCTATGCGCATCCTGACTTCGACCTGCGCAACCCGAACCGCGCACGCTCCCTCATCGGCGCCTTTGCCGCCGGCAACCCGCGCTGGTTCCACGATGGCTCGGGTGAGGGCTATCGCTTCCTCGCCGACGCGGTGATGGCGATCGACCCGATCAACGGCGCCACCGCGGCGCGGCTGGTCGGGCCGCTCGGGTTGTGGCGGCGCCAGGCGCCGGAGCGCGGCGCGCTGATGCGGGCGGAGCTGGCGCGCATCGCCGCGCTGCCGGGGCTGTCGCGCGGCACCGAGGAAAAGGTCTCGAAGGCCCTGGCCTAGGATGATGCCGCCGCCGCCAGCGACCGGAGCCGTGCGGCGTCGCCGCCGCAGACATGTGCTCACCGGCAGCGGCGCTGCGATGCTTGCTCTCGCCGCGGGCGGCTGCACCTCGATCGGGCCGAGGCGGCTCGACCGGGACCAGCTCGACTACGCCCGCGTCATCGCCAATTCCGGCAAGCGGCAGACCCTGTTCAACCTGGTGCGCCTGCGCTTCGGCGAGCCGCCGAGCTTCGTCGCGATCAGCCAGGTGGTCTCCGGCTACACGGTGCAGAATACCGCGCAGGGCAACTTCCAGGTGAACCCCTCAGACGCGATCAACAGCTTCTGGGCGCTGCTCGGCAGCACGCAGTACACCGACCGGCCGACCGTCACGCTGGACCCGATCACCGGTGACCGCTTCGTCGAGGCCTATATGCGGCCCTTCGCGCCGGCCAGCGTGCTGCCGCTGATCGATGGCGGGATTCCCGTGGACATGCTGTTCCGGCTGATGGCGCAGTCCATCGGCACGCTGCAGAATACCCACCCCCTGGGCGGGCCGAGCCGCAGCGGCTCGCCGGAATTCCTCCACCTGCTGGACGGGCTGCGGCAGCTTCAGGAAGGCGGCGCGCTGCGCGTGCGGGTGCGGCGGGAACGCGACCACACCCGCGTCTTCATCAGCCTGGACACGCGCCGCAACCCGGCGCTGCGCGGCCTGGCCGACCGCACCTACCGCATGCTCAGCGTCGATCCCGCCGCCCCGGAGGTGGAGGTGGTGTACGGCACCTTGCCCAGTGCTGCCCGGCCGCGGGAGATCCCCGTGCTGACCCGCTCGCTGCTGAACGTCCTCTACGCCGTCGCCGCCGAGATCGAGATCGCGCCTGAGGACGTGGCGGCGCAGCGTGCGCCGCCGACCTTGCGCGAGCCCGGCAGCGTCCGGCCCGTCATCGTCATCCGCTCCGGGCCGCGCGCACCCTCGGTGACCTATGCCGAGGTGCAGGTGGCCGACCGGTGGTACTGGATCGACGACACGGACTACCAGTCCAAGCTCACCTTCACGATCCTGGAATTGCTGAAGCGCATTGCCGAGGGCGGCCGCGGCTCCGCCCCGCCGGTGCTGACGATCCCGACCGGCTGAGGCTTCGCGCCGCGGCCCGCCTGACCACCCCGACCGGCCGCGAGGAGACCCACATGGCACGGCGCCTCATCGACCTCTCCACCCCGGTGACCACGGGGCATTGCCGCTGGCCGGTGGAGCGCCGGCTGTGGAAGCAGCACGCGGAGGGCAATCCGGGGCAGGGCACCTGGGCGGGCTGGAACGTGCACGGCTTCACCCACATGGACAGCCCGCGCCATGTCGATCCGGACGGCTTCACCACGGATGCCATCACGCTCGACATGACGGTCGGCGATGCGGCGATCCTCGACCTTTCGGAGCTGCCGGAGAACCAGGGCATCACCGCGGCGCAGATGGCGGCGGCCGGCGCGCATCTGCGCCGCGGCGACATCGCCATCCTGAAGACCCGCTGGGACGAGCGCGCCGATATCGCGACCGAGGAATTCTGGACCCGCGCCCCCTGGGTGACCGATGAGGCGGCACGCTGGCTGGCCGGAACGGGCATCAAGGCCATCGGCTTCGACTTCCCGCAGGACCACGCCATCCGCCACTTCGTCACCGGCCAGAAGCGCGTGCCGCTGGAGGAGCAGCCGACGCACTACCACCTGCTGAAGCTGCGCGGCATCATCATGTTCGAGTACCTGCGCAACACCGGCGCGCTCGCCCAGCCGCGCAGCCTGGTGGTCGCGCTGCCGATCAGGCTGCCGGACAGCGACGGCGCGCCGGCGCGCGTCATCGCCATCGAGGAGGATGCGCCGTGATGCGCCAGGCAATCACGCTCCGTCGCGCGTCGTACGCGGGTGCAGCCCGGCCCAGGCGCGGGTGAACTCGGCGCCGAGCAGGAAGATCTGCGCCGAGTAGTAGGTCCAGAGCAGCACCACCATCAGCGCCCCCGCCGCGCCGAAGCTCGTGGCGACCTGCGTCGAGCCGATGTACCAGCCGATCAAGGTCTTGCCGATCGTGAACAGGAAGGCGGTGAAGGCCGCGCCGACGACGACATCCGCCCAGTGCAGGCGGCGGTTCGGCAGCACCTTGTAGATGGTGGCGAACAGCACCGTGCCGAGCAGGAAGGTCAGCCCCACATTGGCCAGGCCAAGCACGCGCGCCGTCTCCGGCATCAGCGCCACCGCCCAGGTCGTGATCAGCGACAGCACCGTGGTCGCCAGCAGCGAGACCAGCAGCAGCACGCCGGTCAGCAGCACCAGCGCGAAGCTCAGCGCCTTGTTCACCGCCACCTGCACGATCGTGCCGCGCGGGTGCGGCGGCGCCCGCCAGATCGCGTTCAGCGCCGCCTGCACCTCGGAGAAGACGCCCGACGCCAGCACCAGCAGCACGGCCAGGCCGAAAGTGGCGTAGAGCTGGCCGGCCTCGCGGTCGGCGGCGCTCCGCACCAGGCCCTGCACCGCCTCGGCGCCGACATCGCCCATCAGCCCGCGGAGCTGTTCGGCGACCGCGCCCTCGGCCGCCTGCTCGCCGAACACGGCACCGGCGATGGCGATGGCGATCACCAGCAGGGGCGCGGCCGAGAAGAAGGCGTAGAAGGCGATCGCCGCGCCGCGGGTCATCGCCTCGTCCTCGATGTAGCCCTCGATGGTGGCGCGCAGCAGCCGCCAGGTGCTGCCCGTCATCCGGCCCCCTTTGCTACAGCCGGTCGCGCACCCAGCGCGAACTGTTGGAGAGGTCGCGGCCCGCGCCGTCCACGGTGCTGCAGGCGGCGGCGCCGAGGCCGACGAAGCCGGCGACGAGCACCGTGGCGATGATCCGTATGGCGGCCTGCATGGCGCCTCCCCCTCGGCATGTGGCGGGCCGGCCCAGCATGCGGCGCGGGCGCCGGGCTGTCACGCGGGCGCCGGCGGGGCCGGCGCGTCCACTAGCCGCCCCTCCCGCACCCTGAGCGCCCGGTCATGGTACTGCGCCACCGCCGGGCGGTGCGCGATCGAGACCAGCGCCGTGCCCGGCAGGCGCTGCTTCAGCAGGGTGTAGAACCGCGCCTCGCCCTCGGGGTCCAGGCTCGCCGTCGCCTCGTCGAGGAACAGCCAGTCCGGCTTCAGCAGCAGGGCGCGCGCCAGCGCGACGCGCTGCTGCTCGCCGCCCGAGAGGCGGGCGGCCCAGTTCTCCTCCTCATCGAGGCGTTCCAGCAGGTGGCCGAGTCCCGCCTCCGCCAGCGCCTCGCGCACCTGCGCATCGGTGAACTCGGCCTCGTCGCGCGGGTAGCAGACGGCGCTGCGCAAGGTCCCCAGCGGCAGGTAGGCGCGCTGCGGCAGGAACAGCGCCTGCGCGCCGGCGGGGATGCGCACGCGGCCGCTGCCGAAGGGCCAGATGCCGGCGATGGCGCGGAACAGCGTGGACTTGCCGCTGCCGGAGGGGCCGGCGATCAGCACCGCCTCGGACGGGCCGATGCGGGCGTTGGCACCCTCGATCAGGGTGCGGCCGCCGGGTAGCGCCAGGGTGACGTCATCGAGCACCAGGTCGGGGCCCTCGGCGCCGGGGGTTGCCTGCACGCCTTCGTTGCGCGAGGCCGCCGCGCGCGCCTCCGCGACCGCCGCGTCGAAGCCGACCAGGCGCAGCACGGTGGCGCGCCATTCCGTCAGCGCGCCGTAATTGGTCACGAACCAGGACATCGCGCCCTGCACCTGGCCGAAGGAATTCGCCGTCTGCGTCAGCCCGCCGAGCGGGATGGCGCCGCCGAAATAGGCCGGCGCGGCGACGATGAAGGGGAAGACGATGGCGATCTGGTCGTAGCCCTCGCTGTACAGGGTCAGCCGCTTGGTCGCGACCATGATGCCCCACCAGTTCTCGATGAGGGCGCGGAAGCGGAGGAGCAGGCCGCGCTTCTCGTCCGTCTCGCCGCCATAGAGGGCCACGCCCTCGGCATTCTCGCGCAGCCGCACCAGGGCGAAGCGGAAATCCGCCTCCACCTTCTGCCGTTCGAAATTGAGGCCGATCAGCCGGCGCCCGACCAGATGCGCCAGCCAGGTGCCGACCACCGCATAGACCAGCGCCACCCAGACCATGTAGCCGGGGATGTCGATGCCGAGCACGGTCAGCGGCCCGGACAGGCTCCAGAGCACGAAGATGAAGCTCACCAGCGTCACCGTCGAGCGCATCAGGCCGAGCCCGAGCGCCAGCGTGCTCTCGGTGAAGATGCGGATGTCGTCGGCGATGCGCTGGTCCGGGTTGTCGGTACCCGGATCGGTCAGCGCGATGCGGTAATAGGCCCGCCCGTCCAGCCAGCGGTCGAGGTAGGCGCGCGTCATCCATTCGCGCCAGCGCATCTGCAGCGCCTGGCGCAGGTACAGCGCATAGACCGCGATCAGGATGAAGATCGCCGCGAGCCAGCAGAATCCGGGCATCGGCCCGCTCTCGGTCTCCCACTTGCCCCAGAACAGCAGCGCCCAGAAGGTGGCCGCGTCCTTCTCCTGCAGGGCGTTGAAGAATTCGCGGTTCCAGTAGGAGAACAGCACGTTCATCGCGACCAGCGAGAGGTTCAGCGCGACGACGACGCCGAGCAGCAGGCGGGCCCGCCAGCGCTCCTCGCTGCGCCAATAGGGCGCGGTCAGTCGCCACGCATCGCCGAGGAAGGAGCCGACGCGGCGCATGCAGCCTCCGGATTTGTCAGGGGGTCGTGGGGGCGCGCCTCAGCCGCGGCGCAGCATGGCATCCAGCGCGGCGGCCCAGGTCGCGACCCGGCGCCGGTTCACGCCGAAGTCGGAATGCCCGAAGAGGCTGCGCGAGTAGAGGAACAGGCCGCTGCCGGCCGGCCCGCCGGTGATCTCGCCGACCACGATGTCGGGGAAGTTCAGCAGCGCCGAGCGCACCACCCACTGCGCCTGGCGCTGCGCCGGCCATTCGCCGAGGGGGGTGGTGCGCGGGAATTGATCGCCCAGCCGGCGCAGCGCGGCCCAGGCGGTGTCCGCATCCGCCGGCAGGGGCGGCAGGGCGAGATGGGCCTGCGGAAAGCCGGGCGGCGCACCGAGGCAGGCATTGGGCGAGGACGGCAGGCGCAGCGTGGCGAAGTCGACGGGGCTGGCCGGCGGCAGGCCACCGGCGCCGCGCTGGAACAGGACCGAGATCGGAAGGGTCATGGCCGTCCTTCCGCTGTGCCCGCGGCGCGCAGGCGGATGACGCCGCGCGGCACCTCGCCCGGCGCCAGGGGCCTGCCCTTGCGCAGGACCTCCAGCTGTCCGTTGCCCGCCAGGCGCTGCGCCGCCCCGCGCACCCGGCCAAGCAGCGGGCGCCATTGTGCCTCCGGACCGCCGCCCGCCAGCGCGCGGGCGACCTCGCTTGGGCAAATCGAGCCGGCCGGACCGCGCGCGGCGGCCTGGCGCAGGATCTCGGCCTCGATGGCGGACTCTGCGACGGGTTCGGTCATGCGGGGCGGAGCATAGGGCTGCGGCGGGCGGGCGCCAGCGCCCTGCGGGCGATCAGGCGAAGACGCGTTCCACAAGCGGCCCGGGGGAGGGCGCCAGGGCGATCTCGCGGATGATCTTCCGCCGCACCGCCGATTCGAAGGCGGTGAAGCCCTCGGCGACGACGAGGAAGCTGCCCGGGCCGCCGATCACCTCCTCGCGGTAGTAGTCGTCGAGCGGCGGGACGATTCCGGCGAGGCTGAGCTGCGAGGGCGTCCGGTCCAGCACTGCGAGGCCGTTCAGCACGATGCCGCGGCCCAGCGCGTCCTGCCGCGCCTCGGCCACAGGGCGGCCGGAATTGTTCACGCCGTCGCCCGAGATGTCCACCACCCGGCGCATGCCCTCGAAGCGCTCGCCGAACCGGCCCGCGGCATGATCGATGGCGCCGGATATCGAGGTGTAGAGATGGGTCTGGCGCGGCGCGGCGGCGAGCGCGTCGGCGAAGCCGTGGCAGCTGCGGGCGCCGTCCAGCCGCGTCCAGGGCACCAGCGTGGTCTGCACGTGCCAGTCCGACCAGGTGAACAGCGTGCAGGCGATGCAGCCGATCGGCCCGCCGGCGATGCCCTCGATCAGCCGGGAGTCGCGGAAGGCGGCCTCGTAGCCGCGGAATTGCAGTTCCTGCTCCTCCGCGTCCACGGAGCGGCTGACATCGACGGCGAGCACCAGCTCGACATCGACGGGCTCGGCCGCGGCGCGGGCATGGCGCGCGGCGAGCAGGGCAGGCGCCGCCAGGGTGGCGGCCAGGATGGTGCGTCTGTTCATACGACCCTCTGCAGGCGTGCCGCCTGGCCGGGCAGGGGCCAGGCGGGGCGCCGGTTCGGCAGGGCCGCGACCGTCGTTGCTCCCAACACCGGTGAGGATAGGGAAGGATCGCTGTCCTGCAAGGGAAATTGCTGCGCCGCACAATGCTGCCGCGGCGCGGCCTGCCCAGGGAAGAGCCGGCGCGTCCCCCGCTGCCTCATCGAAGGGCAGCGGGTGTGACCGATCACTCGCGGCCTGGGCGCTGCCCGGGTCGTGGTGCGTTGCAGATCGGTCTGTGACGGAAAGGTTGCCGACGCGCAGAATATATTCTTATAGAATCGACCTGTCCAGGCAATTCGTCACGCCATGGCGTGTCACGCTCCACGGACGGAGGATGGCGTCAGAAGCCCCCGCCCGCCGCCAGCCAGGCCAGTTCCGCCGGCGTGCTCTCCCGCCCGAGCACGGCATTGCGGTGCGGGAAGCGGCCGAAGTCGCGGATGACGCGCCAATGCGCCCAGGCATAGGCGATGGTGCCCTTGCCCGGCGCCGTATGGTCCGGGCCGGCGTCGCGCAGCCCCTCGAACAGCGCCACCGAGAGGTCCTGGTCGGCCATCGCCTCGGAATGCTCGAAGGGCAGGTAGAGGAAGGCGCCTTCCGTCGGGGTCAGCGCGAGGTCGAAGCGGTCGCGCAGCACCGCCGCACGGGCGACGGCGCGGGCCTTCGCGTCGCAGGCGAAGGCCTCGGCACTGTTGCGGTGCAGGTTGCGGGCGAACTGGTCCAGCACCAGGGTCAGCGCGAGCGCGCCGGCGGGGGTGACGGCCCAGCCATCCAGCGCGCCGTCCCGCGCCGCCGCCGGCAGGGTGCCGAAGCGGTCGCGGATGGCGGCGTCGAAGCCGTCGTCGCGCTTGAACCAGGCCTCCCGCCAGGCGTCGCGGCTGCCCCTGAACCAGAAGGCGAGGATGTCATCCGCCGTGCTCATGCCAAGGCCCTCTCCATCACCCGCACCGAATGCAGCGCCTCCCGCCCCGCCAGATCCGCGATCTGGTGCCGGCAGGACGTGCCGTCGGCGATGATCAGGTGGCTGGGCGGCGCGGCGCGCACCGCCGGCAGCAGCGCGAGTTCCGCCATCGCCTTCGACGCCGCCAGGTGTTCGGCCTCGTAGCCGAAGCTGCCCGCCATGCCGCAGCAGGAGGAGGTGATCGGCCGCACCGTCAGCCCCGGGATGGCGGAGAGCATCGCCACCGCGGCCGGGAAGGCGCCGAAGGCCTTCTGGTGGCAGTGGCCATGGATATGCGCCACCCCGGCGCCGACCGGCTTCAGCGCCAGCACCGGCGTCTCCCGTGCCAGGAACTCGCTCAGCAGCAGCGCACGTGCCGCGACCGCCGCCGTCTCGGCCCCGGGCAGCAGCACGGGCCACTCGTCACGCAGCGTCAGCAGGGATGAGGGCTCGATGCCGACGATGGGGGACCCGAAGCGTGTTAGCACCGCCAATGCGCGCTGCGCCTCCGCCCGCGCCGGCGCCACCAGCCCGGCGGCCAGCAGCGTGCGACCCTCATCCAGCGGGCGGCTGCCGCGCCCGGGTGGGCGCGCCACGGCCGGGCGGTACCCGGCGGCGCGCAGCACGGCGGCGGCGGCGCGCAGGTTCTCCGGCTCGAAATAGCGGTTGAACAGGTCGGGCAGCAGGATCACCTCGCCCTCCCGCCCGTCCGGCGCCGGCAGCTCGGCGTCGTGGAAGGCATCGCGGCGGAAGTGGGGCAGGGGCCGTTCGGCCGCGAAGCCCAACAGCCGCTCGGTCAGACCGGCCAGGCCCGGCATCCAGCGCCGTGCGTTCGGCACAAAGGGCAGCATCGCAGCGAAGGGCGCCCAGCGCGGCATCGTCGCGATGATCCGCTCGCGCAGGTCGAGGCCGCGCGCCGCGACCCGCGCCGCACGGGCCTCGATCTTCATCTTCGCCATGTCCACGCCGGTCGGGCATTCGCGCCGGCAGCCCTTGCAGGAGACGCAGAGATCAAGCGCTGCCTGCACGTCGTCGGAGGCCAGGGCGCCGGGAAGCTGGCCCGTCAGCGCCAGCCGGAGCGTATTGGCGCGGCCGCGCGTCAGGTGCTGCTCGTCGCGCGTGGCGCGGTAGGAGGGGCACATCACCCCGGCGTCGAATTTCCGGCAGGTGCCGTTGTTGTTGCACATCTCGACGGCACCGAGCAGCCCGCCCTGCGGCCCCGGCCAGGCCGACCAGTCGAGCGCGGGCGCCACGGCGGGATCGGCGCGGTAGTCCGGCCCATAGCGAAACAGCCGCCGGTCATCCATGCGCGGCGGGCGCACCACGCGGCCGGGGTTGAGCAGCGCCGCCGGGTCGAAGGCGTCCTTCACCTGCTCGAAGGCGCGGGCGATGCGCGGGCCGAACATCGTCTCGTTGAACTCGGAGCGCAGGATGCCGTCGCCATGCTCGCCGCTGTGGCTGCCCTTGTACTCGCGCACGAGCGCGAAGCACTCCTCGGCGATCGCGCGCATGCGGCGCACATCGCCGGGATCCTTCATGTTCAGCACGGGCCGCACATGCAGGCAGCCGACGCTGGCATGCGCGTACCAGGTGCCCCTGGTGCCATGCCGCTCGAACACCGCGTTCAGCCGCTCCGTGTAGTCGGCGAGGTCGTCGAGCCCGACGGCGCAGTCCTCGATGAAGGAGACCGGCTTGCCGTCGCCCTTCATGCTCATCATGATGTTGAGCCCGGCCTCGCGCACCTCCGCGACCGCGGCCTGGAAGCCGGCATCGGTGGCGCGCACCACGGCGCCGGGGTGGCCGAGGTCGCCCATCATCGCCTCCAGCCTGTCGAGGTCGCGCAGCAGCGGCGCGTCCTCCTGCCCGTGGAACTCGACGATCAGCAGCGAGTCGGGCTCGCCGATGAGCATCCGGTCGATGGTCTGGCGGTAGATCGGGATGGAGCGGCCGAGGTCGATCATGGTGCGATCGACCAGCTCCACCGCCTCCGGGTCCAGGGTGACCAGGTGCCGCGCCGCCTCCATCGCCTTGCGGAAGCTGGGGAACTGGCAGATGCCGAGCGCCTTGCGCGGCTTGATCGGCCAGAGCTTGAGGTCGAGCGCAGCGGAGAAGGCCAGCGTGCCCTCGCTGCCGACCAGCAGCCGCGCCAGGTTGCCGCGCCCCGCCGCGCGCGCCGCCGGCGTCAGCGCATCCAGGTTGTAGCCGCCGACGCGGCGGAGCTGCGCGGGGAAGCGCGCCGCGATCTCCTCCGCCTCCCGCGCGCCGAGCGCACGCAGGCGCTGGATCAGCTCGGCAGTGCCGGCAGGCACGTCGGCACCGAGGTTGTCCGGCAGGTCGGCAAAGCGGAAGCGCGATCCGTCCGCCAGCAGCGCGTCGATGGCGGTGACGTTGTCCGCCATCAGCCCGTAGCGGATCGACTTCGAGCCGCAGGAATTGTTGCCGGCCATGCCGCCGATGGTGCAGCGCGCCCAGGTGGAAGGGTCGACGGGGAAGAACAGCCCCTGCGGCTTCAGCGCCTCGTTCAGGGCGCCGAGCGTGATGCCCGGCTGCACCGTCGCGCTGCGCGCTTCGGGGTCCAGGCCAATGACCTCTCGCAGGTACTTGGTGCAGTCCAGCACGAGTGCGCGGTTCACGGTCTGGCCGCATTGCGAGGTGCCGCCGCCGCGCGGCAGGACCGGAATGCCCTCGTCCCGGCAGAGCGCCATCGCCGCCTCGACATCGGCGATGCTGCGCGGCACCAGCACGCCCACCGGCTCCACCTGGTAGATCGAGGCATCGGTGGCATAGCGGCCGCGGTCGGCAGCGGACCACAGCACCTCGCCCGCGGTCTCGCGCCGCAGGCGCTGGGCCAGGCGGCTGTCGCCGATGCGGGCATGCGATTGCGTGACGACGTTCATGCCGCGCTTCTACCGCGGCCGGCGCCGATCGGCGATGGAGAGTGCTCATCCCGGCGATGAGCGCCTCTCATCGGCGCCGCGGCGGCTCTACCCGGCAATGCCCGCCGCGCGCACGATCGGCGCCCAGCGTGCCGCTTCCTGCCGCACGGCGCCGGCATGCGCGCCGACCGTGTCCCATATCGAGACGGTGTCCCCCGAGAGCACCGCCGCCTGCGCTTCGGGCGCGCCGCGGAACGGCACGTGCAGCAGCCGCACGCCGGCCGCCCCTTCGAACACCAGGCCCGCCAGGTGGCCCATCGAGCCGGCGCCGGAATTGCCGTAGCTCACCGCCTCGGGCCGGGCGCGCGCCGCGGCGGCGTAGTCGGCAATGCTGCGGATCGGGCCGCCCGCCTTCACCGCGCAGAGGATCGGCGCCCCGCCGAACATGGTGATGTAGGTGAAGGCGCGCGCAGGGTCGTAGGCCAGGTTCGGGATCATCGCCGGCGCCACCGCCAGGGGCCCGGTGTTGGTGATCAGCAGCGTGTGCCCGTCCGTCGCCTGCGCCGCCGCGGCGGTGCCGACCGAGCCGCCGGCGCCGGCCCGGCTCTCCACCGGGAAAGGCTGGCCGAAGGCGCGCTCCAGCCGCTCCGACATCAGCCGCATCACCACGTCCGTGGTGCCGCCCGGGGAGTAGGGATTGATCACCCGCACGGGCCGGCTGGGCCAGGCAGGCTGGGGCTGGCCCAGGGTGGGCAGCGCGAGCAGGCCGAAGGGCACGGTGCGGAGCAGGCGGCGGCGCAGCATGGGCGGGGGCCCCGATCGATGTTTGGCCGCCACCGGGCCGGCAAGCGCCGTGCCGGGCGCTAGCCCGCATTTCTCACACAGAGTAGGTGCATCGGGGTTCTGAATCGGCGAAAGTTCTTCTGCAACAAAGCC
>JAIEOP010000216.1 GCA_019750465.1 Acetobacteraceae bacterium | reverse complement strand
CCGCCGACGGCGGCGGAGCCGCGCATCCCGCCGATGCCGGCGCGCCGCCGCCGGCCACCGATCCGGCGCTCGCCGCCTTCCGCATCGGTCCCCGGCCGCTCCGGCGCATCGGGCTGACGCCTCAGGCGCGCGGGCCCGGCCAACGCCGAGCGGCGCGGCCGAGTCCGCTTCGCGTGCCGTCAGCGCGCCGCCGCCCGCTCCGCCGTGCGCAAGGCCGCCGAGCCGCCGCCGACGCGCAGGCGCGTGCCGGTATCCGTCAGCTTGCCGTCCTCGGCGACGCGCAGCACGGAGATGTCCCGCTCCACCATGTTGCCGACCAGAAGGGTGCGGCCATCCGGCGAGAAGGCCGCGCCCTGGGACCAGGTGCCGACCCGCGCCTCACCCACCAAGGAGAGCTTCCCGTCCCCGATGCGCAGCATGCGCACCAGGCCCGGCCCATGGAAGGGCGAGCCCGCCGGCTTGTTCGAGCCGTTCATCACCGTCACCGCCACGTGGCGGCTGTCGGGTGCGGTCATGATGCCCTCCGGCGTCTGGCCGACGCTGATGGTATCGACGACGCGCCACGGCTCGCGCCGCAGATCGAGCAGGCTGACGGTGTCCGCATCGCCGGTGCCGCGGCCGATATTGGCCACCACCGCCCAGTGCCCGTCCGGCGTCACCGCCAGGCCGTAGGGGCGCACGCCGGTGGTGATCTCGCGGTCGGTCTTGGTGACCTTGTCGCCCTCGATGCGGAGGACGTTGATGGAGTGGTCGCCGTAGCGCGTCACCAGCGCATGCCGCCCATCGGGCAGGAAGGCGACGTGGCTGACCTCGGAGGCGACCGGGCCGATCTCGATCTTCCCCGCGGGCGTCACCTCCTGCCCGTGGATGCGGAAGACGCTGACCGTGCCCTCCGCGCGGTTCGCCACCAGCGCCAGGGTGCCGGCGCGGTTGATGGAGACGCCGGCGGGGCCGAGCCCGGTCGGCAGGGTCGCCAGCACGCGCGGCGGCGTCGCGGCGAGATCGACCACCGCCATGGTATTGCCCGGCACCAGCTTCCCGGGATCGGCCGGGTCGGGGCGCTGGTTCGCGGTGACCAGCGCCAGGCGCTCATCCGGCGAGACGGCGACCGAGGTCGGCGGGCCGACGACCGAGGCCGGGACGTTGATCTCGGCGCGCACGGCCGGCGGATTGGCGCCGAGGTCGATGACGCTCAGCGTGTCCGGCGGCGCGTCGCGCACCACGCGGGTGCGGCCATTCTCGAGCACCAGCTTGTTGTCGTTCATCGAGACGGCGAGCTGGGCCTCGCCCTCGCCGGGCGCGAGGAGCAGCAGCGCGGCCAAGCCGAGTCCGGCCGGCATGGGCCACCGACGTGTCATGGATCTTGCCTCCCTGGGAGCGAGGGAGTGTCGAGGGACGGGACGCGTCGCGCAAGCGCCGGCGTGCTTGCCGGCCGCGGGTTCCCGTCACAGGAAGGCCGCGGCGGCACCCGGCGGCGCCGTCGCGCGTTGCGGTCGGCAGGACCGGCGGCGGGTCCGCACCGTACGGGGCAGGACGGCACGGGCAGGATCGGGCGCAGGCGCGGGCGGAGCGGGGCATGATCTTCATCGACTGGGGCACCAGCAGCTTCCGCGCCTGGCGGGCCGACGCGTCGGGCGCGGTGCTCGATGGGGTGGAGACCGGCCAGGGCATCCTCGAGGTGCCGCAGGATGGGTTCCCCGATGCCCTGCGCGCGACCATCGGCCCCTGGCTCGCCGAGGGCGAGGCGCGGGCGCTGCTCTGCGGCATGGTCGGCAGCCGCCAGGGCTGGGTGGAGGCGCCCTACCTGCCCTGCCCCGCCGGCCCGGCGGAGATCGCCGCCGCCCTCATGCCGATCCCCTTCGACGCGGCGCGGCTGCTGCTGGTGCCCGGCCTCTCCACCCGCGATGCCGCCGGCGTGCCGGACGTGATGCGGGGCGAGGAGACCAAGCTGGTCGGCCTGCTGGCCGAGCTCGGCGATGCGCCGGGCCTGGCCTGCCTGCCGGGCACGCACAGCAAGTGGGCGCGCGTCGGCGGCGGCCGCGTGCAGGGCTTCGCCACGCAGATGACCGGCGAGGTGCGGGCGACGCTGCTGGACCACTCGATCCTCGGCCGCCTCGCCGCGCCGGATGCGCCGGGCGGCGATGCCGCCTTCCTGCGCGGCGTGCGGCGCGCGCGCGACAGTGGCGGGCTGCTGCACCACCTGTTCGGCACGCGGGCCCTCGGCCTGATGGGCGACCTCGCCGCGGCGGAGACCGAGAGCTACCTCTCCGGCCTGCTGATCGGGCACGAGGTCGCGGCCGTGCTGGCTGGCGGCGCGGCCCCGGAAGGGGCGGTGCACCTGGCCGGCGCCGAGGTGCTGTGCCGGCGCTACGCCCTCGCCTTCGACGAATTCGGCCTGGCGCACCGGCTGCACGACCCGGACCTCGCGTTGCGCGGCCTGATGCTCATCGCGGAGGGGCTTCCGGCATGACGCTCACCGATTGGCTCGCCCGCTGCCCCCTCGTGGCGATCCTGCGCGGCATCACCCCCGAGGAGGCCGTGCCGGTCGGCGAGGCGCTGGTCGGGGCGGGCATCGCCGTGCTGGAGGTGCCGCTCAACTCGCCCGGGCCGATGGAGAGCATTGCGCGCCTTGCCTTGGCGCTGCGGGGCCGCGCGCTGGTCGGCGCGGGGACGGTGACGACGGAGGCCGAGGTCGCGCAGGTGGCCGCGGCCGGCGGCGCGCTGCTGGTCACGCCGCATGCCGACCCGGCGCTGGTGCGCGCGGCGAAGGCGCGCGGGATGCTGGCCTGCCCAGGGTTCTTCACCCCCGCCGAGGCCTTCGCCCTGCTGCAGGCCGGCGCCGATGCGCTGAAGCTGTTCCCGGCGGAGGCCGCCTCGCCGGCCGTGCTGCGGGCCCTGCGCGCGGTGCTACCGCCAGGCACGGCGGTGCTGCCCGTGGGCGGCATGGACGCCGCCAGCATCCCGGGCTGGCGCGACGCGGGCGCGGCCGGCTTCGGCATCGGCAGCGCACTGTACCGGCCCGGCGACGCGCCGGAGGCGGTGGCCGGCAAGGCGCGGGCGCTGCTGGCGGCGCTGGCGGGCTGATCGCCAGTTCGGGCTTGCCTCGCCCCGTCCGTTCCGGTTGAAGGCGCCTCATCCATCCCGCGGGCTGCGACGCGGCCCGCGCGGCTGAACAAATCAGAGGTCAATAAACTCCGGGAGGCCCCATGACCGACGCAACCCTTCTCCGCCGGCGCAGCCTGCTTGGCGCCGGTGCCGCCGCCCTTGTGCTGCCGGGCCTCGCCGCCCGCGCGCAGGACGCCGTCACGCTGCGCCTGCACCACTTCCTGCCGGCCGTTTCCAACGTGCACCGCTTCTTCCTGCAGCCCTGGGCGCAGAAGGTGCAGGCCGACAGCGGGGGGAAGCTGCGCATCCAGATCTTCCCGGCGATGCAGCTCGGCGGCGCGCCGCCGCAGCTGTATGACCAGGCGCGCGACGGCGTCGCCGACATCATCTGGACCCTGCCCGGCAACACGCCCGGCCGCTTCCCGCGCATCGAGGTGTTCGAGCTGCCCTTCGTCGCGCACAAGCGCGCCATCGTGAACTGCGGGGCGGTGCAGGAATTCGCGGAGCGGCACCTGCGCGAGGAATTCCGCGAGGTGCACCCGATCCTGGTCTGGGCGCATGGCGAGGGGCTGATCCATTCGCGCCGGCCGGTGCGCACGATGGAGGACCTGAACGGCATGAAGATCCGCTTCCCGTCGCGGCTGAACGGGGAGGCGCTGCGGGCGCTGGGGGCGGCGCCGGTCGGCATGCCGGTGCCGCAGGTGCCGGAAGCCCTCAGCCAGGGCGTGATCGACGGCGCCGTGGTGCCGTGGGAGGTGGTGCCGGCGCTGCGCCTGCAGGAGATGGTGAGGAACCACACCGAGGTGCCCGGCAGCCCGACGCTCTACACCGCCACCTTCATCCTGGCGATGAACCGCGCGAAGTACGACGGCCTGCCGGCCGAGCTGCGCGCGGTGCTGGATGCCAACAGCGGCCAGGCGGCGGCGCGCATGGCGGCCGTGCCCTGGGACGAGCGCGGCCCGATCGTCGAGGCCGATGTGCGGCGACGCGGCAACGAGATCATCGTGATCACGGAGGAGGAGAAGGCGCGCTGGATGCGCACCACCCGCCCGGTGACCGATGCCTGGGTGGCGCAGTCGCGCGAGCGGGGCTTCGACGGCGCCATGCTGCTGGCCGAGGCGCAGGAGCTGGTGGCGAAATACGGCCGGAGCGTCGCGTGACGCCGCACTCCCTCCCCCGCTTGCGGGGGAGGGCTGGGGTGGGGGTGCCTCGCGTGCCCGATGCACCGGCGTTGCCGCCGTGCCACCACCACCCTCACCCCGGCCCTCTCCCGCCAGCGGGAGAGGGAGCATGGCCATGACCCCGCCCGCGGGGCTGATCGCGCGGCTGGCCGGGCTGTTCGCCCTGGCCGGCGGCGCGGTGCTGCTGGCCACCGCCCTGCTCAGCACCGCCAGCGTGGTGCGGCGCTGGCTGACCAGCCAGCCCATCCCCGGCGACTTCGAGCTGGTCTCGCTCGGCAGCGGCCTCGCCGTCATGGGGTTCCTGGCGTACGGCACGCTGCTGCGCACCAACATCCTGGTGGACAGCTTCACGGGCTGGCTGCCGCGCGGCGTGACGCGCGCGATGGATGCGGTGTGGATGCTGGTCTGGTGCGGCGTGGCCGCGGTGATCGCGGAGCGCCTGCTGCTCGGCGCGCGGGAGACGCTGCGGACCGGGACCACCACCATGGTGCTCGGCCTGCCGACCTGGTGGGCGATCGGCCTCGGTGCCGCCTGCTTCGCGGCGACGGCGCTGGCGGCGCTGTACTGGGCGGTGCGGCTGCTCCGGGGGCGCGGCTAGGTGGCGCCCGAGTTCGGGCAGGCCGCCATCGGCTTCGGCGCCATGCTCGGGCTGATCGCGCTGCGCTGCCCGGTGGGGCTGGCGATGCTGCTGGTCGGCGCCGGCGGGTACCTGTGGATCGTCGATTGGGCGATCCTGATGAACTACTTGAAGACCACGCCCTGGCACCTCTTCGCCAACTACACGCTCTCCGTCATCCCGCTGTTCATCCTGATGGGCGCGATCGCCGAGCGCGGCGGCCTGGCGCGCGACCTGTTTGCCGCGGCGAACGCGCTGGTCGGGCACCGGCCCGGCGGGATGGCGCAGAGCGTGATCGCGGCCTGCGCCCTCTTCGGCGCGGTCTGCGGCAGCAGCGTGGCGACCACCGCCACCATCGGCCGTGCGGCGCTGCCGGAGCTGCGCCGCTACGGCTATGATCCGGGCCTGGCCACCGGCGCCATCGCGGTGGGCGGCACGCTCGGCATCCTCATCCCGCCCAGCGTGATCCTGGTGGTCTATGCCATCAGCACCGAGCAGAACATCGCCCGGCTGTTCATGGCGGCGCTGATCCCGGGCCTGCTGGCGACGGCGTTCTACATCCTGGCGATCGCCGTCATCGCCCGGCTGCGCCCGGCGCTGGCGCCGGCGGCGGTGCGCGTCACCGGGCCGGAGCGACGGGAGGCCTTCCTCAACGTCATCCCCGTGCTGCTGATCGCCGTGGTGGTGGTGGGCGGCATCTATGGCGGCGTCTTCACGCCGACCGAGAGCGCCGCCATCGGCTGCATCGCCACGCTGGCCGTCGGCCTCGCCCGCGGCACGCTGCATGCGCGCCATGTGCGGGAGGCGCTGCTGGCCACCGCCGAGACCACGGCGATGATCTTCGTCATCCTGCTCGGCGCCGAGGTGTTCAACGCCTTCCTCGCGCTCACCGGGGCGCCCGAATTGCTGGCCCTGTGGATCACCGAGCAGGGCTTCGCGCCCTATGGCGTGCTGGCGCTGCTGCTGCTGGCCTACATCGTGCTCGGCGCGGTGATGGACGAGCTGGCGATGATCCTGCTGACCCTGCCGATCTTCTTCCCCGTGGTCACCGCGCTCGACTTCGGCCTGACCACGGAGGAGACGGCGATCTGGTTCGGCATCCTGGTGCTGGTCGTGGTCGGCATCGGGCTGACCGCGCCGCCGATCGGGCTGAACGTCTTCGTGGTGAGTTCGCTGGCGCGGGACGTGCCGATCGCACGGACCTATCGCGGGGTGCTGCCCTTCCTCGCGACGGACCTCGTGCGGCTCGGGCTCTGCGCCGCCTTTCCCGCGCTGAGCCTCTGGCTGGTGCGGCTGCTGAGCTGACGTGGGAGTAACCGCCGCGCGGCGGCGGGCGAAGCGTCGGGACCGACCCGCGAGGATGCCGCCGATGCCGAGCCGCCGCACCCTGCTTGCCCTGCCGCTCCTGGCCCTGGTCCGCCCCGCCGGCGCCCAGACCCCGCCGCACCGCGTCTTCGCCGAGGGCGGCCTCGCCATCCGCGGCTACGACCCGGTGGCCTATTTCACCGAGGCGCGGCCGGTGCGCGGCCGGCCCGAATTCCGCCACGCCTGGCGCGGCGCGACCTGGCATTTCGCCTCGGCCGCGCACCGCGACCGCTTCGCCGCGCACCCCGAACGCTACGCCCCCGCCTATGGCGGCTTCTGCGCCTGGGCGGTCTCCGAGGGCTACACCGCGCCGGTCGACCCGAACGCCTGGCGCATCGTGGAGGGCCGGCTGTTCCTGAATTACGACCGCTCGATCCAGCGCCGCTGGGAGGCCGACATGCCGGCCCGCATCACCCGTGCCGATACGAACTGGCCGGGCGTGCAGCAGTCGGCGGCGCGCTGATCAGCGCGGTGCCTCCGGGTTCTCGTCCGCCGTCAGCAGCGCGGCGATGCGCCAGGCGCCATCGGCGCCGCGTGCGCAGACCGCGGTGACCAGGATGCGGTAGCGGTCCGGCGCAGCGATGCGCCCAACGGTCAGCACCAGCGGCACGTGCAGCAGTGCGGTGTCGGGCGTGACCGATGCCGTCCGGGCACGCGCCCAGTCCGGGTCGATCCGCCAGATCTCGTTGGCATGGAAACCCTGCATGCGGGCGATGGCGGCGTCCGGCCCCCAGACCGTCAGCCCGTTCGTCACCCAGAGGAAGCGCGGGCTGTCCAGCAGGGTCGCCCGCACGGCGGCGAAATCATGCGCGTTCTGCGCCGCGACGAAGCGGCCATAGAGGTCGCGCGCCGCCACCTCCGCCTCGGCGCGCGCCGGCGCCGTCCAGAGCAGCCCGACCAGGGCCACCGCCATCGCCACGCGCCGCATCCGCGCCTCCTGTGCCGCCATCTCGGCAGGGCTTCGCCGCGACCCGCGCGCCGGGCACATGCCCGGCCGCCATGGCCGCGATGCCTCCGCCCTATGGAAGCCGCGCCCGTTGACCGGCGCGGCCCGCCGCGCGACTGTCGGGCGGGCACAAGACCCCCGCGTCCAAATCCCCTGGGAGAACCGCCGCCATGGCCGAGGCCTTCGTCTGCGACGCCGTCCGCACCGCCATCGGCCGCTATGCCGGCAGCCTCGCCGGGGTGCGCACGGACGACCTCGGCGCGGTGCCGCTGAAGGCGCTGATGGCGCGCAACCCGGGCGTGGACTGGGCGGCGGTGGAGGACGTGATCTACGGCTGCGCCAACCAGGCCGGCGAGGACAACCGCAACGTCGCCCGCATGGCGCTGCTGCTGGCCGGGCTGCCGGCCTCGATCGGCGGCAGCACGGTGAACCGGCTCTGCGGGTCGGGCATGGACGCGGTCGGCATCGCAGGGCGCGCCATCAAGGCCGGCGACGCCGAGTTCATGATCGCCGGCGGCGTCGAGAGCATGACCCGCGCCCCCTTCGTCATGGGCAAGCAGGCCGAGGCCTTCGGCCGCCAGGCCGAGATCTTCGACACCACCATCGGCTGGCGCTTCGTGAACCCGAGGATGAAGGCCGAGCACGGCGTCGATTCCATGCCCGAGACCGCGGAGAACGTGGCGCAGGACTTCCAGGTGGGCCGCGCCGACCAGGACGCCTTCGCGTACCGCTCCCAGCAGCGCGCCGGCGCGGCCATGGCGAACGGCCGCTTCGCCCAGGAGATCACGCCCGTCTCCATCCCGCGCCGCAAGGGCGACCCGATCGTGGTGGACCGGGACGAGCACCCGCGCCCCGACACCACGCTGGAAGCGCTGGCGAAGCTGCCCACGCCCTTCCGCAAGGAGGGCGGCTCCGTCACCGCCGGCAATGCGAGCGGCGTGAACGACGGCGCGGCGGCGATCCTGGTCGCGTCCGAAGCGGCGGCGAAGCGGCACGGCCTGACGCCGCGCGCGCGCATCCTGGCGGTGGCGACGGCTGGCGTCGCGCCGCGCATCATGGGCTTCGGCCCCGCGCCGGCGACGCGGCGCGTGCTGGAGAAGGCCGGCCTGACGCTCTCCGACGTGGATGTCATCGAGCTGAACGAGGCCTTCGCGGCGCAGGCGCTGGCGGTGACGCGCGACCTCGGCCTGCCGGACGATGCCGAGCACGTGAACCCGAACGGCGGCGCCATCGCGCTGGGGCATCCCTTGGGCATGTCCGGCGCACGGCTGGTGCTGACGGCGGTGCAGGAGCTGGAGAACCGCCGCGCGCGCTACGCCCTGGCCACCATGTGCATCGGCGTCGGGCAGGGCATCGCGATGGTGCTGGAGCGGGCCTGAATCGGTACCGCCACCCCCCACCCCGACCCTCCCCCGCTTGCGGGGGAGGGAGGGACCCGCGCGGCGGGAGGGTGGGGGAGGCCTTCACCCACACACGGAACGCAATGCCATGTTCCTCCAGATCGGCGACATCGCCGTGCATGCGCAGCAGGAGGGGCCGCCGCATGGCCCGGCCGTGCTGCTCATGCACACCCTCGGCACCACCTTGGCGGTGTGGGAGCCGCAGGCGCAGGCGTTCGTGCGGCGCGGCTTCCGCGTGGTGCGCATGGACATCCGCGGCCATGGCCTGACCGAGGCGCCGCACGGGCCCTACGCCATGGTCCAGCTTGCGCAGGACGGGCTGGCGCTGCTCGATGCGCTGGGTATCCACGCCGCGCATGTGGGGGGCATCTCCATCGGCGGGCGGATTGCGCTGGGCATGGCAGCCCTCGCCCCGGAGCGGGTGCTGTCGCTGCTGCCCTGCGACACCGCGCTGGAGTTCAAGCCGGAGAGCCTCTGGCAGGAGCGCATCGAGGCGGTGACGCGGGGCGGGCTGGCGCCGGGTGCCGAGACCTCGATGGGTCGCTGGGTGTTCGATGCCTCGCTCGCCTCCTCGAAGGGGCTGCGGCGCATGCTGCTGACGACCGATCCGGCAGGCTGGCTCGGCTGCGCCGCCGCGCTGCGGGACTGCTCGGCGGCCGAAGTGGTGGGAAAGGTGCACTGCCCGACGACGGTGATCGTGGGCGAGGCGGATGAATCGACGCCGGTCGCCGCCTCCGAGGCGATCCGCGCGGCGATCCCGGGCGCGCGGATGGTCACCATCGCCGAGGCGCGGCACATCCCCTCGCGGGAGCGCGAGGCGGCCTTCACCCGCGCCGTGCTCGGGCATTTCGATGCGCTCGTCGCGCGGCCCGGGGATCGTGCCGAGGCCGGGCGCGCAGCGCGGCTGGCCGTGCTCGGCGCGGCGCAGGCGGCGGCGCTCTCCGCCTCGCCCGGGCCGCTGGATGCGCCGTTCCGCGACTGGGCGCTGGACGCGCTCTGGGGCGGCATCTGGACGCGGCCGGGCCTGTCGCACCGCGACCGCAGCCTGCTGACCATCGGGCTGCTCGCCGCGCTCGGCCACCACGAGGAGCTGGGCATCCACGTGCGGGCAACGGCGAATACCGGCGTGACGCCGGAGGAGATCGCCGAGGTGGTGCTGCAGGTCGCCGGCTATTGCGGCGTGCCGGCGGCCAACGCGGCGCTGCGCGTGGCGAAGCAGACCCTGACGGAGATGGCGCGATGAACACCGACCCGCTGCCCTGGCGCCCCATCATGCCGGGCACGCAGCCGCCGCTCGATGCGCCGGGCTATGGCAGCACGCACCGGCGCCACCCGCGGCAGGCGCCGATCCGCATCGCCACCACGCCCACCGAGGCGGCGGCGCCGCGCATGACGCCCGCCGCCTACCCCGCCCTGGACGACATGACGCGCTACGCCGGCGGCGCGGCGGTGGGCGAGCGCATCATCGTCGCCGGCCGCGTGCTGGACGAGGATGGCCGCCCCGTGCCCGGCGCCATGGTGGAGGTCTGGCAGGCCAATGCCGCCGGGCGCTACCACCATGAGCGCGACACGCACGACGCGCCGGAGGATCCGCATTTCCACGGCGCCGCGCGCGTCTTCGCCGATGCCGAGGGCTGGTACCGCTACACCACCATCCGTCCCGGCGCCTATCCCTGGCGCAACCACCACAATGCCTGGCGCCCCGTGCACATTCACTATTCGCTGTTCGGCGCCGGCTTCGCGCAGCGCATGATCACGCAGATGTACTTCCCGGGCGACCCGCTGCTGGCACTGGACCCGATCTTCAACTGCATCCCCGATGCGGCGGCGCGGGAGCGCCTGGTGGCGCGCTTCGACCTCGACGTCACGCAGCCGGAATTCGCGCTGGGCTACCGCTTCGACATCGTGCTGCGCGGCCGCGACGCGACGCCGATGGAGACGCCGTGATGCCGATCGCCACCGCGTCGCAGACGGCGGGGCCGTTCTGGCACCTGATCGACGTGCCGGCATGGGCCGACCTGCTGCGCGCCGACGGGCCGAACGCCGGCTTCACGGGCGGCGATCGCATCGTGCTGACCGGCCGCATCACCGATGGCGACGGCGCGCCCTGCCCCGACATGCTGGTGGAGATCTGGCAGGCCGACCCCGAGGGCTCCTACGAGGGCGCCTTCCACGGCTTCGGCCGCTGCGCCACCGACCCGGACGGGCGCTTCCGCTTCGTCACGGTGAAGCCCGGGCCGGTGCGCGGCCGGGGCAACGCGACCCAGGCGCCGCATGTGGCGATCACGCTCTTCGCGCGCGGGCTGCTGACGCACCTGACCACCCGGCTGTACTTCGCCGGCGAGGCGCTGAACGCCACCGACCCCGTGCTGGCCACCGTGCCGGCGGCACGGCGTGGCACGCTGCTCGCCCAGCCCACGGGTAAGGGCGAATGGCGCCTCGACATCCGGCTGCAGGGCCCAGAGGGCGAGGATGGCGAGACGGTGTTCCTGGACGTCTGACAGCCATGCCCGTGAACCCCGCCGACGCGCCGGTGATGGGCGCGCTCTACGGCACGGACGCGATGCGCGCCGCGATGGGCGAGCACGCCTTCCTGCAACGCATGCTGGATGTGGAGGCGGCGCTGGCGCGCGCGCAGGCGCGGCTCGGCATCATCCCGGAGGGCGCCGCCGCCGCCATCACGGCCGCCGCGGACGCGGATCGGCTCGACAAGCCGGCGCTCGCCGCGGCGACGCGCAACACCGGCTACCCCGTGGTGGGGCTGGTGCGGCAGCTCTCGGCAATTGCTGGGCCGGAAGCCGGGCGCTGGACGCATTGGGGCGCCACCACGCAGGACATCATGGACAGCGCCGTCGTGCTGCAGATGCGGGACGGCCTCGACCTGATCGAGGCCGACCTGGCACGCTGCATCGCCGGCCTCGCGCGCATGGCGCAGGCGCATCGCGGCACGGTCATGGCCGGGCGGACGCATCTGCAGCACGCGCTGCCCGTCACCTTCGGCTACAAGGTGGCGGTCTGGCTCTCGCCGCTGATCGCGATGGGGGAGCGCTTCTGCCAGCTCCGCCCGCGCGCGCTGCGCGTGCAGTTCGGCGGCGCGGCCGGCACGCTCGCCTCGCTCGGCGGGCAGGGCGAGGCGGTGCAGGCGGAACTCGCCGCGGAACTCGGCCTGGCGGTACCCGACATCCCCTGGCACGTGGCGCGCGACGGCATCGCGGAGGCGGTGGCGGCGCTCGGCATCCTCTGCGGCGCGCTCAGCAAGATCGCCACCGACGTGATCCTGCTGATGCAGACCGAGGTGGCCGAGGTGGCGGAACCCCATGTGGATGGCCGCGGCGGCTCCTCCACCATGCCGCAGAAGCGCAACCCGATCTCCTGCGAATACATCATTGCCCAGTCACGGGGCGTGCACGCGCTGGTGCCGCAGGTGATGGCGGCGATGGCGCAGGACGGGGAAAGGGGCACCGGCCCCTGGCAGGCGGAGCCGCTGGCAGTCGGCCAGGCCTTCCTGCTGGCCCACGGCGCGCTCGTGCAGGCGATCACCCTGGCGGAGGGGCTGGTGGTCGATGCCGCGCGCATGCGCCGCAACCTGGAGAGCACGGGCGGACTGATCCTGGCGGAGGCGGTGATGATGGGCCTGGCGCCGGCGCTCGGGCGGGGCGAGGCGCATCACGTGGTGCACCACGCCTGCGACGTCGCGCTGGCCGAGGGGATTCCGCTGGCGGAGGCGCTGCTGCGCGACGCCGGGGTGGCGGCGAAGCTCGACCGCGCGGCCATCGAGCGCATGACGGACCCCACCGGCTATCTCGGCGCGGCGGAGGCGTTCGTGGATCGGGTGCTGGAACGGGTGGGGTAGTCCCCTCGGCAGCGCCACCCCCACCCTCCCGTGCCTGCGGCACGGGTCCCTCCCTCCCCCGCCTGCGCGGGGGAGGGTCGGGGTGGGGGTGGCCGCGCGCCACGTGTCAATCCGCCCGGATCCCCGTCTGCCGCACCACCGCGATCCACGCCTCCGTCTCCCGCTTCAGCCGCGCCGCGACGGTCGCGCCGTCGGTGAAGACGGCGAAGGTCCCGGCCTCCTCCGCGCGCCGCCGCACCGCCTCCTGCGCCATCACTGCCTGCACGTCCCGCTGCAGCCGCTCGATGATCGACGCGGGCGTGCGGGCGGGGGCGTAGAGCGCGAACCAGACATCCACCGGGTAGTCGGACAGCCCGCTCTCGGGCAGGGAGGGCACGTCCGGCAGCGCCGGGTGCCGCCGCAGGCCCGTGGTCGCGATGGCGCGCAGGCGGCCGTCGCGGATGAAGGCGATCATCGGCGGCGGCGAGTTCATGTAGAACTGGATGCGCCCGGCCAGCAGGTCGCTGATGGTCTCGCCGGTGCCGCGGTAGGGCACGTGGACGATGTCGATGCCGGTGCGAAGCTTCAGCAGCTCGCCGCCCAGGTGGTGCAGCGAGCCATTGCCCGCGCTGCCGTAATTCAGCTGGCCCGGCCGGGCCTTCGCGTAGGCCACGAATTCGGGCAGCGTGCGCACCGGGATGGAGGGGTGCACCAGCATCACCTGCGGCGTGTCGGTCAGCTGCGCGACGGGGACGAAGTCGCGCTGCGGATCGAAATCCGCCGTGCCCTCCACCGCCGGCCTGCCCGTCATCGTGCCGGAATAGCCGACCGTCAGCACGTGCCCGTCGGGGCGCGCCCGGGCCACGTGCAGCAGCCCCACCGCGCCGTTGCCGCCGGGCCGGTTCTCCACCACCACCGGCACGCCGAGGCGCCCTGACAGCGGCTCGGCCAGCAGGCGGGCCGAGAAATCCGTCCCGCCCCCCGCCGGCGCCGCGACCACGATGGAGACGGGCCGGTTCGGGAAATCCTGGCCCTGCCCCTGCGCATGCGCCGTCGCGGGAACGGCAAGCGCCGCCGCGACCAGCCCGCGCCGTGCGATCCGCACCATGCCTACACCGCCCCGCCCGAGGCCGCCGTGCTGCCGCCATCCACCACCAGCTCGTGCGCCGTGATGAACTTCGCCTCGTCGCTCACCAGGAACAGCACGGCATGCGCGATGTCCCAGCCCGTGCCCATGTGCCCCATCGGCACCGCGGCGTTGCGCCTGGCGATCAGCGCCTCCGCGTCGTTCGCGCCGAGCTGGCGCACCAGGCGGTGCTCCACCAGCGGCGTGTGCATGAGGCCGGGCGTCACCGTGTTGCAGCGGATGCCCTTCCTCGCATAGGCCATGGCGACCGACTTCGAGAACGCCACCACTCCGGCCTTCGATGCGCTGTAGGCGACATGGCTGCGCTCCGCGCCCATGCGCAGGCCCGCCACCGAGGAGAGGTTCACGATCGCGCCCGAGCCCTGCGATTCCATGATCGGCAGGACGTGTTTGCAGGCGAGGAACGGCGTCTTCAGGTTGAAGTCGATCTGGCGGTCCCAGACCTCCTCCGGCATGGTGGCCGGCGTGCCGGGGTGCGAGCCGCCGACATTGTTCACCAGGATGTCGATGCGCCCGAAGCGGTGCATGCAGGCCGCGACCATCGCCTCAACCTGCGCCGAATCAAGCGCGTCGCAGATGTGCGGGACGAAGGTGTTGCCCTCGGCGGCGATGAAGGCGCGCGTCTCCTCGATGGCTTCCGGGTTGATGTCGGTGCCAAGGACCTGGGCGCCCTGGCGGGCCAGCAGCGTCGCGGTGGCGCGGCCATTGCCCCAGCCTGGCCCGACCGAGCCCGCCCCGGTGACGATCGCCACCTTGCCGGTGAGGGAGAGCATCGTGGTTTCCTCCTGCGCGTTTCCGCGGGAAGCCTAGGCCGGCACCGCCACGCTGTGGAGTGGCGCGGCGGGGCTCATCCCGCGAAGCTCGACCGCCCCTGCACGCCCCAGATGCCATCCAGGCAGGCCACGATCCAGAGCGAGCGGAACCGCCCGATCACCGACCCATCGGCACGGTACCGCGCGAACTGCACGTCCAGGTGCACCTTCGCCGCCCCCGCCGCGACCACGCGCCGGAAGTCCCAGGCGCTGCGCGCCCAGCCCTCCCCGGCGCGGGCCAGGAAGGCCTCGATGGTGTAGTCCTCGGGCCGCTGCCAGACCTGCCACCGCCCGCCGGCCAGGCGGTGGTGCGGGAAGTGCATCGTCGCCGCCAGCGCCGCCCCGTCGCGCGCGTTCAGCGCCAGCATGAAGCGGTCGAGCACCATCATGGCGGCCGCCACCGCGGCCTCGTCGGGCTTGTCCTGGGAGGCGTCTTCCATGCGGTGTTCCCCCGACCTGTCCTGCTGGCCCCGACGCGCTACCGCGCCTCGGCGATCTCCAGCAAGGCCGCCCCGCTGCGCAGCACGCGCGCATCCATGGCGCCGCCGCAGCCCAGCTCGCGCAGCAGCGGCGAGCCCGGCGCCGCCACCGCCAGCTTGGCGCGCACCCGGCAGATCACGCGGCGCGTGCCGGCCGGCGAGCCGCCATGGAAGCGCGCCAGCGCGCCGTTCCAGCTGCCCGTCTCCTGGTAGCCGCGGGCGATCAGCCCGCCCGCCCAGTCGGCGGCGCGCTCCGCATCCAGCGGCCAGTCGGAGCCGCGGGCGTGCACGCCGGCATTCACCTGCACGCAGCCCGCCATGGCGCGGCCGCCGGCGCGGGCGAGCAGGGCGCGGGCGGTCGCCAGGCTGTCGGGGAAATGGGCACGGCCGCGGATGTTCAGCGCGTGGGCGTGCAGCCCGCTTTCCGAGAGCGCAACGGCGACCATCAGCCCTTCCGGCAGGCCGTGCACGGCCTCGGCCCGGCGTGCGGCGGCGAGGCAGGCGGCCCGCGGCGGGCCGGCGAACGCCGCCGGCGGGTG
>JAIEOP010000139.1 GCA_019750465.1 Acetobacteraceae bacterium | reverse complement strand
TTCGAGATCCGCCGCCTGCACGACGAGTTCCGCATCACCACCGTCTATGTCACGCACGACCAGGCGGAGGCGATGGTCACCTCCGACCGCATCGCGGTGATGAATGCCGGGCGCATCGAGCAGGTGGACGATCCCTTCGCGCTCTACAACCGGCCGCGGACGCGCTTCGTCGCCGGCTTCATCGGCCGCACCAATTTCCTGGAAGCAAGGCTCGCCGGCGACCGTCTCGACCTGGATGGCTTCGCGCTGCCGGCGGGGCTGATCGATCGGCCGGCGGGGCTGAACGGCGGGCCCGTGGTGCTTTCCGTGCGGCCGCAGAGCATCACGCTCCATCGCAGCGCGCCGCCGGGTGGCGATGGCGGCGTCGCCGTGGCGGCGCAGGTGCTGGAATGCGCCTACCTGGGCGAGCACTGGGACTACGTGGTGGTGCCGCAGGGCAGCGACACGCGGCTGCGCGTCACCGCCGCCCCGGCGCAGCGCCACCAGCCCGGCGAGGCGGTGTGGTTGCGCTTCGATCCGGCGCAGATCGTGGCGATCGGCTAGCCCCAGGCGGCTAACCCCAGGGATTGCGCCGCCCGCCGACGTTCCACGGCCCAATGCCCGGCTGCGCCACAGATGGCACCCGCCGTGGCCCGCCCCAGCCGCCAGGCGCCGCCGGCGGCGCCAATTCGAGCAGTCGGCGGATGCGTTCCTCCGTCGGCGGGTGGGTGGTGAACAGGCTGTCGAGCCGCATCCCGGACAGCGGGTTGATGATGAACATGTGCGCGCTGGCGGGATTCGCCTCCGCCGTCGCCATCACCCGCCCCTGCTTGTACTCCTCCAGCCGCGCCAGGCCGGAGGCGAGCCAGCGCGGATCGCCGCAGATCTCGGCCCCGCCCCGGTCCGCCTCGTATTCGCGCGAACGGCTGATCGCCATCTGCACCAGCATTGCCGCGATCGGACCCACGATCATCAGCAGCAGCACGCCGAGCGGGCCGAAGGGGTTCTGCCGCCCGTCCTGCGACCGCCCGCCGAACAGGAAGCCGAACTGCGCCAGCATGCCGATCGCGCCGGCCAGCGTCGCCGTGATGGTCATGATCAGCGTGTCGCGGTTGCGGATGTGCGCCAGCTCATGCGCGATCACGCCGGCGACCTCCTCCTCGCTCATCAGGTCGAGCAGGCCGGTGTTCACCGCCACCGCGGCGCGCTCCGGGCTGCGGCCGGTCGCGAAGGCATTGGGCTGGTCCTCATGGATGACGTAGAGCGCGGGCATGGGCAGCCCGGCGCGCGCCGCCAGCGCCTCCACCATCCGGAACAGCCGTGGCGCATCCGCCGGACCGACCGGCTCGGCATTGTGCATGGAAAGCACGACGCGGTCGCTGTTCCACCAGGCCCAGAGGTTGGTGCCGCAGGCGACGAGGAACGCGATCAGCATGCCCTGCTGCCCGCCGATGGCATAGCCGATGCCGAGGAACAGGGCCGTCATCGCGGCCAGCAGGATCGCGGTGCGGACATAGCCGGCCATGGTGCCCTCTTCGCGGCGGCGTGAAGTGCGCGGCGTGCATCGAGCGCCGCAACCCGGTGCAGGGATGCCGCCGCGGCCCCACATGGGGCGGATGACCGAGACCCGACAAGGGGCCAGCCCCCCCGAAGCCTTCCTCGCCGCCCGCGCGGCGCAGGCGCCGATCACTCCGGACGGGCCGCCCATCCCCGTGCCGCCGGTGCCGGTGCCGCCGCCCGGTCCGGACATCCCACCGGCGCCCATCGAGGACCCGACGGGGCCGGACACGCCGCTGCCGGGCGACCCCGCCACGCCGCCCGCCGGCGACCCGCCCACAGACCCGCCGGTCCGGATGGCGCCGGCTCTGCCCGGGCGCGAGGTCGGCGGGCCGGCCGGGCCTGAGCCGACGCGCTATGGCGACTGGGAACGCAAGGGCCGGGTTTCGGATTTCTGAACCCGCAGCAGATCGGAACGCGAACGCGCCGGTAGGCCGGCGTGGGGACATGCTACCAGGGATGGTAGGGCCGATGACTTCGCCGGTGTCAGCGATTCGTTCGCGCGACTCGGGCCAGATGGTTGAATTCAGAAGCGCTGTTGCGGCCCAGCTCGGCGCTGCGTTCACGCATGGTTCGCGCGCCGCCGGCCCCCCAACGCGGATCAGGACGCGCCGATGCGCGCGGGAGCGGGTGGGCGCCCCGGCGCCGGTTCGGCGGCGCCGGGCATCGCTCTGCGAATCGTCAGGCCGTGGCCGCAGCCCGAGGATAAAGGTCTGGCGTCAGCGCATCGAACTGGTCGTGCGCCAGGGTGTGGCACTCGCAGCTGGCGCGCTCCAGCCCGGTCCGGTCCATCACGATGATCCGACCCCGCCGGTGCCGCACCAGACCGCGCGCCTCGAGCGCCGCGACCACCCGGGTGATCGTCGTCCGGCGCACGCCCAGCAGGTCGGCCAGCGCCTCCTGCGTCAGCGGCAGGGACCGGTCGCCCAGCCGGTCCTGCAGGTCCAGCATCCAGCGGGCGGCGCGCGCCTCCACCGTGTGCAGCGCGGCGCAGGCGACGCCGATCTGCACCTGGCCCAGCAGGGCGGCGACATAGCGCCCCAGCTGCGCCCGCAGCGGCGGGGAGGCGTCCAGCGCCGCGCCCAGGCGCGCCGCCGGCACGCGGAGCACCCCTCCGCCCGTCAGCACTTGCACCCTGAACCCGTACGCCGCCGCCTGCGGCCCGAACAGCGCGCCGACGGCCCCTTCGGCGCCGATCATGGTGGTCTCCACCGGCTTCCGATCCGCCGTCACCGCAAGAATCGACAGCACGGTGCCTTCGACCGGAAAGAAGGCGTCCTCCGGCACGTCCCGGGGTTCCAGAAGGATCTGGCCCGGTATCACGGGCTCCTGCCGGCGGTCCGGCGACAGCAGGTCCAGGTCATCCTGGCCAAGGGCGCGCAAGAGGTGGTTCCCCGGCGCCGCGGCCCTGACCCGAACCCCGGCCGGGGTGTCGATCGTCTTGCTCTCGTCCAGCACCTGCACCTCCGTGACCCGATGGATCGGCGCATCGGATGGGATGGAGGTAAGGTGACAGGTCCGTAATTTAAAGATTGCGCCTCACTCATCCGTGCGGTGGCCGGACTGCCCCGATGGACGTCAGATCAGCACATCGCCCGAGTCCAGCGTGCCCACGGTCATGCCGCGCAGGACCATCGTGCCGCCGCCCAGCTCGGTGAGATCCAGCAGGACCCCGCCCGCGCCGTCCGTCACGCGCATGCCGGCCGCGCCGAACGCGTTCAGGTGGAAGGCGCGAAGATCGATGATGTCGAAGCCGTCCTGGAAGCCGGCGACCAGGTCGTCGCCACTGCCGCGCCCGATTACGACGACGTCACTGCCTCGTGCCCTGGCCAGGGTGTCGTCGCCCGCCCCGCCATCGAGGCTGTCGCGGCCGGCATCGCCGAACAGCCGGCCATCCCCCTGCCCGGCGAGCAGGGTGTCGTTGCCGCCGCCGCCGAGCACCTGTTGAGGATCCGGTTGTCGGCCCCGCCCTCCAGCAGCCATGCCCCGGCCTGGCGCATGCCGGGGATGGTGCCGCGGTTCTCCACGGAGCCGTCCTGCCAATAGATCCCGGCGACGCCGCTGCCGCCGACCATCCGGCCGGCGTTCTGCAGCAGGTTGCCGGAGCCTTCGAGCGCGACCGCACTCCCGCCCGGGCCCGCGAAGACCGCGCCGGTCCCGGTGACGGCGACCACATTGTCGCCGACGCCGTTGAGGCTGCGCAGGCGGATCGTGTTCGGCACGCCGAAGCCCCGGCCCGGGGCGGCCTCGCCGGCGACGATGACGGTGTTTGCCGCAAAGCCGAACTGGCCCCGGATCGTCGCGGCGAGCCGTGCGGATCCGGTGAGGATCACGGTGTCGCCGCTGCTGCCGAAATTGATCGCGTCGCTCCGGTCACCCCATAGGATGACGGTGACGTCGGTCATGGCCGTTTCCCCGCGCGGTTCGCCGCGCGACGGGCCGCGGCAGCGTCTGCGCAGGGTGGTTGCCCGCCGTTGCGCCAGGACTGCGCGCTGCGGCGATTTGCATGGCGTCTGTGTTGCGCGGACATCTCCCTCCCCCGCTCGGCGGGAGAGGGCAGCGTTGAGGTCGCGCTCCGCGCCGTGCCGGGCGCGGGTGACGCAGATCATCCAACCCGGTTGGCGACCAGGTCCTCCACCACCGCCGGGTCCGCCAGCGTGGAGGTGTCGCCCAGGCTGTCGGTCTCGTTGGCGGCGATCTTGCGCAGGATGCGGCGCATGATCTTGCCGGATCGCGTCTTCGGCAGGCCCGGCGCCCACTGGATGGCGTCCGGCGAGGCGATCGGCCCGATCTCCTTGCGCACCCAGCCGACCAGCTCCGCCTTCAGCGCGTCGGAGGGTTCCTCGCCGGTCTTCAGCGTGACGTAGCAGTAGATGCCCTGGCCCTTCAGGTCGTGCGGCATGCCCACAACCGCAGCCTCGGCGACCTTCGGATGCGCGACGAGGGCGCTCTCGATCTCGGCGGTGCCCATGCGGTGGCCGGAGACGTTGATCACGTCGTCGACCCGGCCGGTGATCCAGTAGTAGCCGTCGGCGTCGCGCCGCGCGCCGTCGCCGGTGAAATACATGCCCTTGAAGGTGGAGAAGTAGGTCTGCCCGAAGCGCGGGTGGTCGCCGTAGATGGTGCGCATCTGCCCGGGCCAGCTGTCCAGCAGCACCAGGTTGCCCTCGGCGGCGCCCTCCAGGATCCCGCCGTCGCCATCGACGATCGCCGGCTTCACCCCGGGCAGCGGCAGAGTCGCCGAGCCGGGCTTCTGCGCCACGGCGCCGGGCAGGGGGGAGATCAGGATGCCGCCCGTCTCGGTCTGCCACCAGGTGTCGACGATCGGGCAGCGCTCGTCGCCGACCACGCGGTAGTACCACAGCCAGGCCTCCGGGTTGATCGGCTCGCCGACCGAGCCGAGGATGCGCAGGGACTTGCGGCTGGTCTTCCGCACCGGCGCCTCGCCGTCGCGCATCAGCGCGCGGATGGCGGTCGGCGCGGTGTAGAAGATGTTCACCGCGTGCTTGTCGACCACCTCCCAGAAGCGCGACACGGAGGGGTAGTTCGGCACGCCCTCGAACATCAGCGTGGTCGCGCCGTTCGCCAGCGGCCCGTACACGATGTAGGTATGGCCGGTCACCCAGCCGACATCGGCCGTGCACCAGTAGATCTCGCCGGGCTTGTAGTCGAACACCAGCTCATGCGTGAAGCTGGCCCAGACCATGTAGCCGCCGGTGGTGTGCAGCACGCCCTTCGGCTTGCCCGTGCTGCCCGAGGTGTAGAGGATGAACAGCGGATCCTCGGCCCCCATCGGCTCGGGCTCGCAGGTTGCCGGCTCGTTCGCGGTGACCGCGTCGTAGAAGTGGTCGCGCCCGGCCTGCATCGGCACCGCGCCGCCGGTGTTCCGCACGACGATCACGTGCTGGATGCTGGGGCAGCCCGCCAGCGCCTCGTCGGCATTGGTCTTCAGCGGCACCTTGCGCCCGCCGCGGCGGCCCTCGTCGGCCGTGATCAGCATGGTGCACTCGCTGTCCTGGATGCGCGAGGCCAGGCTGTCCGGGGAGAAGCCGCCGAAGACGATGGAGTGGATCGCGCCGACCCGCGCGCAGGCCAGCATCGCCACCGCGGCCTCCACGATCATCGGCAGGTAGATGCAGACGCGGTCGCCCTTCCTCACGCCCAGCCGGCGCATGGCGTTGGCCAGCCGGCAGACGCGCGCGTGGAGGTCGCGGTAGGTGACCCTGGCGTCGCTGTTCGGGTCATCGCCCTCCCAGAGGATCGCCACCTGGTCGCCCCGCGTCGCCAGGTGCCGATCAAGGCAGGAGACGGAGGCGTTCAGCACGCCATCCTCGAACCACCGTATCGAGACATCGCCGCCGAAATCCACCGCCTTGATCTTCGTGGGTTCCCGCATCCAGGCGATGCGCCGCATCTCGCCGCGCCAGAAGCCCTCCGGGTCATGCTCCGCGGCATCCGCCATGGCCTGGCGCTTCGCGGCATCGACATGGGCGCGCGCGGCGATCTCGGGCTTGACGGCGATCAGGGCGTCGTCGGGCATGGTCTGGTCTCCCTGGTGCGGTTCGCTGGTCGGCCTGTGACTGCCGGGAGTTTGGCCACGCCGCCTTGCGCCCCGTCAATCCGGGTATCGCCGGCCGCCGCACGCGGCCAGAGGAAACGCTGCGGCCCTGCGTTCCGGCGTGCGGCGACGCCGGGTCGCCGAGGCCGCGACCGGCGCAATCCGCACGCAGAATTGCCGCGGCTCACCCATTTGCGCGATGCAGTGCTCCCGCAACACGGCGCGGTATTCAGCAAGCAGAGGGATCACCCGGCCGCTGCCAGGGCCAGCAGAACCGGATTGCAGATCTTGATCCTGCGCTCCACGGGCGGCGCGGGCAGGCGCAGGCGCCGATGCAATACTGCAAGCAGATGAGGGAAGACGCTATGCGTGAGGTCCGATACTGGGTCGATGCGGCCCTGGATGCGAACTGGCGCGACCATACCGGCGTGCCGGGCTCCCCCCGTGGCGAGCAGATGGGCCCCGTCCGCAGTTCGCGCGCGCTCGGCATGGTCATGACCGCCATGCACGATGCGTTCGCCGCGGCGACCTCCGGCATGACCCCCGATCAGGTGACGCGCACCGCGCCGGCCGGGGCGAACGCGGGCGCGGCCATGGCGGCGGCGGGCTACACGGTGCTGACCGCGCTCTGTCCCAGCCAGTCGGCGACGCTGGCGGACACCTGGCAATACTATGCCGAGGACCGGCGGCCCGACGCCGCAAGCATCGCCTTCGGCACGCTGGTGGGCAACGACGTGCTTGCCTGGCGCGCCGGCGATGCCCCCTTCCTCGTCGAGAGCTACACCCCGAGCGGCCTGCCTTACGACCACGATGTCGATCCGCTGCATCCCGGCCAGGGTTTCGTCGGCTCGCTCTGGGGCGGGGCGCCTCGTTTCCTCGCCAACCTCAAGCCCTTCGCCGCCCCGCCGGGTGCCGACGCGTCCGGCGGCTGCAACCCCGACGCGTTCTACCGCCCGGCACGCCGCGACCGCGCGCGGCGCTACGACAGCCTGTGGGATGCCATCGTGGACAACTCCGAGAGCCGCGTCTGGCTCGGCGTGCACTGGCGGTTCGATGGCATCAGCCGCCAGGTCGGCGCGGCCCCGCCGGAGCATGGCCGGCCGGGTAATCCGGGCGAGCTCGGGCCCTTCGGCGGCGTGCGGCTGGGCATGGACATCGCCGGGGTGATCGCCGCGGAACGCGGCTTCGCCTGACGGTGCCACGCCGCCGCCGGCAGGGCCGCGACGGGCAGGACCGGAGAACCCCGCCGCGGCACGACCGCGGCGGGGCCTTCATGGTTCGGGCATGGTTCGGGCGCTGGATCAGTTGGTGCGGGTCATGCCGCTGCTGCCGGCGTTGCCCCCGCCGGTGGCACTGCCGGTGGCACTGGCGCCCGGGGTCGTACCGGGCCCCGTCGTGCCACCCTGGCGCTCGACCGGGCGCGGGGTCGTGGACTGGCCCGCGGTTGCCGGCGCGGCCGGGCGGTGCTGCTGCACCTGTGCGGGCTGGGTCGCGCCGCCGGGGTTGGCGGGCGTGGCGGGCCGCGCCTGGCCGGTGACCGCCGGCGCGGCAGGGGCGGTGGCGGCGGGGCGGTTCGGCGTGGTGGTCGAGGCGTTGCCGGCCGCGGCAGCGCCGCTGCCCTGGGCAAGGGCCGGGGCGGCCAGGCCGAGCAGCATGGCGCTGGCCAGCAGGGCAGGGCGGGAGAAGGAAAGACGCATCGCAGGTCTCCTTGCGGGCGCTCGGTCGATCGGGCGCAGAAGGTAGGGTGGCCGGCCACCACGTCGGCCGCGCGACGCCGGCGGGGTGTTTTCGCGGCGGGCGGGGCGGCTTCGTGGCGATCAAGGCGCGATGCCTTGAAGCTCGGGTTCCGGCAGCGGCGGGCGGGTGGCACGCGGCGCGAAGCGGATCGCCGCCTGCAGTCCGCAGGCCCCGAACTCCAGCGTCACCTGGGCGCCGGGCCCGAGATCGCGCGCCACCGCCTGCTCGAGCAGCCGCGTGCCGAAGCCGCGCCGCTCAGGGCGGCCCGCCAGCGGTGGCCCGCCCACCTCGCGCCAGACCAGGGTCGCGGCACCGGTTGTCGGATCGGCGCCGCAGGTGATGTCCACCTGGCCCTCCGGCATCGAGAGAGCACCGTATTTCGTGGCATTGGTGGCAAGCTCGTGCAGCGCCATGACGAGCGCCTGCACCTGGCCCGGCGCAGCCAGCGGCAGCGCCAGCGTGCAGGGGCAGCGCAGGCGGAAACGCGGCTGCTCGGCGCCGGCATCCGCCTCCAGCCAGGGAGCCAGGCCGGCGCGGACGACGGCACCCAAGGCCGCGCCCTGCCAGGACAGCGCCGCGAGCAGGTCGTGCGCCCGCGCCAGGGTCTGCAGGCGCCCGGTGAACGCCTCGGTGAAGCGTGCCGGATCCGCGCCGGCCTCGCCGCGCGCGGTCTGCAAGGCCAGCGCCTGCACCGTGGCGAGGGCGTTCTTGGCGCGGTGGTTCAGCTCGGCGACGACCAGCCGCAGACGCCGCTCGCTGTCCACCAGGGCCGCGGTGGCGGCGCGCCGGCGCCGCGACGCCTCCACGAACGCGGCGGCGAGTTGGTCAGCCTCCGGCAGGCCCAGCCCGCGGTGCAGCCGGGTGGGCTCCCCATCGGCCGCCGGCGCCAGGCGCAACAGCTCCAGGATCGGGCGCATGACGCCGAGCGAGATCCAGCGCGCCAGGGCAAGGCAGGCCAGCAGCAGCAGCAGCCCGACGGCCAGCGTCAGCCCCGCCGCCCGCCAGGCCGGGGCGGTGATCTCGGCCAGGGGCACCGCGACCGCCGTGCCCCAGCCATTGGCCGCCAGCCGGCTGAAGGCGATCAGCGCCGGCACGCCGTCGGACGTGGCGAGCTCGATGACGCCCCCGGGGCCGCCGCTCCGCCACACGTCCATGAACTCGGCGGTGACGGGCTGCGCCCGATGCCGGGCCGGCTCAGGCATCCGCGCCACCCGCACCCCGGCGCCATCGAGCACGGCGATGACCCATCCCGGTCCGAGCCGCTCGCGGCCGATCAGGGCATCGAAGGCGTCGGGCGCCGGGTTCATGGCCAGCACGAGGTCGCCGCCCGGATGCCGGACCGGCACCTCGATGGCGATGACGGGCCGTTGCACGACCCGGCCGACATAGACGTCGGACACCGAGGGCTGGCCGGTGGCCAGGACGCGGCGCTGGTTGTCGAGGTTCCGGCGCACCGGCAGCGGCGCGTCCGGGGGCAGCGCCGTGTTCATCAGCTGCTGGCCGTCCGGCCGCAGCAGCAGGATGTTCGCGCCCGGCGCCTGGCGCGCGAGCACGGCTTCGGCCTCGGCGCGGAACGCGACGATGTCCCCGGCGGCGAGGCTGCGGGAGATCGCCAGCACCTCCAGCACCGCGATGCGGGCCGTCAGCTCCGCTTCCACCGCGCGGGCAAGGCTGTGGGCTCGATCGAGGGCCAGCCGGGCGGTGCGCTCGCGGGCGTCGCGGTAGCCGAGATAGGCGCTGCCGAGATTGACAAGGACGAAGGGCACCACCCCGGCGAGAACCAGCAGGGCCAGGCGGGTGCGCAAGGTCAGGCGGTGCATGCGTCGGCCGGCCAGGGTCGATCCATGGGGGGTGCGTCCGTTCGCGGGGCGCGGCCTGCCCGGTGTCGCCGGGCCGCGGCTTTACGGAACGCGGAAGGCGATGTTCGTATACAGAATTCGCGGATTCGTCATCAGGCGTATCGCATGACCGGGCATTTCTCTCCGCGTCCGGCACCTCCGCACATGCCGGCGCGGTCCGGCGACCGCATCGGCGCCGCCGATTGGGAGGGTCAAGGGTCGGCGCCCGTGGCGGCGGCGGCGGGTCGGTGCCCCGATGCCTGGAGCGCGCTCCGCCAGGAACCGGTGATCTCCCGCGGCCTCCTCCTAACAGGCTGCGGAAATTCTCCATCGGACACGCAACAAAAGGCATGAAGGAATCCAGAAATGCCGTCGCCTGAATTTTCCTTTCGAACCAGGCGGATCCCGCGAATCAATGTTGCGCTGGCTGCCGTCGAAAATCGAATTTCCGCAACCTGCTAAAGTCCCGCAGCCGCCGGCACCACGATCTGCCCCTCCACGATGCGGTGCGGCACGGCTTCAAGGGCTTCGCCGATGCAGGGGCCGGTCACGCAGATCCCATCGGCGATGCGGAAGCGCGCGCCATGCGCCGAGCAGATGATCGTCTGTCGCTTCGCATCCAGGAACCGATGCGGCATCATGTCCAACGGCAGGCCGACATGCGGGCAGGAATTCACATAGACGTGAATCCGGCCTTCCTTCTTCACCGCGAACAGGCCCGTGAAGCCTCCCGGGGCGGCCGCGAAGCCGCGCGCCGTGCCCTCGGCGATGTCCTCTTCCCGGCAGAGCACGCGCTCCGCCGCGGTCACGCCCCCCTCAACACCCATCGGTCAGTCCGAGCCTTCCGTGCCATTCGGCGATGCTCTCCGCCGGGTAGTCGCGGTGGCGGCGGTCGCGCGGGCCGGCCTCCACGGCGACCCAGGGGGCCTTCGAGCCCAGCATGATGTGCGTGGTCTCGGGTGGCGCCGGCAAGGGCGTGTCGATCGCCGAGGCGAAGGGGTGCACCAGCTCCGGCCAGCGCGGGTCCCACAGCCAGAGCGCGCTGCCGCAGGTGCCGCAGAAATGCCGCTGCGCCGGGCTGCGGGTGGCACGGGCGTCGCCCGGCTGCTTCAGCCGCGCCTGGTACGCCTTCACCTGCGCCTTGCCGGTCACCCGCAGCGTCGCCGCCTCGGCGCCGAGGTTGATGGCGTATCCGCCGCCGCCCCCGGTCTTGCGGCAGATCGCGCAGTAGCAGCGCTGATAGGGGTAGGGGTGCGGCGAGCGCACCCGGAACCTGACCTTCCCGCAATGGCAGGAGCCCTCGAGCAGCATGCGCCGTCAGCCTTTCGCCCGCGCGCCCTTCACCCCGCCCATGCGGCAGAGCAGCGCCCAGTGCTCGGGCGCGACCGGCATGACCGAGAGGCGGGACTGCCGCACCAGCAGCAGATCGGCCAGGGCCGGCGTCTCCTTGATGGCGGCGAGGGTCACCGGCTTCGGCACCGGTTCGACCGCCCGCATGTCCACGCAGACCCAGCGGCCGGTCTCGTCCGTCGGGTCGGGGTAGGCGATGCGCGCCACCTCGACGATGCCGACGATCTCCTTGCCGATGTTGGAATGGTAGAAGAAGGCCCGGTCGCCCACCGTCATGGCCTTCAGGTTGTTCGCCGCCTGGGCGTTGCGCACGCCGGTCCAGGGCTCCACCCGGTTGGCCACCTGCTGCTCCCAGGAAAACGCATCGGGCTCGCTCTTCACCAGCCAATACTGCCGCGCCATGCCACGCCCCCTGCGAATCCCGCCGGCCGCCACGTTACCCGAGCCGGACGATGCTTCAACAATTCGCGCGCCGGCCCTAGGTAGGGAGGGTGGACGACGCCAGCACCCGGACCCTGCCCGCCGGCGGTGGTGCGGCACCCCCGCGCCGGAGCGCGGGCAGGGGGCTGCACCGCTTCGCCAACCCGGGGCGCTTCCTGCGCCTGTCCGGGCGGATTCTCCCCTGGCTGACCGGGGCGGCGCTGGCGGTGCTGGCGGTGGGACTGCCATGGGCGCTGGTCTTCTCGCCGGCCGACTGGCAGCAGGGCGAGACGGTGCGGCTGCTCTACATCCACGTGCCGATGGCCTGGCTGGCGATGGGCGGCTATCTCGGCCTCGCCATCGGGTCGGCGATCGCGCTGGTCTGGCGCCATCCGCTGGCCGATCTCGCCTGCCGCGAGCTCTCGCCGGTCGGCGCCGCCGTCACCGCGCTCTGCCTCGCCACCGGCAGCCTCTGGGGCAAGCCGATGTGGGGCACCTGGTGGGTCTGGGATGCGCGGCTGACCAGCGTGCTGGTGCTGTTCTTCCTCTGGCTCGGCCACGCCGCCCTCGTGCGGGCCTTCGACGATGCGGAGCGCGGCGCCCGCATGGGCGCGATCCTGGCGCTGATCGGCGTGGTGAACCTGCCGGTCGTGAAATTCTCGGTGGACTGGTGGAACACGCTGCACCAGCCGGCCAGCGTGACCAGGATCAACGCGCCCGCCATGCACGTGGATATCCTCTACCCGTTGCTGGCCTGCGCCCTGGGCTTCACCCTGGCCTTCGCCGCGCTGGTGCTGGCGCGCACCCGGGCCGCGGTGATGGAGCGGCGTATCCGGGCGTTGCAGGTCGCCGCGGCCCGGCGGGCGGACGCGTGAGGGGCGGGGCGTGACGAGGGCGCGATGACGCTGCACTGGATGCATGTGGCGGCGGGCTATGCGCTGGTGCTCGGCGGCTTCGGCGCGCTGGCCATCGGGGCGGCGCTGCGCCACCGCGCGGCGCGGACGACGCTGGCTCGGCTCGATCCGCGGGCGGTGCGGCGGGGGGGCGCATGACGCGCAAGCGCCGGCGGATGTGGCTGCTGCTGCTGTGCGGGCTCGGGCTCGGCACGGCGACGGCGCTGACGCTGACCGCCTTCCAGGACAACCTGGTGTTCTTCCGCTCGCCCTCGGACATCCTGGGCGGGGTGCAGGCGGTGCCGCCGGAGCGTGCCTTCCGCCTCGGCGGGCTCGTCGAGCAGGGCAGCCTGGAGCGCGCCACCGGCGCGGACGGCAGGCCCGCCGCGCGCTTCCGCGTGACGGACGGCGCGCACGCCATCCCCGTGACCTATGCCGGCGTGCTGCCGGACCTGTTCCGCGAGGGGCAGGGCGTGGTGACGCTCGGCAGGCTGGGGCCGGACGGCGTGTTCCGCGCCTCCGAGGTGCTGGCCCGCCACGACGAGACCTACATGCCGCCCGAGGTCGCGGACGCGCTGAAGCGCGCCGGGCACTGGAACCCTCAGGGGGGCGCGGCGCCGCCGGCGGCAACCTGGAACACGCTGGACCCGGGGCGCGCTGCGGGCCCACCCGGTCCACGCTCCTGATGCCGGGCGTCGTCCGCCATGCCGGCCTGCACGGTCGGGCACGGCGGGCCGGCGCGGGGCGGGCCGCATGCTATGCTGGCGCCATGTCGTCTGCGCCCTACCCCAGCTATGCCGAGTTGCAGGCGCGCGAGCTCGCCGCGCATCGCGCCCGCGCGCTTGCCGCGGTGCGGGACGCCGCCGCCCTGGCCGCGGCGAAGGGGGCGCGGGTACTGGTGTTCGGCTCGCTCGCGGAGGGGCGGTTCCGGCGGCACTCGGATCTCGATCTGGCCCTGGAGGGACCGGCCGAGTGCCTGGCCGAGCTCGCGGTTGCGATCGCCGATGCGGTGCTCGGCCACGATATCGGCGTGGACGTCGTCCGGCTGGACCAGGCGCCGCCGCATCTTCTGGCGCGGATCAGGGAGCACGGCCGTGACCCCGCCGAGCTGGAGTGACATCGCCCAGGATCTTGCCATGGCGCGCGAGCAGGTGGCGAAGGCGATCGCCAAGGATGCCAGCCTCGGGGGCCTCCCGGACCCGGTGCGGGAGGATCGGGAGCTGGCGATCGGCAAGCACCTCCACGATGCGGTCTGCACGGTGGAGCAGGCCCTGGAACGGGTGGTGGGCCAGATCGACGGCGACCCGCCGCGCGGGCGGAGCTATCGCCGCGACCTGCTGGATCGCGCGGCCCGACCGCTGCCGGATCGCCGCCCGCCGATCATCGGGGCCGAGACACGGCGGGCGCTGGGTCTCCTGATCGCCTTCCGCCAGGCCTTCCGGCATTCCTACGGCGCGTTCGATTGCATCCTGGCGGCACCCAATGTCGCCACGGCGGCACTGGCCGTGCCTCGCGCTGCCGAGGAGATCGAGGCGTTCGGCAGCGCGATCGGGATGCGGCCGCCCGGCTGAGGCATTCCGGGGGCCCGCCCCTTCAACTTCGCCGTCGCCGCGTGATATCCATTGGTGCTCATGATCCCCGAACTCGGCCACTTCGCCCTCGCCCTGGCCCTCGCCCTCTCGCTCGCCCAGGCCGTCTTCGGCCTCTGGGGCGCGCAGTGGGCCGATGCGCGGCTGATGGCGGCGACGCCGCCGCTGGCGGGTGGCGTGCTGATGGCCGTCGCCGCCGCCTTCGCCTGCCTGATGTGGAGCTTCGCCGTCAACGACACCACCGTCGAGAACGTGGTGCAGAACAGCCATTCGGCGAAGCCGCTGCTCTACAAGCTCTCCGGCACCTGGGGGAACCACGAGGGATCGATGGTGCTCTGGGTGCTGATCCTGGCGCTGTGCGGCGGCGCCGTCGCCGCCTTCGGGCGCAACCTGCCCTCGGCGCTGCAGGCGCGCGTGCTGGCGGTGCTGGGCCTCGTCGCCCTCGGCTTCCTGGCCTTCATCCTGGCCACCTCGAACCCGTTCAACCGCGTCTGGCCGCCGCCCGAGGACGGGCAGGGGCTGAACCCGATCCTGCAGGACCCCGGCCTCGCCTTCCACCCGCCGCTGCTCTACCTCGGCTATGTCGGCTGCGCCGTCACCTACGCCTTCGCCGTCGCCGCGCTGATCGAGGGCCGGGTCGATGCCGCCTGGGGGCGCTGGGTGCGGCCCTGGGCGCTGGCGGCCTGGGCCTTCCTGACGCTCGGCATCGCGCTCGGCTCCTGGTGGGCCTATTACGAGCTGGGCTGGGGCGGCTACTGGTTCTGGGACCCGGTGGAGAACGCGTCGCTGCTCCCCTGGCTGGCGCTGACGGCGCTGATCCACTCCGCGGTCGTCGTGGAGAAGCGCGAGGCGCTGAAGACCTGGACGATCTTCCTCGCGCTGCTCGCCTTCGGGCTGAGCCTGCTCGGCACCTTCCTCGTGCGGTCGGGCGTGCTGAACAGCGTGCATGCCTTCGCCAACGACCCGGCCCGCGGCACCGTGATCCTGATGCTGCTGATGCTCTATGTCGGCGGCGGCTTCGCGCTGTTTGCCTGGCGCGCCGCGGCGATGCAGCCAACCGGCATCTTCGCCCCGCTCTCGCGCGAGGGCGCGCTGGTGCTGAACAACCTGCTGCTGTGCTCGATCACGGCGGTGGTGCTGGTGGGCACGCTCTATCCGATGTTCGCCGACTACCTGCTGGACCAGAAGATCTCGGTGGGGCCGCCCTTCTTCAACACCGCGCTGCTGCCGCTGGCGGTGCCGCTGGTGGCCGCCATGGCGGTGGGGCCGATGCTGCCCTGGAAGCGGGCGCGGCTCTGGCCGGTGCTGCAGCGGCTGTGGTGGGCGGCGCTGGGAGGGCTGGTCGCGGTGCTGGTCGCGCTCGCCTTCGCCGGCTGGCACGTGCTGCCGGCGCTTGGCTTCGGCGCGGCGGCCTGGCTGATCCTCGGCGCCGCGGCCGACATCGCCGACCGGATCGCGCTGTTCTCCCGCCCGCGCGCGGCCCTGGCGCGCGCCCGCGGG
>JAIEOP010000207.1 GCA_019750465.1 Acetobacteraceae bacterium | reverse complement strand
GCCGGGGGGCAGGAGGCGGCGGAGGAAGTCCCATTCCTCGTCGGTCATCGGCGCCCAGGGGTGGGGGGGCGTGAGGGGTCGTAGTTGGGCGGGCGGGCGCAGGGGTGCCCGGGCCTCAGCCGCCCGGCACCGCCATGCCGATCCGGGCCGCCTGGCCGAGCATCGCGGCCTTCAGCTCAGGCGCCGGGAAGTCCAGCACGCGGTAGGTGATCTCGGCGTCGCAGATCCGCTTGCCGCCGGACAGGATCCGCCCCGTCGCCACGGCATAGCCGCTGCCCTCATGCACCAGCGACGCCTCCACGCTCAGCACCGCGCCCGGGCCGACGAAGCTGCGCAGCTTCCCCTCCTTCACGGCGGCGAGGAAGGGCATGCGGGCGAAGCCCATGCGGGCGAGCAGCAGGTAGCCGCCGGCCTGGGCCATGGTCTCCAGCAGCAGCACGCCGGGGACCAGGGGGTGGCCGGGGAAGTGGCCCTCGAAGACCGGGCTCGCCTCCGGCACGGTGGCTTCGGCGGTCAGGCGGCCGGCATCGACCGCGACGACGCGGTCGATCATCTGGAAGTATTCCAGGCGCATCGCCGCGCCGCCGCGGCCTCAGCCCGCGGCCTTCGCCGCCACCAGCTCGTCGATGCGCGTGGCCAGGTTCTTCATGACGAAGTACTGCTCTGCCGGCGCCTCGTTGTTGTTGACCTCCTGCGTCCACTGCTCGACCGGCACCTTGATGCCGAATTCCTTGTCGATGGCGAAGACGATGTCGAGGAAGTCGAGGCTGTCGATCTCCAGGTCCCGGATCACGTGGCTGTCGGGCAGGATGCGCTCGCGATCGACGCCGCTGGTCTCGGCGATGATGTCGGCAACGCGGTCGAACGCCGAAGCCATGGCGGGCCTCCAGGCAGGAATTGGAACGGGGGCCGGCCTCTTGGCGCGAACCCGCCGGCTTGTCCAGCAAGGCCCGGACCGGCCCCGGCGGTCAGCTCAGCGGTCAGCCCTCGGGCACCCGCGCCATGAAGCGCTCCACCGTCTGGCACAGCAGGATGTCGGGCGCGGCCACCTCGACGGCGGCCCAGTCGACGGCGGGCTGCCAGTGGAAGCGATATTCCGCGAACCAGCGGGCGAGCCAGCCGGAGAGCAGGTTCTGCCGCGCCTCGATGGAGCCGCAGACCGAGTTGCCGAAGGCCAGCAGGCGTCGGGGCGAGGGCGCGCCCTCGGTGCGGCAATGCTCCCACCGCCCGATATGGCCGCCGTCCCGGGGTACATGCGTGGCCACCACCGCCGGCTCGGCGCCGAAGCGCTCGAAGGCCCGGGCGTGCAGCTGCGCCACCTCCTCGAAGCAGGGCTCGGGCAGGAACTGCGCGCGCAGGTCGCCATCGGCGAGACGGCTGCGCCCGAAGCGGCCGCCGAGATCGGGCGGCGCCTCGCCGAGCCGCGTCAGCACCGCGCGCGCCAGGGCATGCATGCCGGCGGCCGAGGGGTGCGAATCCAGCCGCCGTACGAACCCGGCCATCGGCGCCCCCCGCGCCGCCGCGGCCGCCTGCAGCGCCGCGCGCCCGGAGAGGGTGCAGGCGGCCAGCGCCGGCCGCTCCGCCAGCGCGGCCTCAAGCGCCGCCAGGAAGGGGCTGGGGCCGCCCTGGTCCGGGTCGGGCAGCAGCTCCGGCACCAGGGCGGTCTTCTCCGGGACGATGAGCTGGAGGAAATGCAGGCCGGTTGCCGCGGCGCGTGCCCGCCGTGCCTCGATCAGCGCCAGCCACTGCGCGACGAGGCGGGCGCGCTGCGCCGGGTCGGCACCCAGGCGCGCGACCTCGCCATTCGTGCCGGCGAGCAGGAACAGGTGGCCGTCGCGGCCCAGCACCACGCCGCCGCCGGCGGAGCGCAGGCCGACGGGGAAATGCAGCGGGCTGAGCGCGACCCCGCGCGGCCGGTTGCCGGGGATGCCGGCGGCCAGCGCGGCATTCGCCTCCCCGGCCAGGCGCGCCGCGCCGAATCCTTCCGGTCGGCCGAGCGTGGCGAGCATCTCGGCCAGGCCTTGCGGACCGAGCGTCGCCTCCGCCCGCTGCAGCATGGCGTGGCCCGCCGCGGCCTGTTCCTGCGCCACGAGGCGTGGCCGGGCGGGCAGCGCCGCCTGTGGCGCCCCGGCGCGCAGGGGGTGGATGGCCAGGCGCCCGGTGGCGAGGTCGCCGGCCAGGTACCCAGCCGGCAGGTCGAGCACGAAGCCGCGCTCCGACCCGACGGCGGCGAAGAGCTCCGGCACGTCGTGCACGCCGGTGCGCAGCTCCGCCACCGTCTCGCCACGCAGCCGCACGAGGAGGAGGACGGGCTCCGCCGGCGTCAGCGGGTCGGCCGCCCAGCCGAGGACGCGGCGCGGTCCGAGGAAGCCCTCCAACCCGCCGAGGGGCACGGGCGCCGCATCCGGGACGGCATCTTCCGGCGCGGCGTCGCGGATTGGAGTCAGCGGATCGATCCCCATGGCGGACGCCCCGCCGCATCTGGTGCCCCCGGGGAGATTCGAACTCCCACGCCTTGCGGCCGCGGATTTTGAGTCCGCCGCGTCTACCGTTCCGCCACAGGGGCAGGCGGCGGATAGGTAGGGCAGCGGCCGGTTGCTGGTCCAGCCCCGGCGCCCTGCATGGCCCTTTCCGCATCGCGAGAAGTTGTATACACATCGCCCCGGGCCGTCCCGTGCCCCATGAGGATCGACCATGCCCCGTCACCGCGAACCCGAGGCGCAGCCCGGCGCGACACGGGCGCTGGCCATAGCCCTGGCCTGGATGTTCGCGGTGCAATTGCTGTGCCTGGTGCTGTGGAATGCCGTCTGGCTGACCCGGGCGGAAGCGCTGGTGCACTGGCTGGCGCTCGGCGTCCTGCCGCCGGCACTGGCATTATGGACCTCCGGTCGCGCACCGCGTCCGGACCGCGCAGGAGGATAGGCGAACGCCGTTTCGGGCGCACCGCGGTTCCGTCGCGCGCGGCATCCATTCGCATCGGATCGGGGAAGCCGATATTCCGGTCCGGACGACGCGTTGCAAGCCCGATTGCCTCCGCTCCGGTATGCCGCTTCGCCGGTCGGCTGACGCTGGCCGCACAAGGCTCAGGTTGCCGAGGACCATCCGGGGCGGGCGCCGGGCCGCCGGCGGGCGGCTGCGCAGGGTGCAGGCGGGACGCCACGCGACAGGGGGTTTGGAATGACAGGGGATGGCAGGACCGGCGACGTGCCGGAGGGCTACGTCCGGGCAACCCATGGTGGCGCCTTCGCCGCCAGCCTCGGTCCCTTCCATGCGCTGCGCGGCGAGCGCGAAATACGCCTTGGGCTGCGGGTGCAGGCGCGGCACTGCAACACGGCGGGAGTTGCCCATGGGGGCCTGGTGGCCAGCCTTTCCGATCTCGGCCTGATCCACGCCGTCGGCGTGCTCCGCGAGCGGTCGGGGCAGCCGAAGGTGCCGATCTCCACGGTGACCCTCAGCCTCGACTACCTCGGACCGGCGCCGGAGGGGTGCTGGCTGGAGGCGCGCGCGGCGGTGACGCGGATCGGCGGCAGCCTTGCCTTCGTGGAGGGGGCGATCCCTGCGGACGCCGCGCGGGTGGGACGCGCCAGCGCGGTGTTCAGCGTCCGTGGATCGTCGCTGCGCCTTGCGGCGCAGCCCGTGGCAGCGCCGGGCATTGGGGGCAGCATCGCTTGAATGCGGTATTTCGTCGCGCTTGAGACGTTGCGGGGCGCGGCGTCACGATCCTAGAGTGGAGCCAGGGCAGCTGCCTGGAACATCCGGGATGTCCACACACGACATGCAGCACGTAGGAGGACCCGCCGACATCGGTGCTGTCCATGTGCCGCAGCCCCGTCAGCCCGAGATAGTCCGCCATGTTCAGCGGCCCGAGGCCGGGGGCGGCGGAGGTGCAGAAGAAGCCGTCCGCGTCGTCCTTGGACAGCCCCGCATCCTGCAGCGCGCCCCAGCAGACATCGGCGTGCAGCTGCGCCACCGATTTGTCGTCCGCCTTGCGCGTCGGGTGCTCATAGGCACCGACGATGTAGGCCTTGCCGTTGATGCTCATGGGCGCCTTGCCCTGCCGATGCCGCGCATCGCGTTCCCTCCCGCTGGAATGGGGCAGGGTCTCCGTCCGCGGCCGCGCCGTCAACCCGCCCGGCTTGAGCGGCGTCCATCGCCGTGCTGCATTCGGCGCATGACGAAGCCCATCATCCTGCACGCCCTGCCGCTGCCCGCCGCGCAGGTCGCGCACATGGCGCAACGCTACGAGGTGCACGGCCCGCTGGCACGCTCCGTGCCGGAGGCGATCCCGCCGGAGGCGCGCGCGGCGCGGGCGCTGATCACGCTGGGCGGCTTCCCGACCGATGCGGCGATGATCGCGGCGCTGCCGCAGCTCGGGCTGATCTGCTGCTACGGCACCGGCTACGAGGGCGTGGACCGCGCGGCGGCCCGGGACCGCGGCATCATCGTCACGCATGCGGGGGATTCGAATTCCACCGCGGTCGCCGAGTTCGCCATGGGGCTGGTGATCGCCGCGGCGCGGCGGCTGGTGCAGGGCGACCGCAAGGTGCGGGCGGGTGGCTGGACCAGCCTCGGCATCGACCGCATGCCGATGACGCCGGGGCTGTCCGGCAAGCGGCTCGGCATCTACGGCATGGGCACGATCGGGCGGAAGATCGCGGCGCGCGCCGAACCCTTCGAGATGGAGATCGGCTACCACAACCGCACCCGGCGCGACGACGTGGGCTATGCCTACCTCGACAGCCTGCCTGCCCTCGCCGAATGGTCGGACGTGCTGGTCGTGGCCGCGCGGGCCGGCGCGGACAACCGCCGTGCCGTCGATGCCGAGGTGCTGCGCGCGCTGGGCCCGGATGGCGTGCTGGTCAACATCGCGCGCGGCATCATCGTCGACGAGCCGGCGCTCTGCGCCGCGCTGGAGCAGGGCGTGATCGCCGGCGCGGGCCTCGATGTCTATGCCGACGAGCCGCGCGTGCCGGAACGGCTGCGCGCGCTGGAGAATGCGGTGCTCACCCCGCACATGGCGGCGGTGGCGCTGACCGCGCAGCGGGCGCAGCGCGGGGTGCTGGAGGCGAACCTGGCGGCCTTCTTCGCCGGGCAGCCGGTGCGGTTCCGGGCGCCTGTGCCGTAGCCCGGCAGCGAGCGCGGTCCGCCGGGCCGGTTGCAGGGGCCGGCGGCGTGCCGTAGGAGCGCGTCAATTCCGGCTATCCCCGGTGCCGCTCGGCCTCCCGCAGAGAAGGAGCTTGCCATGCCGGACCTCATCCAGACCCCCGGACCGCGGTCGCGCGCCGTTCCCGGGGCCATGGCGGATCGCCTCATCGTGGCGCTCGACCTTCCGGATCCCGCGCAGGCGCGGCGCATGGTGGAGTCGCTCGACGGCGTGGTGTCGTTCTTCAAGATCGGCCTGTGGCTGCTGTTCGCCGACGGCACGGATCGCCTGATCGGCGACCTGATCCGGTCGGGCAAGCATGTCTTCCTCGACTACAAGATGTTCGACATCGGCGAGACGGTGAAACAGGGCGTCGCCCGCGCCGTGGAGCGGGGAGTGCGCTTCGTGACCGTGCATGGCGATCCTGAAATCATGCGCGCTGCCGTCGAAGGCAAGGGCGCATCCGACGTCACCAAGATTTTCGCGATTACGGTGCTTACCAGTCTGGATGACGCAGCTCTCCGGGAGATGGGCTATGGCATCAGTGTGAAGCAGCTCATCAGGCTGCGCGTGCGCAAGGCGATTGACTGCGGATGCGATGGCATCATTGCCTCTCCCGATGACAGGCCCGACGAGATCCGCCGGATGGTCAGCAACGACAGGCTGCTGATCGCCACGCCTGGCGTGCGGCCCGCGGGCGCATCTGTGGACGACCACAAGCGCCACGCGACACCGCAGGACGCGATCGCGAACGGGGCCGATTATCTCGTGATCGGGCGGCCGATCGTGAAAGCGGTCGATCCGGTCGCGAGCGCACGCGCGATTATCCGCGAGATGGAGGCGGGCGAGGCGCAACGGGCGCCGGGCTGATCCGGCGCCTCTACAGCACCGCCGTCATCCCCCCATCGACGAACAGCAGGTGCCCGTTCACGTAGCTCGACGCCGCCGAGGCGAGGAACACCGCCGCACCCGCCAGCTCCGGCATCTCGCCCCAGCGGCCGGCCGGCGTGCGCCCTGTCAGCCAGCCGTTGAACGCCGGGTCGTTCTTCAGCGGTGCCGTCAGCTCGGTCGCGAAGTAGCCCGGCGCGATGCCGTTGCACTGGATGTCGAACCGCGCCCAGTCGGCGCACATGGCCCTGGTCAGCATGCCCAGCGCGCCCTTGGTCGCCGTGTAGGGGCCGGTCGTGGCGCGGCCCATCAGCGACATCACCGAGCACGTGTTGATGATCTTGCCGCCCGCCCCGCGCGCGATCATGCGCTTCGCCACGGCGCGCGCGCCGTAGAAGGCGCTGTGCAGGTTGGTGGCGATCACCGTGTGCCAGGTCCCGTCCGGCATCTCGTGCAGCGGGCCGCGCAGGTTCACCCCGGCGTTGTTGACCAGGATGTGGACCGGGCCGTGCCCCGCCTCGATGGCGGCGACGCCGGCCTCCACCGCGGCGCTGTCGGTCACGTCGAAGGCGGCGGTGGCCACCTCCGGGTGCCCCTCGGCGCGCAGCGCCGCGGCGGCGCGATCGAGCTTCGCCGTGTCGCGCCCGTTCAGCACCACCGCGGCGCCGGCCCCTGCCAGGCCGCGTGCCAGCGCCAGGCCGATGCCCTGGGAGGAGCCGGTGATCAGGGCGCGGCGGCCCGTGAGGTCGAAGATCGGGGGGGTCATGCGCCGAGCCTCGCAGCACGGGGTGACGGCGGCAAGCCGCCGCGCCTACCATCCCCGCCGCAAGGGAGAGGCAACGCCATGACTCAGGACCTCCGCATCCTCGCCACGGGCCTCGGCTTCCCGGAAGGGCCGGTGGCGATGCCGGATGGCAGCGTCGTCCTTACCGAGATCAATGGCGGCCGCATCACCCGCGTCGGCGCGGACGGGTCGGTGACGCGGCTCGGGCCGGCCGGCGGCGGCCCGAACGGCCTGGCGCGCGGCCCGGACGGCATGCTCTACCTCTGCGACAACGGCGGCAGCCGCTACATCCCCGGCCACTTCATGGGCGTGGGCCCGGCCGAGGACTACCAGGGCGGCTGCATCGCCCGGGTGGATCCCGCCACCGGCGCGCGCACCGTGCTGTACCGGGAGGTGGACGGCCGCCGCCTCTCCGCGCCGAACGACATCGTCTTCGACCGGCAGGGTGGCTTCTGGTTCACCGACATGGGCAAGCGCCACGCCACGCACCGCGACCATGGCGGGCTGTACTACGCCCTGCCGGACGGCTCCTCGGTGCGCGAGGCCGCCTACCCGATCCTCAGCGCCAACGGCATCGGCCTCGCGCCGGATGAGCGCGTGGTCTATGTCGCCGACTGCGAGACCGCAACGCTCTGGGCCTTCGACATCGAGGCGCCGGGCGTGGTGACGAAGCACCCCTTTCCCTCGCCGCATGGCGGGCGCTGCCTCGGCGGAGTCGCCGGGTTCTGCCGATTCGACAGCCTGGCGGTGGAGGCGGGCGGCAACATCGCCGTGGCCACCCTGGTCACCGGCGTCATCACCGTCTTCGCCCCCGACGGGCGCGTGGTGCGGGAGGTCCCGATGCCGGACAGCCATCCCACGAACCTGTGCTTCGGCGGGCCGGACATGCGCACGGCCTGGATCACCCTCTCCGGCAGGGGCGAGCTGGCGGTGATGCCCTGGGCCGAGCCCGGCCTGCGGCTCAACTTCCAGGGGTAACCGCCGCGGGCCATGGTATAGTCTGCCTCAGGCTGAGGGCGCCAACGACAAACCGATGGCAGAGCACCCCGAAGCGGGCCGGGCGGCACGGCCACCGTCAACGCGGGACGCCGCCACCATGGCTCGTCCCGCCCTGCGGCTGCGGGGGCCGGTAGCGCCAGACGCTCGCGGGCGGGAAATTCGCCGGTGTCCACGCCATGCGCCGCGCCGACAGCCCAAGGCGCCGGTAGGGCAGGGGCGAGGTGATGCAATAGGTATAGAGCAGGAAGCCGCGCCCCGGCGCCACCGCCTCCACCGCGCCGACGAAGGCCCGCTGCCGCTCCAGCGGCAGCATCACCAGCGGGATGCCGCAGATCGCGGTGCCGACCTTGCCGTGCCAGCGCGCCGGCAGGGCGCGCGGCAGGTCGAAGGCGTCGCCCGCGATGACCTGAACGCCCGGCAGCGCCATCCGCAGGTGCTCGGCCATCTCCGGCACGATCTCCACCACCGCCAGCCGCTCCGGCGGCACGCCCGCGGCCAGCAGGGCGCGGGAGACCACGCCGGTACCGGCGCCGAGCTCCAGCACGATCTCGTCTTCCGCACGCTCGACAAGGCCGGCGATCCGCCGGCAGAGGCTCGCCGAGGAGGGCACGACGGATCCCATCTGCAGGGGGTTCGCCAGCCAGCGCCGGAAGAACAGCGCTGCATCGCCTGGCGGCCGTTCGTCCCGCCTGGATCCTGCCGTGATGCCCGACATGCGGCCTCGCTCCGTTCGGCTGGCGGGCGCCGACCGCCCGCTCGGCGCCTGATTAGGGAGGTTCCGGCCGCGGACGAAGGCGGCAATCGGTCACGAAGGGCATCTGGCGGGCAGGTTTCACGCAGGTGTCAAAACCGCGGTGTGACAAAGGTCGATTTCCGGCGGACCACGCTGGGCCTATCCTGCGCCCCGCCGGCCCCGGGTTGTCGCGGGTCCGGCCGGGGCAGGGAGATGCGCTTGTGGCATTCCGGGGACAGGGAGCGGCGCCGGGCATGACTGCGCGCATCCTCGTCGTCGACGACATCGCAACCAATCTGCGCCTGCTCGAAGCCAAGCTGCAGAACGAGTACTACGACGTCCTCCTGGCCAATTCGGGACCGGAGGCGCTGACCCAGGCGGTCGGCTGGGCGCCGGACGTCATCCTGCTCGACATCATGATGCCGGGCATGGACGGCTACGAGGTATGCGAGCGGCTGAAGGCCGATCCCCGCACGGCCCATATCCCCGTGGTCATGGTCACCGCGCTCGTCGATCCGGCCGAGCGGGTGCGCGGCCTGCATGCCGGGGCCGATGACTTCCTCTCGAAGCCGGTCGACGACGCGACGCTGTTCGCCCGCCTGCGCGCCCTGCTGCGGGTGAAGCAGGTGCAGGACGCCTGGCGCATCCAGGGCGAGGCGGCGCGCGGCCTCGGCTTCCGGGCGCCGGCCGAGCCTTCGCTCGATCTGCGGCACGCCTCGGTTCTGGTACTCTCCGCCGATCCGGCCGACCACGCGGAGGTCCAGGCCGCGCTCTCCGCCGACGGGGTGACGGTGCGGGGCGCCGATACGCCGGCGGAAGCGCGGGCGCTGCTGGCCGGCGGGCTCCACGAATTGGCCGTGCTGGTGCTGCCGGAGGATGGCGGCGAGACCCTGCGCCTGGCATCGCGGCTGCGCGCCGATGCGGCGACGCGCGACCTGCCGGTGCTGCTGGTCGCCGCGACCGGGCAGCGCGGCCTGGTGCTGCGCGGCTTCGACATCGGTGCCAACGACCACGTCTTCCGCCCGATCGATCCGCATGAGCTGCGCGCCCGCGCGCGCAACCAGATCCGCCGCAAGCGCTACCAGGAACGCCTGCGCGACGACCTGGACCGCAGCCTGGAGGCGGCGGTGACCGACCCGCTGACCGGGCTGCGCAACCGCCGCTACGCCATGCGCCACCTGGGCGGGTTGCTGCACGGCGGCGAGGCGGCGATCCTGCTGATCGACGTCGACCACTTCAAGGCGATCAACGACCGCCACGGCCACCCGGCGGGGGATGAGGTGCTGCGCCAGCTCACGCGGCGGCTCACCGGGCAGCTGCGTGCGGCCGACGTCATCTCCCGCCACGGCGGCGAGGAGTTCCTGGTGGTGCTGGCAAGCGAGCCGGCCGATTACGCCGAGGCGGTGGCCGAGCGGCTGCGCGAGGCGATGTGCGGGGCGCCCTTCATGGTGGCCGGCAGCGCGCTGCAGGTGACCGTCAGCATCGGCTTGGTCGTGGCGCAGCAGGGCTGGGAGCCGGAGGCGGCGATCGCCGCGGCGGATGCCGCGCTGTACCGCGCCAAGTCCGCGGGCCGCAATCGGGTGGAGTTCGCCTGCGGGACCGATCTGCCCGCCGCCGAGGACAGCACGGCAGGCGCGTGAGCCGGCGCCGCAAGGCAGTGCCGGCAAGCCGGGCCTGGCGCCCGGCGCCCCTTTACTTGATCTTCGCTTCGCGGAAGACGACGTGCTTGCGGGCGACCGGGTCGTACTTCTTCATCTCGAGCTTGCCCGTGGTGTTCCGCACGTTCTTGCGGGTCACGTAGAAGAAGCCGGTGTCGGCGCTGCTGACCAGCTTGATCTGGATGGTGTTGGACTTGGCCATGACACAGCCTCTGAGCAGGGCAGGGGACCCGGCGCGCCATGGGCGGCGCTCCGCGGCCGGACGGGAGCGCGGACAGTAGCGGCGGGCCGCCCCGCGTCAAGCTAATCCGCGCCCGCGCCTGCCTTCGGGACCTGGTTCAGCCGTCCAGGGCCTCCACCAGGTGCCGCAGCTCGGCCGCGGCGACCGTGGCCGGGACGCGCATCACGCGCCCATTGCGGAGGACGACCTCGATGACGGGAAGCCGCTCGTTCCCCTGGGCTCTCGGGTCGTGCGGCGAACGGGCGATGGCCCAGGGCGAGAGCGCCGACCCGCCCTCCGCCAGGCGTGCCGCGATCAGATGGCCTGGCCCCGCGGTGCCGTCCCAGAGCACCAGGTCATGCAGGCTGTAGCCCAGCAGGCACCACAGGGCTTCCGGCGCGGCGGTGGTGGTGCCGCCGGTCAGCGCGACGCCCAGCACGCGTTGGCCGGGCCGGTCCCGCAGGCCGGCCAGGGTCTGGCGCAGCGCCAGCCTTGAGGCGGGACAGCCGCCGGGAGACAATCACGGGGCAACGCGGCGCTTGACGCAGGACACAGTCGCTCAGACGCCGGGCGCCGCGCATCCGCGCGGCTTGGCTTCGCGCCATTGGGCGCGGGCCGCGTCCGCGGCCTCGGCGCGCCATCTGGCGCGCCGCATGGGTCAGCCTTTGACCGAGTTGGTATGATTCGCTTTCCCCTGCGGTCGGAGGCCCGCAAGCCGCGACTGAACAGGGAGGAGAAGGCCAGCTTGCGCGAGGGTGGCACGCCGGCGGGCTGGTCGCAGGCGCGCGAGCGGCAGATCGACGGCGACGGCCGCTGGACCATCCGGCGCCGCCGCAAGGCCAAGCCGCCCGAGGGCGCAGCGCGGCAGGCCGGCGCCGAGATCGCCGTGCCGATGTTCGGCACAAGAACCACGTCGGGATCGACCGGCGGCACGGCTTCATTCGCCGCTTCACGGTCACTCATGCGGCGCGGCACGATGGCAGCCAGCTCGGCGCCGTGCTCGATCCGGCCAACACCGCCAGCAGGGTCTGGGCCGACACCGCCTACCGCAGCAAGGCCAATCCCGACCTGCTGCGCCGGTGCGGTCTCACGCCCCAGTTCCGCCGCGCCAAGCCGCGCGGCAGGCCGATGCCGGCGCACATCGCCCGCGGCAACACCACCCGCTCACAGGTGCGCGCCCGTGTCGAGCATGTCTTCGCCACCGAGACGCGGTGCATGCGCATTGCCGCCCGCATCCTGCAGGGCTGCGAGCCGCGCGGGCTGGTGGTGCGGGAGGGACGCTGCACCCGGTCGGCGCAGGGCTTCACCCACGTGCCCGAGACCATCGACGAGGCCGCGCCGCCCGCGCCGCAGCCGCACGCGCTGCACACGCTGCGCATCGACCGCATGACCTACACCGATGCCGCCGGCCGCGAGCGCGCGGCGTTGCGCGTGCCGATCGACTCCGAATTCCCGCCGCCGGCCGATTGCCCGCAATAGCGTTGCCCCGGCGCGCCGGAGGGGGCTGGCGGCCCCGCGCCGCCGCCTGCACTCTCGGCCGCAGGAGACCCGCCCCGCCATGCCCCATGTCGCCCGCCACACCGACTACATGGCCGACCAGATCGGCACCGCCCGCCTCCTCGCCGGCCACGGCCAGCCCTTCGAGGCCGGCTCCTGGCAGAGCTTCACGCTCGTCTTCACCGCCGGCCGCTTCGGGATGGACGACACCGGCTCGATCAGGGTGGTGCACCGCTTCGCCTCGGACATGGGCACGCCGCAATTCACCGACCCCGGGGCGCCGAACTACGTCACCGCCGAAGCCTCGAACGGCGCGCGGCTGGAGCTGTCCTACAACCCGCGGCTGAATATGCGGCCCTGGGGCAAGTGCCTCACCGTCGCGGTCGGGCGTGGGTTCCTGGCGCCCGGCGACACCATCACCATCCGGCTCGGCGACCGGGGCGGCGGCTCGCCCGGCATCCGGCTGCAGACCTTCGGCGAGGACCGCTTCGAGTTCCGCGTGCTGGCCGACGTCTTTGCGTGTTTCAACTGGGCCATCCTGCCCGAGCAGCCCTGGATCGCCATCATCCCCGGCGCGCCCGACATCTGGCGCGCGGTGCTGCCGACCCTGCGGCGGGCAAACGAGCCCTTTGCGCTTGGCCTGCGCGCCGATGACCGCTGGGGCAACCCCTCGCATTCGGTGCGCGGCCGCTACCGCCTCCGCCCGAGCGCCCCCGTGCTGGGCCTGCCGGAGGTCATCGACTGGCCGGCCGGTGCGCGCGCCGAGCGCATCGAGGGGCTGCGCGTGGCGGTGCCCGGCGACCTGACCATCGACGTGCTGGACGAGACCGGCCACAGGCTCGCCCGCTCGAACCCGCTGCGGATCGCGGAAGCGGCCACCCACCTCCCCTCATATCTCCCCTTTTGGGCCGACATGCACGGCCAGTCCGAGGAGACCATCGGCACCAACAGCGCCGCGCGGCTGGTGGAATACGCCCGCGACCTCGCCTTCATCGACGCCATGTGCCACCAGGGCAACGACTTCCAGATCACCGGCGAATTCTGGCGCGGCCTGAACGCGCTGACCGCCGGGAGCACCCGCCCCGGCCGCTTCGTCTTCTTCCCGGGCTGGGAGTGGTCCGGCAACACGGCCCTCGGCGGCGACCGCAACGTGGTGCTGCGAGCCGAAGGCGGCACGCTGCACCGCTCCTGCCACGCGCTGGTCGAGGATCTTTCGGACGCCGACACCGACGCGCTGGACGCGCGCGCCCTGCACGCCGCGCTGCGCGCCGAGGGCGGCGCGGCAGGGGTGCTCTGCCTGCCGCATGTCGGCGGCCGCTACGCCAACCTGCCCTATGCCCACGACCGCGCGCTGGAGCGCAGCGTGGAGGTGCATTCCGACTGGGGCACCTTCGACTGGCTGCTGGAGGATGCCTTCGCCACCGGTGCCCGCGTCGGCATCGCGGCGAACTCCGACGGCCACAAGGGCCGCCAGGGCGCCTCGCACCCCGGCGCCTCGTTGTTCGGCGCCTATGGCGGGCTGACCTGCTACTTCGCGCCCGAACTCACCCGCGACGCGATCTGGGACGCCATGCTGTGGCGCCGCCAGGTCTGCACCACGGGTGCCGCACGGGTGCATGCCGATGCCTGGGCCGTGCTGGCCGCGCCGGCCGACCTGCACCGCGACGACCCTGCGCTCGGCGGCGCGCCGGTGGGGCGCACGGCGCGCGCCGGCCTCGGCAACATCCTCACCGGCGTCGCCGACGCGGCGGTGGAATTCGGCTTCGAGATCAGCGCCGGCGCCCCGGTCGAACGCGTCGAGATCCGCAACCGCACCCGGCTGATCGAAACCTGGCGCCCCCATGCCGCGGCCGATCTCGGCCGCCGCATCCGCGTGCTGTGGGAGGGCTCGGAGTACCGCGGCCGCGGACGGGAGACGTCCTGGCGCGGCGAAATCGCGCTGGCGGGCAATAGCTGGTCCGGGGCACGGCCGATCAACCGCTTCAACCTCGACCGCCGCTTCGATGCCACGCCGGGGGGCCTCGCCTTCGACGGCGTGACCACTGGCGGCTTCATGGGCGTGGAGGCGATGCTCGCGGATCCCGGCGCCGGCACCCTCTCCATCCGCACCAACCTCGTCACCGCGGAGATCCCCGTGGCGGAGATCGGCCTCGAGGACCGCACCTGGGAGGCGGGCGGCCTCGGCCGCCGCGTCCGCGCCTTCCGCCTGCCGGATACCAACCCGCACCATGCGGTGCGCCACGGCCTGCGCGTGCCCCTGCGACCGGACGAGGACAACGCCCTGTTCATCCGGGCGACGCTGGAGGACGGCAACGTGCTGTGGTCGAGCCCGATCTACCTGATCGCGGGCTCGGGGCGGGCATGATGCCCGCACGCCATCCGCGCCGCCGCACCCTCCTTCTCGCCGCCGCGACGCTCGCGGCCCCGCACCCCACCCGCGCCGCGGACTGGTCCCCCACCCGCGCGGTGAACCTGCTGGTCCCGCTCGCCCCCGGCAGTACCGCGGACATGCTTGCCCGCACCATGCCCGAGGCCTGGGCGCCGCGTCTCGGCCAGCCGGTGACCGTGGACAACCGCCCCGCCGCCGGCGGCGTGGTGGCGATGGAGCAGCTCAGGCACGCCGCGCCGGACGGGCAGACCCTTGGCCTGGTCAGCCAGGGCACGATGATCTTCAACACCTACCTCACGCGCAGCCCGCGCTACGACGCGCGGGCCGACTTCGCGCCCATCGCCGTCTTCGCCACCGTGACCAACGTGCTGGTGGTGCCGAAGACCAGCCCCTACCGCACGGCGGGCGCGCTGGCCGAGGCGGCGCGGGCGGCACCGGGGCAGCTGGCCTATTCCTCGGGCGGCAACGGCACCTCGCACCACATCTCCATGGTGCTGTTCGCGCAGGTCGCCGGCGCCAGGATGGTGCACGTCTCCTATCGCGGCGCGCCGGCCGGCATCACCGCGGTGATGACCGGGGAGGTCGCGGCGGGCTGCTACAACATCCCCACCGTCCTCCAGCAGATCCGCGCCGGCGAGCTGCGCGCGCTGGCCGTCACCTCCGCCGCGCGCAGCGAGTTCCTGCGCGACGTGCCGAGCCTGCGCGAGCTGGGCTTCGCCGACTACGAGCTGACCACCTGGATGGGCCTGGCCGCGCCCGCGCGCACCCCGCCCGGCGTGGTGGCGCGCATGAACGCCGAGACCCACCGCGCGCTGGACGACGCGGCGATCTGGGCGCGGCTGCGCGGCCAGGCCTTCGAGCCGATGCCGCGCCTCGATCCGGCGGGCTTCGCGGCGCTGGTGGCGGCGGAGCTGGCGAAATGGGGGCCGGTGATCCGCGCCTCGGGCGCGGTGGCGGACTGATGCGGGCGGCGCGCTTAGCAGCCTTGGCCCTGCTGCTCGCGGCGCCGGCACTGGCCCAGGCGCCGCCCGCCC
>JAIEOP010000410.1 GCA_019750465.1 Acetobacteraceae bacterium | reverse complement strand
GCGCCCGCGCCGCGGCGGCGACTTCCGCCGCATCGGCGCCGGGCCGGTGCGACGGCGCCGCCCAGGCGCCGAGCGCCGCCGGCGGCTCCTCCGTCGTGCCCGTCTCCACGACCTCGCCCATCAGCCCGTTCAGATCGAGATGCACGGGCCGCGGCGGCACGCAGACGGCGGCCGACCAGGCCTGGCGGAACACCCGCGGCAGGTCCTCGGCAGCATCGACATTGGCTGCAAATTTCGTCACTGGGGCAAACAGCGGGCCGTGGCTCACTTCCTGGTAGGCGTTGCGGTGCTGGTGGCCGCTGCGCTTGCGCCCCGTCAGTGCGATCACCGGGCTGCGGCCGAGATAGGCGTCCTGCAAGCCGGCGGCGAGGTTCGCCGCGCCCACGGATTGCGCCGCCACCACGCCGGGCCGGCCGGAGACGCGGCCATAGGCGTCGGCCATGTACACGGCCGCCTTCTCGGTATGCGCGAGGATGGGCGCGACGCCGATGCGCTCGCACTCCAGCAGGGTCCGCCGCAGCACGGCATCGACGAAGAACAGATGCCCGATGCCGGAGGCGTGCAGGCTGCGCGCCAACCATTCCGCGCCGTTCATGGCGTTTCCCCGTCTCTGCCGGGGCGCAGCGTGTTGCCCTGCGGCGGGCTGGTCAATACCCGGCCGGCGCGGGAAGATGCGGCGAAGCGAGAGGAAGCAGCCATGGTCGACATGATCATCCTGACCGACGGCGCGGCAGCCGCGAACGGCGCGCGCTACGTCAATGTCGAGAACCCCGCCGACACCTGGACCTTCGTCGAGCCCGCGCCCGCGGGCGCGCCGCCGGCCGGTGCCGTGCCCTACCGCCTGCTCGGCGCGCGCGGCGACGTGAAGACCGCCGCACCGGTGCTCTATACGGTGGAGCTCGACATCGCCGAGGCGGACCTGCCGGAGATCTTCCGCTGGTACGAGGAGGAGCACCTGCGGATGCTCACCGACTGCCCGGGCTGCCTGGGCGGCGCGCGCTACCAGCGGCTCGATGGCGGCAGCCCGAACCTGCTGGCCGCCTACCGCTTCGAGCGCGAGGGCATCAACGAGACGCCGGCCTGGATCACCGCGCGCAGCACGCCCTGGACGGAGCGCGTGCGGCCGCTGTTCCGCAGCTCGCGCCGCTTCATCCGCCGGCTGGCGTGACTCGGCGCGGGTTGCTCCCGGTGCCATTGCCTCGCTAGCCTTCAGCCCAGCCCCGTGCCGAAAAGCGGGGCCGCAGGACAGGAGGCGTTCGGGATGAGGCGTTTCGCGAGGCGGGCGGCAGTGGCCGCGCTGGCGACCCTGGGGCTGGCGGCGGCGCCGGCGCAGGCCCAGGTGCAGATGATCATCCCCTGGCCCGCGGGCGGCGGCACCGACGTGATCGGCCGGCTGATCCAGCCCGCGCTGTCGGAGCAGCTCGGCACGCAGGTGGTCATCCGCAACGTCGGCGGCGCCACCGGCACCATCGGCACGGGCGAGGTGGTGCGCTCGAAGCCGGACGGGCAGACGCTGCTGCTGACCTCCATGGCGGCGGTCGCCATCCAGCCCGCCTTCCTGGCCCGGCCGCCCTATCGCGCCGACCAGCTCATCCCGGTCTGCCTGGTCGCCGAGGCGCCGGCGGTGATGATGACGCCGCGCACCAGCGGCATCACCAGCCTGGCCGACATCGCGGCGAAGGCGCGCGCCGCGCCGGGGCAGATGCCCTATGCCTCGGGCGGCGTCGGCGGCCTCGGCCACCTGGCGATGACGGCGCTGACGCGGGCGCTCGGCGTGCAGATGAACCACATTCCCTACCGCGGCTCGGGCGATGCGATCCTGGCCATGCAGTCCGGGACGGTTCCGCTGCTGACGGCGGAGGCGACGCTGGTGCACCAGTACCAGCTGCACGCGGTGATCGTGTTCGGCGAGCAGCGCCTGGCCGACTATCCGAACGCGCCGACGGCGAAGGAGCTGGGCCATCCGGATCTGGTCTTCCCGCTGTGGACCGCGATCTTCGTGCCGCTGGCGACGCCGGACGCGGTGCTGGACCGGCTCGACGCCGCCTGCGACCGCACGCTGCGCACGCCCTCCGTCGTCGAGAGCATGACCCGCGCCTCGCACCCGATCCGCTACCTGAACCGCCACCAGGCCGGCGAGTACGTGCGGTCCGAGGCGGTGAAATACGCGGCGCTGATCCAGTCCTCCGGGCTGCGGCAGGCGGAGTAGCGCGCTCAGCCGGCCGGGCGGCGGCGCAGCAGGTAGCGCTGCCGCCCGTCCATCACCAGCCTGCCATGCCCGTTGTGGATCGTGCTCGCCAGCCCGAGGATGCCGGTGCTGCGCTGCGGCGTCAGCTCATCGACCGTGAGCGCGGGGTAGAGCGTGTCGCCCAGCACCACCGGGTGCAGGAAGCGGCTGGACTGTTCCAGGAACCCCTTCATCGACTCCTCCACCAGAAAGGGGAACAGCCCCGCCCCGGCGCAGGACTGGATGGCCACCTGGAAGCCGTGCGCCAGCATGTCGGGCCAGCCATGCGCGCGGCAGTATTCGCGGTCGTAGTGGATCGGGTGGTTGTCGCCGGAGGCGGCCTGGAAGGCGGCGAAGATGCCGCCCGTCATGGTGCGGCTGGGCAGGACGAAGCGCTCGCCAAGGGCGAAATCCTCGAACCAGCGCTGATCGGGCACCATGCGGTGCCGCTTCGGGTCGAAGGGCGCGGTCATGCGCGCACGTATCCCATGGCGACGTCGCGCGCGAGCAGGGCCGGATCGCGCCGCGCCGGCTCGCCGAAGCCGCCGCCGCCCGAGGTCTCCAGCCGCACGCGGTCGCCGCGCGCCAGCGGCACGTTGTCGGATTTCGGCGGCAGCGGCGTCTCCACGCCGTCGCGGATGAGCGTCAGTCGCCCGGTCGCCGCCGCCCCGCCGCCGGCGAGCCCGAAGGGCGCGTGCACGAAGCGGTCCATGTTCGCGGTGAACAGCGCGCGCGGGCTGTCGATGCGCCATTCCCGCACCAGCCCGAGCCCGCCGCGGCGCAGGCCGGCGCCGCCGCTGCCCTCACGCAGCCGGTAGTGGGTGACGGTCAGCGGCAACCCGCTCTCGATCATCTCGATGGGGATGTTGGAGTTGTTGTGCATGCCGGAGGCGAAGGCGTTCACGCCGTCCTTGCCCGGAGGCGCGCCGGCGCCGCCGATCTCGATCTCCACCAGCACGCCGCGCGGGCCTTCCTCGGGGATGGTCTGGAAGGTGCAGACGTAGCTGTTGCCGTAATAGGCGGCGGGGATGCGGTCCGGCACCACCTGGTGCAGCGCGCCGTACATCGCGTTCAGCAGCCGATGCGTGACGGCGACGCGATGCACGACGGGGGCGGGGAAGCGGGCGTTCACCACCAGCCCCTCCGGAGCGATCGTCGTCACGGGGCGGTAGCAGCCGGCGTTCGCCGCGAAGGGTTCGTCGCAGGCCGTCATGATGGCGAACATCACCGCGCTGACGCTGCTGGCCAGCGTCGCGTTCACCGGCCCCGTGGACTGCCCGGAGCAGCCGGAGAGATCGACGGTGATGGCGTCCCCCTTCACCTCCAGGCGCACGTGCAGCCGGATCGGCACGTCCAGCGCGATGCCGTCATCATCCAGCCAGTCGGTGAACTCATAGACGCCGTCCGGCATGCGGCGGATCGAGGCGCGGATCGCCGCCTCGCTCATGTCGAGGATGCGCGCCCCGGCCTCGATCATGCCGTCCGCGCCGTAGCGCGTGGCGAGGCGGCGCAGCGCGGCGGCGCCCACCTCCAGCGAGGCGATCTGGGAGGAGAGGTCGCCCAGCAGCAAGTCGGGCTTGCGCACGTTCTGCCGGATCATCGCCCAGATGCCCTCGTTGCGGACGCCGTTCTCGATGAGCTTCACCGGCGGGATGCGCAGCCCTTCCTGGAAGATCTCGATGGCCTTGGCGGCGTAGCTGCCGGCCGCCAGCCCGCCCACGTCGATGTGGTGGCAGAGCGTGCCGACGAAGGCGATGCGCCGGCCCTCGTGCTCCACCGGCTTGAAGGCGACGATGTCGGGCAGGTGCTGGCCGCCGCAATAGGGATCGTTGGTGATGACCACGTCCTCGGGCCCCCAGGCGGCGGGATCGACCCACCGGTCCAGCAGCTCCCGCAGCAGGTGGGACATGGAGTTCAGGTGGCCCGGGATGCGCGCGGACTGCGCCAGGTTGTTGCCCTCGGCGTCGAAGACCGCGGTGGAGTAATCCAGCAGCTCCCGCACGATGGTGCTGCGGGAGGTGCGCCAGACCGTGACGTCCATCTCGGCCGCGGCGGCGGTCAGCGCGTTGCGGATGACCTCGATCTCGATGGGACCCAAGGGGGACGAGGCTGTCACGGCGCGATCCTTTTGGCGCTCGGCGCGCTTGCGCGCGACGCGATCAGCGCGCCGGCGGCGCCGAGGCGCGCCTCCCAGCCGCGGCCGATCCAGTGCGTGGCGAAGGCTTCCTCGACGAGGGCCGGGCCGGCGATGCGGTCCTCGGGCGGCAGCGCCTCGCGGTCCCAGACCGGCACGTCGCGCCAGGCGCCGTCCTCGAAGACGCGGCGGCTGCCCTTCAGGGCGGGGCGCGCGGCGGGGACGGGCTCGGTTGCCGCGGGCTTCGGCAGGCGGCCGATGGCGGTGACGCGCAGCGTGACGATCTCTACCGCCTCCTGCGCGTCGGCGTAGCTGAAGCGGCTCCGGTGCATGGCGTGGAAGCGGGCGAGCAGCGGCGGCAGGTCCGGCGCCTCCGGCCAGGGCACCAGCAGCTCGAAGGCCTGGCCGTGGTAGCGCATGTCGGCGCCGAGCTCGATCGCCTGCGCCTCGGGAGCGACGCCGTCCGCCGCCAGGCGCGCCGCGGCCTCGGCACGCAATTCGCCAAGCAGCGCCGCGATGGCGGGCAGGCTCTCCGGCCGCGCCGGCAGCACGCGTGACCGCGCCAGATCCTGCACCAGGTCCGAGTAGAGGATGCCATGGGCCGAGAGCGTGCCGGGCTCGCGCGGGAAGATCACCTCGGCGATACCCATCTCCGTTGCCACGTCCGTGGCGTGCAGCCCGCCGGCGCCGCCGAAGGAGAGCAGCGTGAAGTCGCGCGGATCCAGCCCCTTCTCGAACAGCGAAAGCCGCACCGCGGCGCCGAGGTTGGCGTTGGTGACGGTGAGGATGCCCTGCGCCGCCTGCTCCACCGTCAGCCCGAGTGGCGTCCCGACCTTCGCCGCGATGGCGGCGCGCGTCGCCGCCATGTCCAGCGTCATCGCACCCCCGAGGAAGTAGTCGGGGTCGAGCCGCCCCAGCGCGAGGTTGGCGTCCGTCACGGTCGGCTCCGTCCCGCCGCGCCCATAGGCCACGGGGCCGGGCCGCGCCCCGGCGCTGCGCGGCCCCACGGTCAACCGCCCGCCGGCATCGACCGATGCGATGGAGCCGCCGCCGGCGCCGATGGTGCGCATCTCCACCATGGGCAGGCGCACGGGCAGCCCATCCACCTCGCCCTGCGTGACCACGCCGATGCGCCCGCCCTGCACCACGGACACGTCGAAGGAGGTGCCGCCCATGTCCACCGCGACGAGGTTCGGGCGCTCCAGCAGCGCGGCGATGCGCCCCGCGGCAAGCGCGCCGCCGGACGGGCCGGAGAGCAGGAGGCGCGCCGGCTGCGCCGCGGCGGTCGCGAGCGAGCACACGCCGCCATTGGATTGCACGAGGAAGACGAGGGGGTCGAAGGCGCCACCCCCACCCTCCCGCGCCGCGCGCGGGTCCCTCCCTCCCCCGCCTGCGGGGGAGGGTGCATCTCCGGCACCCCCTCCCCCGCCTGCGGGGGAGGGAGCATATCCGGCACCCCCGCCCCCGCTTGCGGGGGAGGGTTGGGGTGGGGGTATCTCCAGCCGCCGCGCCAGCCGATCCAGATAGTCCTTCACCACCGGCACCAGAAGCGCGTTGAGCACGGTGGTGCTCGCCCGCTCGTACTCGCGGATCTCCGGGCTGATCCCGCTCGACAGCGTCACCGGCAGGCCGGGCCGCGCGGCCTCGATCAGCGCCTTCAGCCGGCGCTCATGCGCGGGGTTCACGTAGCTGTGCAGCAGGCAGATTGCGACGCTCTCCGCCCCCGCAGCCTCCAGCCGCGCCAGCAGCCCGGGGATGGCGGCCTCGTCCAGCGGCATCTCCACGCTGCCGTCCGCGCGCATGCGTTCCGCCACCCCGAAGCGGCGGTCGCGGCTGATCAGGCAGGGGAAGGGGTCCGGGTCCAGGATGTAGAGTTCCTTGCGGACATGCCGGGTGATCTCCAGCACATCCTCGAACCCCGCCGTCGTCAGCAGCACGCCGCGGGCGAGCTGGCGCTGCAGCACGGCGTTGGTCGCGATGGTGGTGCCGTGCAGCAGCAGCCCGACCTGATCCAGCGCGAAGCCGAAGCGCGCAGCGGCCTCGGCAACGCCGACCATCAGGCCGATCGAGGGATCCTCCGGCGTCGTCGGCGTCTTCCAGGCCTGCACGGTGCCGCTGCGAGCGTCCAGGACCTGCAGGTCGGTGAAGGTGCCGCCGACATCGACGGCGATGCGGATGGGCCTTGGATCGGACATCACGACACCTTCAGTACATCATGCGCGGCAGCCACAGCGCGATCTCGGGCCAGATCATGAGAAGCGCCACCGCCAGCAGGTAGGCGCCGAGGAAGGGCACGACCCCGGCGAAGACGTCGGTGATCGGCCCCGGCCGCGGCCGCATGCCCTGCAGCACGTACATCACCGTGCCGTCCGGCGGGCTGATCTGCGCGATCTCCACCATCATCGTCACCAGCACGCCGAACCAGATGGGGTCGTAGCCGAGCGCGGTGACGATGGGAAATACCACCGGCACCGTGGTGATGATCATGGAGAACCCCTCCATGAAGGTGCCAAGCGCGAGATACAGCGCCAGGATGCAGGCCATGATCGCCCAGGGCGGCAGCGGCAGGCCGGCGATGAACGCGGCCATCGCCTGCGGCACGTTGATCGAGGTGAGCAGGTAGTTGAGCACGTAGGCGCCGAAGATGATGAGGCCCAGCAGCGCGGTGTTGCGCGCCGTGGCCTCGGCGCTGGCGTGCAGCAGGCGGAAGGTCAGCCTGCCCTCCAAGGCGGCGAAGACTGCCGCGCCGACGACGCCCAGCGCCGCCGCTTCCGTCGGCGTGGCGAGCCCGGCGTAGATCGAGCCCAGCACCAGCAGCATCAGCAGCAAGGTCGGGATCAGCTGCACGGAGCCGCGCAGCTTCGCCGCCAGCGGCAAGGGCGGCGGCCGCTGCATCGGGTGGGCGATGCCATGCGCCAGGATCACCAGGGTGAACAGGCCCGTCACCAGGATGCTGGGCAGGAGTGCGGCGACATAGAGCGCGCCGACCGAGGTTTCCGTGATCAGCCCGTAGAGGATGAAGGTGATCCCCGGCGGGATCAGGTTGCCCAGCGCCCCGCCCGCGGCGAGCGAGCCGAGCACCATGCGCTGGCTGTAGCGCGTGCCCTCGAAATAGGGCAGCGCGACGGAACCCATGGTGGCGGCGGTGGCGACCGAGCTGCCCGAGATCGCCGAGAACACCGCGCAGGACGCGATGTTGGTGTGCAGCAGCCCGCCCGGCAGCCGGTTCAGCCAGATGTTCAGCGCGCGGTAGAGCCGGTCCGAAAGGCCGGCGCGCAGCAGGATCTCGCCCATCAGCAGGAACAGCGGGACGGCGACGAGAACGAAGTTGGAGGACGGCCCCCACAGCGTCTGCCCGGCGAAGGCCCACCAGGGCCGGTCGGAGAAGGTCAGCCCCACCAGGATGCCCAGGATGCCGAGCACGGCGGCGACATGGACGCCGGCGCCGAAGAACAGCAGGAAGACGCCGACCAGGACCAGGATCTCAAGGATCGGCACCGCCGGCCCGCCGGTGACCGCCGTCGCCAAGGCCACGCCCAGCAGCACCAGCAGGACGAGGACGGCGATCATCGCCCCGCCACGCGCGCCATCGCCACCGCCTCCAGCGCCTCCGCCGTCTCATCCTCCAGCGTGCGGGCGCCGAGCAGCCGGTCCAATTCCTCCGGCATCCCGCAGAGCAGGGCCAGCAGGCCCTCCAGCAGCAGCACCGCGATCATCAGGCAGAAGGCGCCGATGCCCGCCGCCCACAACCCCTGCGGCAGCGCCAGCGGCACGCGCAGCGCGCTGTTGTCGGTGGCGCCGAAGAGCAGGCTCTCATCCACGAGTTCCCAGGCCGCCCAGGCACAGAATGCGGCGAACCCGCCCAGCGCCAGCAGCGCGAACAGGTGCAGCGGGGCGCGCAGGCGCAGCGGCAGCCGGTTCACCCAGACATCCACGCGGATATGCGCCCGCCGCGCCAGCGCATGCGCCAGCCCCCAGGCGATGCCGACCGCGAGCATGTACCCGGTGATCTCGACGGTGGCGGCGGAGGAGACGCCGAGCAGGTTGCGCCCCAGCACGTCCGCGGTGATGAAGAGCGCGCAGGCGATGTAGTTCCAGCCCGCCAGCCAGGCCATAAGCGCAGCCAGACCCGCCATTGCTTTGCGAAGCGCCCGCGCCGCGCGCAGCGGCGCGGGAGGGGCGGCGGTCAATTCGCGTACCGCACGCCGCTGATCGGGGCGACGACCTCGTTGTACACCTGCCCGCAGCGGGCGCCGCAGCGCCGCACCCAGCCCGGCAGCACCACGGTCTCGAAGATCTGCCGCAGCCGCGCCGCCTCCTCGGGCGCCGGCGTCACCTCGGTCATCGGCCGGGCCGCCAGCGGGTGCAGGCGGCAGGTTTCCCGCTTGCCGGCGTTGCAGTCGAGCCCGTCGCGCGTGCCGACCTCGCCGAGTTCCCAGAGCTTGTCCGTCATCTCGCGGAAGGTCGCCTCGAACAGGCTGCGCACCGCGGGGTCGAGGCGGTTCCACCAGGCCAGGTTCACCATGTAGCCCGACACCGCCCAGGACAGCGGCAGGCTGGAGATATGCGTGGTGACCTCGTGCCAGCGCGCCGCGGCTCCGCTGCCTGCGCCGGTGATGGCGCAGTCCACCACGCCGCGCTCCAGCGCCGAATAGACCTCCGGAAAGCCGATGGAGACGGGCTGCCCGCCGAGCGCCGTCACCAGGTCCACCAAGGACTGGCCGAAGGTGCGGATCTTGCGGCCGCGCAGATCCTCCAGCCGGGTGAAGGGCTGGCGGCAGTACAGCACCTGCGCCTGGAAGGGATACATGACCACGAGCCGCACCCCGAAGCGCTCAAGGTCGCGGTTGGCGACCGGCAGGATGGCCTCCGCGATCTGCCGCGCCCTGCGCATGTCCGGCGCGAGCCCGGAGAGATCGACGCCATCGAGGATCGGCACATCGCCGGACAGCGTGCTGAGCGTGCCGGCGCCGATCTCCGCCTGGCCGGAGCGCACCAGCCGCACGATCTCCGCCCCGCTCAGGTTGCGCTCGGCATGCGAGGCCAGCGTGACCGTCACCCGGCCGCCGGTGCGCGCGGGCATCTCCCGCAGCATGGGCACGTCGACCAGCGTGAACTGCGTCATCACCGGGTTGGGCTGGGTGATCGCCACCACGTTCACCGGCGGGCCCGGCGGCAGCGGCGGCGTTGGCGGCGACTGCGCGGGCGCGGCCGGCGCCGCGAGCGATGCGGCGAGCACGGCAAGGCCGAGACGGCGAAGCAGCGGGCGGACCATGGAAGCCTCCTTCGGCGCGCCGGGTTGGCCCCGGTCGCCGCCACGATGCCACGGCGGCCCACGCTTGCCAGTCCCCGAATTCGCCACGCCATGCGCGACCTGCACAGTGGCGCGGCGCCTCCTGCCCGCGCCTGCGGCAGCCTTGCCGGCTTTGCGGCGCGCCGCGCGGTGGCTAGGCTGCCACCCATGCCGGCCAACCTCCTGCCTCCACTCCGCCACCACGATCGGAACGACTGGGCAAGAGCGCTGCGGGACGGCACCATCCGGGTGGACAGGCATTGAGCACGTCGAGACTCGCCGTCGATATCGGCGGCACCTTCACCGACCTGGTGCTGGAAACCGCTTCGCGCAGCTGGTCCATCAAGCTGCTGACCACGCCCGCCGCGCCGGAGGAGGCGGTGCTGGAGGGTGCGCGGCGCATCCTGGCCGAGGCCGGCGTGGCACCGCGCGAGGTGGGCCTGGTCGTGCACGGCACCACGCTGGCCACCAACGCGCTGATCGAACGCAAGGGCGCGCGGACGGCGCTGGTCACCACCGCCGGCTTCCGCGATTCCGTGGAGATCGCCTGGGAACACCGCTTCGACCAGTACGACCTGCTGATGGAGCGGCCGGAGCCGCTGGTGCCGCGCAACCTGCGCCTCGGCGTGCCGGAGCGCGTCGCCGCCGATGGCGCGGTGCTGCTGCCGCTGGACGAGGCGGCGCTGCGCGCGGTGGCGGCGGAGCTGCGCGCCGCGGCGGTGCAGTCGCTGGCGGTCTGCTTCCTGCACAGCTTCACGAACGAGGCGCATGAACGCCGCGCCGGCGCGATCCTCGCCGCGGAATTGCCCGGCGTCGCGCTCTCCCTCTCCTGCGAGGTCGCGCCCGAGATCCGCGAATACGAGCGGGCCTCCACCACCATCGCCAATGCCTATGTGCGCCCGTTGATGGATCGCTACCTCGGCGGGCTGGAGGACGGGCTGCGCGCGCTTGGCATCCCCGGCCCGCTGCTGCTGATGATGTCCTCGGGCGGCGTCACCACGGTGGAGACGGCGCGGCGCTTCCCGGTGCGGCTGGTGGAGAGCGGTCCCGCCGGCGGCGCCATCCTGGCCCAGCACATCGCGGCGGAGAACGGCCTCGATCGCGCCGTCGCCTTGGACATGGGCGGCACCACGGCGAAGCTGACCCTGCTGGACGGGCTGGAGCTGCAGCGCTCGCGCCAGTTCGAGGTGGCGCGCGCCTACCGCTTCATCGCGGGCAGCGGGCTGCCGGTGCGCATCCCCGTCATCGAGCTCGTGGAGATCGGCGCCGGCGGCGGCTCCATCGCGCGGGCCGACACGCTGGGGCGCATCGGGGTGGGGCCGGACAGCGCGGGCAGCGTGCCGGGCCCGGCCTGCTATGCCCGCGGTGGCACCGACCCCACCGTGACGGATGCCGATGCGGCGCTGGGGCGGCTTGATCCCGGGCGCTTCGCGGGCGGGTCGATCCCGCTCGATCTGGATCGTGCGGCGGCGGCGCTGGCGGCGCTGGGCGCGGCATTGGGCCTGGATGCGGCGGGAGCGGCGGCGGGCGTCGCCGAGATCGTCGATGAGACCATGGCCAGCGCGGCGCGCGTGCATGCGGTGGAGAACGGCAAGGATACCGCGGACCGCACGCTGATCGCCTTCGGCGGCGCGGCGCCGCTGCATGCCGCGCGGCTGGCGCGCAAGCTCGGCATGGCGCGGGTGGTGGTGCCGCTCGGCGCCGGCGTCGGCTCGGCGCACGGCTTCCTGCGCGCACCCATTGCCTATGAGGTGGTGCGCACCCGGGCCATGCGCCTGGAGGCGCTGGACACGGCGCTGCTGGCGGACCTCTTCGCCACCATGCGCGTCGAGGCGGAGGCGGTGGTGCGCCCCGCGGCGCCGGGCGAGGCGCTGGCGGAGGCCCGCCTGGCCTTCATGCGCTACCGCGGCCAGGGCCACGAGATTCCCGTGCCGCTGGCGCTCGGCGGCTTCGACGCGGCCGAGCTGCGCGGGCGCTTCGATGCCGCCTATGCCGGCCTGTTCGGCCGCACCATCCCGCGGCTGGAGGTGGAGGCGATCACCTGGACGCTGTCGCTGGCAACGCACCGGCCGCTGCCCGCGCCGGTGCCGGCGCCGCCCACGGTCGCCGCCCCCGCCCCCACCGGCGCGCGCTTCCTGCTGGACCCCGCGACCGGGGTGCGGGAGGCGGCGGCGCTGTTCGAGCGCACGGCGCTGATGCCGGGCATGGCGCTGGCCGGGCCGGCGCTGATCGTGGAGGACGAGACCACCACCGTCGTGCCGCGCGGCTTCACCGCGCGCATCAACGCGCTCGGCCAGATCATGCTGGTGGACGATACGGCCGCGCCAGGCTAGCGGGGGACAGGGAGAATGCCGGAGCGCACGCGCAGGGCCAGGAACGCCATGCCGGAGGCTTCCCGCATGACCACCCGAATGCCGCGCCGCACCGCGCTGCTCAGCATGGCGGCCACGCTGCCGAGCCTGGCGCTGGCGCAGGACGGCTTTCCCAGCCGCGCCATCACCATCCTCGCACCCCTGGCGCCCGGCGGGCCGGCCGACGTGATGGGCCGCCCGCTCGGGCAGGCCCTGACCACCGAATGGGGCCAGCCCGTGGTGATGGACCACCGCCCCGGGGCCGGCGGCACCATCGGCATGGACGCCGCGGCGCGCGCCCGGCCGGACGGCCATACGCTGGTGATCGTCAGCAACAGCACCTACGCCATCGCGCCGCACCTGTACCCGATGCCCTACGACACGGAGACGGCCTTCGTGCCGGTCGCGCTGATCGCGCAGGCGCCGAGCTTCGTCGTGGTGCATCGCTCCGTGCCGGCGACCACGCTGGCGGAGCTGATTGCGCTGGCGCGGGCGCAGCCGGGCGGGCTGGCCTTCGCCACCGCCGGCATCGGCTTCACCAGCCACCTGGCGACGGAGCTGCTGATGGCGATGACCGGCATCTCCATGCTGCACGTGCCCTATCGCGGCGGCGCGCCGGCGACGCAGGCGATGCTGTCGGGCGAGGCGCAGGTGAACTTCATGGAGGCCGCCTTCGTGCGCGCGCATGCGCCGGGCGGCGCGATCCGGCCGCTGGCGGTCGGCAGCGCCACGCGGCATCCGCTGTTTCCGGAGATCCCGACGGTGGCCGAAGCCGGCGTGCCGGGCTTCGAGAGCGCGACCTATTGGGCGCTGCTGGCGCCGGCGGGCGTTCCGGTGCCCGTGCTGGCGCGCGTGTCGGAGGCGGTGCTGCGCTGGGCGCGATCGGAGCCGACGCGGGCGATGCTGACAGGGGCCGGCTTCATCCCGATCGGCGGCGATGCGGCGGCTTTCCGGGCGCACCGCGCGGAGGACGCGGCGAAGTGGGGCCGCGTGATCCGGGAGCGGGGGATCCGGATGCCGTGAACGGGCACGGCCGCGGGGAGGTGGGGCCTTGGCGGCGGAAACCGGGCCTGTGATCCAGGTACGCGGGCCGGGCCAGCCGGGCACGAGCTGCCGCGCGATGCGAAGCGCCCGCATGCCTGCGTCCGGTCCGGTGCCGACAACCACCGGACGGGTTCGGCCCGTTGTCGTCCGCAGCCAGACTGTTGCAATGTAGTACTGATTGACTCCGCGCTGATGTGGCGGGGGCAGGTCTCGCACGCCCGCTGCCGCTACGGCGCACGATCCGGGACGTGTTCATGGAGCGGATTGCCTTGTTCCGCCGACCTTGGAGCCCGTCCCCGATTGGCGCCGGGAGGCGGGTGCTGGGCAGGTGGCGGGCCTCCTCGCTGCGGCAGATCGAAGCCGGGCTGACGGAGGTGAAGGCGGGCGTCGGGCGCCTTGAGGACAAGGCCGATGCCCAGACCTCGGCGCTGCTGGCGCTGCGCGAGGAAATCGCGCGCGAGAAGGGCGTCAATCCCGAGGTTCTGTGGCCGATCTTCGAGCGCCGCGGCGAGATGCGCCTCGGCCCCGACGAGATGCGCCGCCGCGCCGGCGAGGCAGTAGCCACCATCCTCGACCACGCGCGCCAGCGCGAGGCGCCGAGCAACGACGCCGACACCGCCGCCGCCCGTGACTGGCTGCACGCGGCCCTAGAGCGGGATGCGTTGAGGCAGAATCGCCGCAAACGCTGAATCCCGCGACCCGGCAAAGGCTGGAGCGTGTTGCGTGAGCGCATGCGAACGCAATACGCTCTAGAGGAGAGGGTGGCGGCGCGGCGCCGGCGCATGCTGCCGGTGCTGCGGGAGAAGCTGTTCATCCAGCGCGCCACCTATGACCATGAAGGCGCCATCGCCGCGCTGCGCGGGATGGCGGCGCGGGAGCCGGACGATCCCTGGCATGCGATCGAGATCGGCGATCTCCACGTCACCACCGGCGCCCTCGCTCCCGCGCTCGCCGCCTTCCGGGAGGCCGAGTCGATCTGCGCCCGCCTTGCCGCCGACCCGCGCAACGCAGGCTGGCAGCCCGACCTCTCGGTTTCGCAGGACAGGATCGGCGACGTGCAGGCGCGGCTGTTTTCCGTGGCGCTGCTCTGGCAGCGCGGGCGCCCGCGCGGACCGGCGGGGCGTGCCGAGCTTGAGGAGGCGCTGGCGAGCCTGCGTCCGCTCGCGGCGGCGAACCGGCTGGATCACCGGCGTCGCGGCTGGATCGCCGCCATCGACGCCGACCTGGCGCGCTGACGACGGTGCGACCCGCGTGCCCCGGCGCCGCGCCCACCCTTGGCCCCCCGCGGCTCCCGGGACTAGAACCCCGCACCCCATCCCCCGGCCGGCGAGTCCACCACCCGCGCCGCCCCAGGAGTCCGCATGACCCAACCCGCCGCACCGCAGGAGGTGTGGATCACCGGCATCGGCCTCGTCTCCTCGCTCGGCGAGGGAGCGGCGCCGCATCTCGCCGCCCTGGCCGCCCCGCCCGCCCCCGTGCTGAACGAGGCCGGCTTCGCCCCCTTCCCCATCCACCCGCTGCCCGCGCTGAACCTCGACGCGCAGATCCCGAAGCGGGGCGACCAGCGGCAGATGGAGCCCTGGCAGCGCCTCGGCACCTATGCCGCGGGCCTCGCGCTCGACGGTGCCGCGGCCCGCCCGCTGGTCGGCGACATGCACCTGCTGGTCGCCGCCGGCGGCGGCGAGCGCGACAGCGCCCTGGATGAACAGGTCTGCTCCGCCATCGCCGCCCTGCCGCCGGCCGAGGCGGCGGTGAAGCTGAACGAGATGCTGGCCGGCGGGCTGCGCCCGACGCTGTTCCTGGCGCAGCTCTCCAACCTGCTGGCCGGCAACATCTCCATCGTGCATGGCGTCACCGGCTCCTCGCGCACCTTCATGGGCGAGGAGGCGGCCGGCGCCGACGCCGTGCGCATCGCCGCGCTGCGGCTGGCCGAGGGCCGCGGCGGCATCGCCCTGGCCGGCGGCGCCTATGTCGCCGGTCGCTGGGACATGCTGCTGGCCTATTCCGGCACCGCCGGCGTGCTGTGGCGCGGACCCGGGTCGGTTCCCACCGCGGAGCGCCAGGCCCGTGGCGGCGGCATGGTGCTCGGCAGCGGCGGCGCCTTCCTGGTGCTGGAGACCGCGGCCCATGCGCGGGCCCGCGGCACCCCCGGCATCGCCCGGCTGGGCCCGGTC
>JAIEOP010000336.1 GCA_019750465.1 Acetobacteraceae bacterium | reverse complement strand
GACTTGCCGAGCAAACGCCGATCCCACAGCCATTCCGGCCGTCACGCTGGCAGCGTGTGAGAAATGCGGGCTAGGGCACAGCGATGGCCTGGCGATGCTCAAGCTGTCCGGCTGGGCGCAGGCGATCGTCACCTTCCAGGGCGGGGCGGCGGATGTCATCCGCGGACTCGACTTCCCCTACCTCGCGCACCTGGTGCTCGGGATGACGCTGTTCCTCGTCACGCCCCTCACGCGGCTGGTGCACTTCTTCTCCGCGCCGGTCTGGTACCTGTTCCGCTCGTGGCAGATCGTGCGCGTGCGCGGCGGTTCGACCGCGCGGCCTGGCCCCGTGCAGCGCCCCGGCCTCGCCCCCGTCCCTGCGCCGGCCCTGGCGGACCAGCGCCCCCGCGTTCCGGCGGAGTGAGGGCCATGGCCATCCACGTCCATCCGCGTCCCGCGGCCCCGACGCCCGCACCGAAGGCCCAGGGGTCCTCGCTGCCCGAACACGACATCCTCGTGAACGGCAGCGTCATCACCGCGCGCGACGTCGCCGCCGAGATGCAGCACCACCCCGCCGACAGCGCCGGCGCGGCATGGGAGGCGGCCGCGCGCGCGCTGGTCGTGCGCCGACTGCTGCTCGACGCGGCGGCCGAGGCCGGCGCCGCCGCGGCCAGCGAGGCGGAGGAGGACGCGGCGATCTCCGCGCTCCTCGCCGCCGAGATCCGCATCCCCACGCCTGACGCTGCCGCCTGCCGCCGCTGGTTCGCCGCCCATCCGGAGCGCTTCGGCCGGCCGGAGGCGTGGGAGGCCAGCCACATCCTGATCGCCGCCGATCCGGAGGTGCCGGAGGAGCGTGCCGGCGCCGAGGCCCGAGCGCGCGACCTGCTCGTGCAGGTCACGGCGGCGCCGTGGCGCCTGGCGGAGCTCGCGCGGCTCGACTCGGACTGCCCCTCGCGGGAGGAGGGCGGCGACCTCGGGCGCATCGCCCGCGGCTCCACCGTGCCGGAGTTCGAGGCGGCGCTGGCCGGCGCGACGGCTGGCGGGATCGTCCCCGAACCCGTTCCGACCCGCTACGGGCTGCACGTCGTGCAGCTGCATCGCCACCTGCCGGCGCCGGCGGTGGCCTTCGAGGAGGTGGCGGAGGAGGTCGCCGGCGACCTCGTCCGCGCCTCCTGGGAGGCGGCGGCGCGACAGTTCCTCGCCGTGCTGGCCTCCCGCGCGAAGATCGAGGGCTACGCCTTCGACGGCGTCGCCTCCGGCCCCCTCGTGCAATAGCGGGAGGACGCGATGGACGCGGTGGAGGCGGAGGTCGGCGGCCTCGGGTCCGACCTCCTCGCGGATCCCTGCGCCTTCCTGGCGGCGGAGCATGGCCGCCAGCGCGCGCTGCTCGGCCACCTCGAACGCCTCGCGCGGCGCGCGCACGGGGCCGCCCAGCCGGCGATCGCCAAGGCGCTCGTCGCCTGGCTCGCCTGCGAACTGCCGCTGCACCTGACCGACGAGGCCGACAGCCTCATGCCCCGCCTGGCCGCCGCGGCGCCTGCGCTCGTCGTGCGGCTCGAGGCTGAGGACCTGGCGCTGCGCGATCTCCGCCAGAAGGTCCGGGAGGCCCTGGCACCGATCGCCGCCGGCCACGCAGCGCCGGACGGCTTCGCCGCGACGGCCCTGGCCTTCGCGCAGCTCTACCGGCAGCGCCTCGCCACCGAGGAGGGGGAGGTCCTGCCGACCGCGCGCCGCGTGCTGGACGCGGCCGCCTTCGACGCCATCGCCGCCGAGATGCGGCAACGCCGGAATTGAGGGACGCGCCATGCCCGACGGATCGCGTGTGTGCGGCTGCGACGAAGAGGACGGGCTGGTCGCGCCCGAGGTCGCGCTGCAGATCCTGCTCGAGGACGCCGCCCCGGTCGCGCGCGGAGCCGCGGTTCCGGCGACCGCCGCGCTCGGCTGGGTGCTGGCGCGCGCGGTCATGGCAGCCAGCGACCTGCCGGCCTTCGACCACGGGCGGCTCGGCGGCGCGCGCTGCCTGTTCCTGCCCGGCAACCCGGTGGCCGCCCTCGTCGGGATGCTGACGCTCGGCCTGCCGCTGCTGCATCGCCTCGCAGGGCTGGCAGGGGCCGCGCCTCGCCTCACGCCCTGCGTGCTGGCCGAAGGATTCGCGCGCCAGCCCGGCCGCGTCGAGTACGTCCCCGCGCGGGCCTTGGGCGAGACGGAGGACGGCCTGCTGCCGGTGGAGCGGACGGGCCCGGCCGGATCGGCGCGCCTGCTGCCGCTGGCCAGCGCCGACGGGCTGCTGCGGATCCCGGCGGCGCTCGAGGCCGTCCCGGCAGGCGGCCGCTTCGGCATGCTGCCCCAGCAGGGGCTCGCCTGACATGGCAACCGCCCGCCCGCCCCGGCCGACAGGCGGGGCGCTGCGTCGCCTCGTGGACGGCTTCGACCGCTTCCGCGACCAGCACTTCGAGAACGACCACGAGCTCTACGACGCGCTGCTCGACGGGCAGCAGCCGGAGGTGATGGTGATCGCCTGCTCGGACAGCCGCACCGACCCCGCCATCATCTGCGGCGCCGAGCCCGGCGACCTCTTCGTCGTGCGCAACGTCGCGGCCCTGGTGCCGACCTACGAGCCGGACCACCGGCCGCGCGGCACCTCCGCGGCGATCGAGTTCGGCGTCGTCGCGCTCGGCGTGCGGCACGTGATCGTGCTCGGGCACAGCTTCTGCGCCGGCGTGCGCTGCCTGCTGGAGCACGACCATGGCGGCCGGCGGTTCGACTTCGTCTCCGACTGGGTCGGCATCGCCTCGGAGGTGCGCGACGAGATGGACGGGCTGGTCACCAAGGCCGAGCGGCCGGTGATCGCGCGCCGCGCCGAGCAGGCGGCGGTGCTGGCGCGCCTGCGGCACCTCCACACCTACCCCTTCGTCGCAGACCGGGTTGCGGATGGCCGCCTCTCCCTGCACGGCTGGTACTTCCACTTCGGCTGGGGCCTGTTGCAGGCCGCGGAGGGGCCGGAAGGCCCGTTCCGCCAGGTGGACCGCGGCATGCCGCCGGCGCCGGCGATGGGCCGCGCCGCGGCGGAGCCGCCGGCATGACCGTCCCAGCCGTCGCGCAGCCCACGCGGCCTGATCCGCCTGCCGCGCGCCCGACACCCTTTGCCGTGCCGCTGTTCCGCCACGGCTTCCGGCCTTTCTTCCTGCTCTGCGGCCTGTGGGCCGTCGCGGCCAGAGCGCATTGCGTTCGCATGCGCTCACGCATCCCGCTCCAGCCTTTGCCGGGTCGCGGGATTCAGCGTTTGCGGCGATTCGGCCTCAACGCATCCCGCTCTAGCATGGTCTCGATACCCTCGCCGACGGCGACGACATCCTCCACGACGCCAAATCGCACCCAATTGCCGAGCAGCCGCCCCATCGCGCGCCTTGGCGTCGCGATCGGCGCCTTGCCGCTGCCGCCGCGCGCGAGCCAGGTGCGGTGCACGCCCGTGATCGTGCCGTCGAGATCCGTCACCGCGGCGAGCAGCGCGGGCCACGTCTCGACAGGCGCGCTCTCGTCCGCGCGGTGGTACCAGCGCGGGCGAAAGCGCAGCGCGGGCGGTCGTCCGGATACGTGATGCCCCGTGCGCGCTGATAGGTCTCAGCCAGCGTGCCCTTGATCGGCTGCCCGGCGTGGAACAGCCGAAGCGCCGCATCAGGTGAGCCGGCCGCGACAGGCGTGCGCGGCGCGGGCAGCTGTGGCGCGGGCAGGCGCGGCGGGGGCGTGGTCCTCCGACCAGGACGCCCCAGCCTGACCGCTCACCCGCTCCGCCGCCTCAACAATCGGCCAAAGCCAAGATCAGGCATCCCACCAGAGGCCGAGATCCGGCGCGCAGTAGTCCAGCATGCGCCGCCGGGTTTCGGGCGTGATCTCGGGGTCCGGGAATTCCTGGCCGCCCCGTTGCGCATGTGGCAGCCGCAGGTCCCGCCCGGCGCGGGCGCGCAGCCAGGCTTCCAGGCGCGGCAGCTCGGCCAGGGTGAACAACTGCTCGAAGGCGCCGCGATCCTCGCCGAGGAATGTGCGCTGGAGGTCGCTGTGATGGCTGATCGACCACGACAACGCGCGGTACTCGTCCAGCCGCTCGATGAAGAGGTCGAAGGCCGGGTCCTGCGGCAGCCCGGCGAGGGCGAAGGCCTCGGCGGGGAGATGCCTTGCCGACAACTCCCGGAAGTGCAGTACCCGGTTCTTGTAGCAGGAGACCAGCCGGCGCAGCGGGTCGCGGACGACCGCGATCCTGCTCAGCGCCGCCGTCGCCTCAAGCGTCGCCGGCGTGAGAGGCAGGCTGTCATAGCCCGGGAATTCGTGGACATGGACCACGGTGCCGTCCGGCCTGGCCAGCGGCGCATAGGGGCGGCCCTCGTTGATCTCGTAGAAGGCGATCTTCAGCGAACTGCACGCGTTCTTCGGCACCGGGACATAGGCCAGGCGGAGCGACGGCACGATGACGGCCAAGGCATCCCCCCGCGGCGGCGTCCGGTCGGCCGCCAGATGCGGCAATTGTCCCCGCCGGTAAAGCCGGGGCCTTGCGCCGGCGCGCCGCGGGGGCATCCTTCCGCCCCCGTGACGCGGAAGCACCGAGACCGATGACGCCGTCCCCGCCAGGCCCGCAACCCGACCTGATCTACGACCTCGGCATGCACCGCGGCGACGATGCGCGCTTCTACCTGGCCAAGGGCTTCCGCGTCGTGGCGCTGGAGGCGAACCCCGCCTTCTGCGCCGAGGCCCGCGCCGCCTTCGCCGCCGCCATCGCCACCGGGCGGCTGCATGTGGAGGAGGCCGCGCTGTGGCACCGCGGCGGCGAGGCGATCAGCTTCTGGCTGAACCCGGTGAAGGACGACTGGAGCAGCGCGCTGCGCGACTGGGCCGCGAAGGGCAACCACGCGGTGCAGGAGATCAGGGTCCGCAGCCTGACCCTGCCCGAGCTGCTCGACGCCCATGGCGTGCCCTACTACCTGAAATGCGACATCGAGGGCATGGACGAGCCCTTCGCCGCGCAGCTGCTGCGCGACGCCCGCCGGCCGGGCTTCGTCTCCATCGAGGCGGTGTCGCTGGATGCGCTCGCCCTGCTGCGGGCCTGCGGCTACGACCGCGTGCAGATCGTCAACCAGGCCATGCTGCCCTACGTCCAGCCGCCCGATCCGCCGCGCGAGGGGCGGCACGTGCCGGTGCAGTTCCATGGCCACATGAGCGGCCCCTTCGGCCGGGAGCTGGAGCCCGGCGGGTGGCGCAGCTTCCGGGAGGCGAGCGAGATCTTCCTCGATTTCTGCCGGCTGCAGGCGCGCCAGCCGACGCTGGCGCATGGCTGGCTGGATTTCCACGTCACCACCAGCGCCACCCTCGCCGCGATGCCGGCCTGACCCATTGACCTGACCGGGCCGCGCCGCTTGCATCGGGCCATGCCGATTCCCACCGGTCATGCGCGGCTCGCCGGCATCCTGGGCTGGCCCGTCGCCCATTCCCGCTCGCCGCTGCTGCACGGCACCTGGCTGGAGCGCCACGCGATCGACGGCGCCTACATGCCGCTGCCGGTGCGGCCGGAGCGGTTCGCGGACGCGGTGCGGTCGCTCCGCGACCTCGGCTTCCGCGGCGCCAACGTGACAATCCCGCACAAGGAGGCGGCCTTCGCCGTCTGCGACGCGGTGGACGCCACGGCCAGGCGCGCCGGGGCGGTGAACACGCTGGTCTTCCGCGCGGACGGGCTGATCCACGGCTCCAACACCGACGGCTTCGGCTTCCTGGAGAACGTCCGCGCGACCATCCCCGGCTGGTCCGCCACGGCGGGACCGGCGGTGCTGCTGGGCGCAGGCGGCTCGGCGCGGGCCATCGCGGCAGCGCTGCTGGATGCCGGCGCGCCGCGCGTCACGCTGGTGAACCGCACGCCGGCGCGGGCCGAGGCGCTGGCGCGGGCATTGGGCGGGCCGGTGGCCGTGGCGCAGCGCCCGCCACTGGAAGACGCCGCGCTGCTGGTGAACACCACCTCGCTTGGCATGCAGGGCCAGCCGCCCCTGGCGATCAGCCTGGCGCCGCTGCCCGCCGGCGCCGTCGTCGCCGACATCGTCTACGTGCCGATGGAGACGCCGCTGCTGGCGGCAGCCCGGGCGCGCGGCCTGGCCGCCGTGCCCGGGCTGGGGATGCTGCTGCACCAGGCGCGGCCCGGCTTCGAGGCCTGGTTCGGCGTGGCGCCCGCGGTGGATGGGGCGCTGCACGACATCGTCGCGGCCGACATTCCGCGGCGTCACGCATGAAGATCCTCGGCCTCACCGGCGGCATCGGCATGGGCAAGTCCACCGCCTCGGCCACCTTCCGGCGCCTGCGCGTGCCGGTCTTCGATGCCGATGCGGCGGTGCACGCGCTGCAGGGGCCGGGCGGGCGTGCCGTCCGCCCGATCGGGGCGGCCTTCCCGGGCACCGTGCGCGAGGCCAGGGGCGGGATGGTGGTGGACCGGGAGGCGCTGCGCCGCGCCGTGCTCGGCAACCCGGACGCGCTGCGGCGGCTGGAGCGCATCGTCCACCCGCTGGTCCGCCAGGAGGAACGGCGCCTGCTCGCCGCGGCGCAGCGCCGGGCCGAGCGGCTGGTGGTGCTGGACGTGCCGCTGCTGTTCGAGACCGGCGGCGCCGGGCGTTGCGACGCCGTGGTGGTGGTGACCGCGCCCGCCGCCGTGCAGCGCTGGCGCGTGCTGCGCCGCCCGGGCATGACGGAGGAGCGCTTCCGCGCGATCCTGGCGCGGCAGACGCCCGATGCCGAGAAGCGCCGCCGCGCCGACTACGTGGTGCAGACCGGCCTCTCGCGTCACCATGCGCAGCGGCAGATCCGCGCGCTCGTGCGGAAGCTGAGGCAGCGATGACGCGGCAGGTCGTCCTCGACACCGAGACCACGGGCCTCGATCCGCTGCTCGGCGACCGGGTGCTGGAGGTGGCGGCCGTCGAGATCGTCAACCTGATGCCGACCGGCCGCACCTTCCACCGGCTGATCGACCCGGAGCGCGTCGTGCCGCCGGAGAGCACGAAGGTGCACGGCTTCACCGCGGAGATGCTGAAGGGCAAGCCGCGCTTCGCCGAGATCGCCGCGGCGCTGCTGGAATTCCTCGGCGACGCGCCGATCGTCGCGCACAACGCGCCCTTCGATTTCGGCTTCCTCGATGCCGAGCTGCGCCGTGCCGGGCACGCGGTGCTGGACCGCGCGCGCATGATCGACAGCCTGGAGATCGCGCGCCGGCGCTTCCCCGGCCTGCCGAACAACCTGGACGCGCTGTGCCGCCGCTTCGGCATCGACAACTCCATGCGCACCAGCCACAACGCGGTGCTGGATACGCAACTGCTGGCGCAGGTCTACCTGGAGCTGATGGGCGGGCGGCAGCCCGGCCTCACGCTGACGGCCAATGTCATGCGGCCGACGGCGATGCCCGGCGAAGCCGTGGCTCCGGCGGTTGCACGCACTCCGCGCCCGATCGTGCCGAGCGAGGCGGAGCTGGCAGCGCATCGGGCGTTCCTGGCGAAGCTGAAGGACCCGCTCTGGCTGCAGCCGCCCTTCGCCGAGGAGACGCCGCCGGCGGCGTGACAGGCCGCGGCCCCGCGCCTGGAGCAGCCTCCGTCCTGGTGGAGCGCATCCGAGCTCCACCAGGACGGAGGCTGCTCTAGCTCTTGTATTTGCCAGAGCAAGAAATCCTGTCAGGTGATTCCACCTGATCGGATATTGCTCTAGGCTTTGCGCGGTCCAAGACAGGCAGCAGCGGAATCCCATCATGGCCGTCTCCCCAGAGGTCGTCTCCCAGCTCGCGCCCACCGGGGTGCTGCGCGCCGGCATCAACATGGGCAACTTCCTGCTCGTCACCGGCCGCAGCCCCGAGGGCAATCCGGAAGGCGTCTCGCCCAGCATGGCACGCACTATCGCCGAGCGGCTCGGCGTGCCGCTGCGCTCCGTGCCCTACGCCCGGCCGAGCGAGCTGGCCGACGACGCGGGGCTGGGCAAGTGGGACATCGGGCTGATCGGCGCCGAGCCGCAGCGCGCCGAGAAGATCGCCTTCACCGCCGCCTACTGCGAGATCGAGGCCACCTACCTGGTGCCGCCCGGCTCGCCCATCACCGCGATTGATCAGGTGGATCGTGCGGGCCACCGCATCCACACGGGCGCCGGTGCCGCCTACACGCTCTGGCTCGAGCGCAACATCAGGAACGCGAAACTCGTGCTGGTGCCTGGCGGCGGCGGCGCGGCCTTCCAGAAATTCCTTGACGACAAGGGGGAGGTCTATGCCGGGCTGCGCCCCGGACTGATCTCCGACGTGGAGAAGCTGCCCGGGTCGCGCATCCTGGACGGCCAATTCATGGCGGTGCAGCAGGCGATCGGCACGGCGCGCGCCAATGCCGCCGCGGCGGCCTGGCTGGCGGAGTTCGTCGAGGAGGCGAAGCGCACCGGCCTGGTCGCGCGGTTCATCGAGCAGCATGGGGTGCGCGGCCTCTCGGTGGCGCCGGCGGCCTGATCGCCATGGTCGCGGGCATTCCGGGGATCGGTGCGCCGGTCCGGCGCGTGGAGGACGGCCGCTTCCTGCGCGGCGCCGGCCGCTTCGTGGATGATTTCCCCGCACCGGGCGCGGCCTGGCTGCACATGCTGCGTTCGCCGCACGCGGCGGCGCGCATCCTGCGGCGCGACGCGACCGCCGCGCGCGCCATGCCGGGCGTGCTGCGCGTGCTCACGGCCGAGGACATCGGGGGGCTGGGCGTGCTGCGCTGCGTGACGCCGCGGCACCGGCGCGATGGGCGGCCGCTGGCGCAGACGCCCTGGCGCATGCTGGCGGTGGGGCAGGTGCGCTATGTCGGCGACCCGGTCGCCGCGGTCATCGCCGAGACACGCGCCCAGGCGCAGGACGCAGCCGAGGCGATCATCGTGGACTACGACCCGCTGCCCGCCGTCGCCGATGCCGGCGAGGCGGTGCGGCCCGGCGCGCCCGTGGTGTGGCCCGACCTTGCGCCCGACAACGAGAGCTTCGTCTTCCGTCTCGGCGATTTCGCCGCGGTGGAGGCCGGCTTCGCCCGCGCCGCGCATGTCACGCGCCTGGATTTCCGGGTCACCCGCGTCTCCGCCAACCCCATGGAGCCGCGCAACGCCCTCGGCAGCTGGGACCCGGTGGACGAGCGCTGGACGCTGGTCACCGGCACGCAGCTGCCGCACGTGATGCGCAACGAGATCGCCGAGCACGCGCTCGGCGTCCAGACCCACCGGCTGCGCATCATCTCCCCCGACGTGGGCGGCGGCTTCGGCATGAAGGAGAGCCCGTTCCAGGAATACGTGCTCTGCCTGTACGGCGCACGGCTGATCGGCCGCCCCGTCCGCTGGACGGCGACGCGCACGGAGAGCTTCCTCTGCGACACGCATGCGCGGGACAACCTCTCCACCGCCGAGCTGGCGCTGGACGCGGAGGGAAATTTCCTGGCGTTCCGTGTGCACACGCTGTGCAACCTGGGCGCCTACCTGGCCTGGCAGGGGCCGGTGTCCTCGACGAACAACGTGGGCGGGCTGGCGGGGGTGTACCGCACGCCGCACATCGCGACCGAGGTGCGCGGCATCTTCACCCACACGCAGCCCACCGCACCCTATCGCGGTGCCGGGCGCCCGGAGGCGATCCACGCCATCGAGCGTGCCATCGACCTGGCCGCGGACGAGCTGGGGATGGACCGCATCGCGCTGCGCCGGCGCAACATGATCCGGCCGGAGGAGATGCCGTTCAGGACGGGGCTCGACTACACCTACGACAGCGGCGACTTCCCGACGAACATGGCGATGGCGCTGCAGGCCGCCGACTGGGACGGCTTCGCCGCGCGGCGGGCGGAGAGCGCCGCGCGCGGGCGGCTGCGCGGCATCGCCATCGCCAATGCCATCGAGAGCGCCGGCGGGCCGCATCGCGGGCCGATGGAGGAGGCGGCCGAGATCCGCTTCGATTCCGGCGGCTCGGCGACCCTGCTGATGGGCAGCCACAACCACGGCCAGGGGCACGAGACGGTGTTCCGCCAGGTTGCCTCCGAGAAGCTCGGCATCCCGCCGGATCGCATCCGCTTCGTCTGCGGCGACACCGATCTCGTCACGCATGGCCGCGGCACCATCGGCTCGCGCTCCATGATGGCGGCCGGCGGCGCGCTGGTCTTCGCCGCCGAACGCATCATCCAGCGCGGCAGGCGGATCGCGTCGCACTTCATGGAGGCGTCGGAGGAGGACATCGAGTTCGCGGACGGCGCCTTCCGCGTGGCGGGCACGGACCGCGCCATTGGCATCGAGGAGCTGGCGCGGCGCAGCTACGTCCCCGGCGCGCTGCCGATGGGCGAGGAGCTGGGGCTCTCGGCGCTGCTCATCACCCGCCCCGGCGACGCCACCTTCCCCAATGGCTGCCATGTCTGCGAGGTGGAGATCGACCCCGAGACCGGCGAGGCGGCGCTGCTCGGCTACGTCGTGGTGGACGATGTCGGCACGGTGATCAACCCGCTGCTGCTGAAGGGCCAGATCCATGGCGGCATCGCGCAGGGTCTCGGCCAGGTCTTCGGCGAGGAGGTGCGCCATGACGCCGCAGCGCAGATCCTGACCGCCAGCTTCGCCGACTACCCGATGCCGCGCGCCGCGGATTTCTGCGACATGCGGGTGCTGAGCAACCCGGTGCCGACCAGGACCAACCCGCTCGGCGTCAAGGGCGCAGGCGAGGCCGGGACGGTCGGCGCGCTGCCGGCGCTGATGGGCGCCGTGGTGGATGCGCTGCGGCCCCTCGGCATCCGGCACCTGGAGATGCCGGCGACGCCGGAGCGGGTGTGGCGGGCGATCCGGGCCGCCCAGGGGTAGCGGCCTGCCCGGCCGAGGCCACGGGCCGAGCGCGTGGATCGGCCCGCCCGCTTCTGCCCGTTCGGCCCTGATCCCTGCGTCGCGGATCACCGGCATCCAAGCCGTGGCTGGACGATGGCTCCTGCACCCGGCTGCGACCATGCTCGCCGGGGCATGTCCGGGCCTGCGATGTCGTGCAGGACCGAATGCATGACGGCCGATGGTTTCGCATGCTGACGGTGATCGACGAATGCACGCGCGAGTGCCTGGCGATCGTGGTGGCGCGGCGGCCGACCTCGGACGGCGTGCTGCAGGCGCTGACCGGCCTGTTCGTCGAACGGGCTGGACGGCCAGGCCGAGACCGGCCGCACCCGGACGGCCGTCGACATGACCCACCAGGGATCCTGGCAGATGCAGGACGTCCGGCCGCTTGCGGCCCCGGTCGGGGCCGGCTGGACACGCCGGCTCGCATCGCACGCAGCGCATCCCGATGGCCGCGCCACAACGCGGAGCTATTGCGCGGCATGCAGCCCCTCGGCCAGTTCGACGAGGCTGAACGGCTTGCGCAGCACCGGGCTCGCCGGCAGGATCCGGCTGATTTCCACGCCCTGCGCGTACCCCGTCACGATGATGACCTTCAGGTCAGGGCGAAGGTCGCGCGCCCGTGCCAGGAGTTCGGCCCCCGTCATCCCGGGCATGGCGTAGTCGGCGACCATCAGCCTGACCGCAGGGTTGGCCGCGAGGATGTCCAGTGCACGCGCGCCGCTCTGCGCGAGCACGACCGGATATCCGAGTTCCCCGAGAAGCTCGCCCGTCGTCGTGCGCATGCCATCGTCGTCGTCGACGACGAGCACGAGTTCTCCCTTGGAGACCGTTCTCGTCGTGGCCCTCTCGCCGGCAGGCGGGGCGGGGGCCACCGGCGAACGCGGCAGGTACATCTGGATGGTCGTGCCCGCACCGGGATGGCTGGTGATCCTGAGCGTTCCTCCGGACTGGCGCAGGAAGCCGGAGACCGTCGAGAGGCCGAGCCCGGTGCCCTTGCCGACGCCCTTGGTGGTGAAGAACGGCTCCGTCGCGCGTGCCGCGACGTCCGGCGGCATGCCCGCGCCGGTGTCGGTCACCGCGACGAGGACGTAGTCGCCCGGCTCGAGATCGGCGTGGGTGCCCGCACCGACGCGCACGTTCGAGGTCTTGATCACCAGCGTCCCGCCTTCGGGCATGGCGTCGCGCGCGTTGACCGCCAGGTTGAGCACGGCCGCTTCGAGCTGCGAGATGTCCACGGCCGCCGCCCAGAGATCCTCCGCGCCGAGCAGCTCGACGGTGATCAGGCCACCGAGCGTCCGGCTGAGCAGGTTCGTCACCGCGCCGTCGAGCAATGCGTTGACGTCCACGGGCTGAGGGACGAGGCGCTGCCGGCGCGCGAAGGCGAGAAGCTGGCCGGTCAGCTGCGCGCCGCGCCTGGCGCCTGCCATCGCGCCGTCCACGTAGCGGCGAAGGCGCTCGTCGCCGAGCCGCCGGCCGAGGATCGCGAGGTTGCCGACGATCGCGCCGAGCAGGTTGTTGAAGTCGTGGGCGACGCCTCCCGTGAGCTGGCCGATCGCCTCCATCTTATACCAACGCGCGTTGATGTTGACACATCAACGCCCCTCAGACGCCGGGCGCCGCGCATCCGCGCGGCTTGGCTTCGCGCCATTGGGCGCGGGCCGCGTCCGCGGCCTCGGCGCGCCATCTGGCGCGCCGCATGGGTCAACAACTCGGCGCGTTGGTATTATGGGCGTGGCGCAGCGCTTCCTCGGCCGCCTCGCGCTCCGCGATCGCCGCCGCCACGCGGACTTCAAGGGTCTCGGCGAGCTCGCGCAGCCGCGCCCCGGCGACAACGAGTGGCGCGCGCCAGGCCGAGGGCACCGCCCGGCACGCACCACGAGCCCTTGATCCGGTTGGCCGATTCACCTGGCGCCGGGGGACCGGTGTCAGGATCGGATCACGCAGGGCACACGAGTTGCCTCTCGCCGCCCGATTCCGCGACCGCCTAGAGCGTATTGCGCTCGCATGCGCTCACGCAACACGCTCTAGCCTTTGCCGGGTCGCGGGATTCAGCGTTTGCGGCGATTCTGCCTCAACGCATCCCGCTCCAGCGGCCGGGCAGGCGTTCCCGGCGGGCGGCTACCGCATCGCCCCTGCCGCCACGCCATCCGCGGTCGGGTCGAATTCCGGCACCAGCCGGCCCATCTGCGCCAGCGCGATGCGGCCATTGCCGGCACGCGCCGCCGCGGCGATCTCGTCGATCGCGCGCCCCACCAGCGCCGGGTCGGCGGTGCGCGGGGTGACGACGAAAAGCCCGGGGAACTGCGTCACCGTCGGCGCCTCGGTGCCGTAGTACAGCTCCTCCGTCAGCTTCTCGCCGGGGCGCAGGCCGGTGAAGCGGATCTCCACCTCCTCGTCGGGCCGCAGCCCGGCCAGCCGGATCATGCGCCGGGCGAGATCGACGATCTTCACCGGCTTGCCCATGTCGAGGAAGAAGATGCCGCCCTCCGCCAGCTCCGGCGGCTGGTCGGCACGGTCCTCGGCGCCGATCACGCTGGCCTGCAGCACCAGCCCCACCGCCTCGCGCACCGTCATGAAGTAGCGGCGCATGTCGGGGTGCGTGACGGTCAGCGGCCCGCCGCGCTCGAGCTGGCGGCGGAACAGCGGCACCACGGACCCCGTGCTGCCCAGCACGTTGCCGAAGCGCACGGTGATGCAGCGCATGCCGCGCCCGGCGGTGCGGGCCTGCATGTCGAGCGCCTGGCAGTACATCTCGGCCAGCCGCTTGGAGGCGCCCATGACGCTGGTCGGGTTCACCGCCTTGTCGGTGGAGATGAAGACCATGGCCGCGACGCCCACCGCGGCGGCGGCATCGGCGACGATGCGGGTGCCGAGCGCATTGGTCAGCAGCCCCTCCAGCGGGTCGTTCTCCACCATCGGCACGTGCTTCAGCGCGGCGGCGTGGAACACCAGCTCGGGGCGGAGATCCTCGAACAGGCGGCGGATCCGCCCCTCCTCCCGCACATCGGCCAGCACGGCGCGCTTCGGCACGTTCGGGTGGCGCTCGCGCAGCTCGAGGTCGATCTCGTAGAGCACGTACTCCCCGTGATCGAGCAGCGTGAGCTGCGCCGGCCCGAGCGCCGCGACCTGGCGCGCCAGCTCGCCGCCGATGGTGCCGCCCGCGCCGGTGACCAGCACGCGCCGGCCCTGCACGAGGCGCGCCATGCCCTCCCGGTCCAGCGGCACCTGCGGGCGGTCCAGCAGCTCCTCGATGGCGACGGGGCGGAGGTGCACGCGGGCATGCGCCGGCATCTCCAGCCGGTCGGTCAGGCGCCGCGCCGCGGGGTCCAGCTCGGTCACGGTGGGGGCGCGGCGCACCGGGATGCCATGGCGGTCGGCGAGGTCGAGCAGCGCCTCCAGCGCCGTGCCCTGCAGCCGCGGCGTGGCCAGCACGATCAGCGCCGGCAGCCGCCCCTCGGCGCGCAGCCGGTCCAGCACCGCCGGCGCGTCCGCGACCGTGCCGAGGATCGGGTGCCCCTGGATGCGCCGCCCGGCCTGGCGGGAGCGCAGCGAGAGCAGGCCCATCACGCGGAAGGCCGGCGCGCGCTCGGCCAGCAGGGCGCGCAGGAAGATGTCGGCGCCGTCGCCCGCGCCGATCACCAGGGCGCGCTGCGCCTCCACCGGGGAATCGGGGTCGCGCCGCGCATGGCGCAGCCGCCCGAGCACCCGCGGCGCGCCGAGCAGCGGGATCAGCACCAGGGCGTGGATCACCGGGAAGCCCGCATTGTCCGGCCGCCAGGCGCCGAGCAGGTGCAGCGCGCCCCAGAACAGCACGGCGGCCCCGGTGGCGGCGGCGGCGATCGCGATCAGGTCGCGCAGGCCGGCATAGCGCCAGTATTGCTGCGGCAGGCGCACCGGCGCGCCGGCCGCCGCCAGCGCCAGGGCGCCGCCGGGCAGGGCGGCCAGCCACCAGAGCGGGCCGGGCCAGGCGCCGGGGGCGGCCAGCAGCAAGGCGATCGGCACCGCCGCGGCGGCGGCCAAGCTGTCCAGCGCCAGGTTCAGCAGGATGCGGGAGGGCGCGCGGCGGGTCAGGCGTTCAGCGGCCATGGCGGCGCTATAGGCCCGCTGCCCCAGGGGAGCCAGCAGGGGGGCCAGCCGGGGGCAGCGGCGCGAGGCGGCGATAGAGGGCGGTGAGGCGCTCGGCCTCCCCCGCCCAGCCGAAGCGGCCGAGGGCGGCGGCGCG
>JAIEOP010000422.1 GCA_019750465.1 Acetobacteraceae bacterium | reverse complement strand
GGCGCACCAGCGCCGCCGCCAGCGCCGGCCCCGGCGGCACGCCGACCAGCGCGGCCGCCGCGATGATCGCCCCCTCCTGCACCGCCAGCGCGCCGGGCAGCAGGACGCCGGCATTGCGCAGCGCCTGGGCCAGCGCCTCGATCACCAGCGCATCGGCGAGCGAGACCTCCACGCCGAGCAGCCACAGCACCCCGGCAACCTCAAGGGCGCCGATCACCCAGGCCAGGCTGTGCCACAGCACCCGCCCACCAGCCGCCGCCGGTCCGCGTGCAGGGTCAGGATGGCGGCCTGGACGTCATGGACGGCCGAAGGCCGGACCGCCGGGAAGCGGCGCGCCACCCGGGACAGCAGCCGCTCGATCAGCGCCAGGGGCAGCCGCCGCTGCAGCGCCACCATCGCCGCCGCGCCGGCCAGCGCAATGCCGAGCCCGGCCAGGGCGAAGCCGGCCACCCCATCCGCGTCGCCACGGCCGAGGATCAGCAGCAGGATGCCCGCGAGGGTGAAGAAGAGCTGCGAAACCGCCTCCAGCGTCATGTCCACGGTCGCCGTCGCGCCCGCCGCATCGCCCGGCACGCCGCGCCGCATCAGCAGCCGCGCCGCCGCCGCCTGGCCGACGATGCCCCCCGCCGGCAGCAGCGCCCCGGCCGATTCGCGGTACCAGCGCAGCGCCGCCATGAACAGTGCCGGCGGCCGCAGCGCCGGCGGCAGCAGCCCGCGCCAGGCCAGTGCGGTGAACCCGATCTGCGGCACGTGCACCGCGGCCGAGATCGCCAGCGCCGCCGGCATCTCCGCCAGGATCCGCCCCAAGCCGGGCAGGTCCTGGTGGTTCAGCGCCAGCACGGCGGCCAGCACCAGCGCGCCGAGCAGCGCGCCTATGCGCAGGCCCCGGCGCCAGGAGGGCGCCGCGACCGCGGCCTCGCCGCTCAAGACCCGCCCAGCAATTCGGGCACGCGCTCCGCCGGCGGGGTATTGCGGCTGCGGCCGCAGCGCACCGCGCCGTCGATCATCACCATGCCGATGCCCGGGATGTCGCCGAGCGCGATGCTCTCCAGCAGGTCGCGCCCCGCCGAATGCTGCGCGCGATCCAGGAAGAGCAGGTCGGCGGCGCGGCCCGGCTCGATCAGCCCGGCATCCAGCGCACGGATCCGCGCGGTGTTGCCGGTGGCCAGCGCGATCGCCTGCGCCGCGCCGATGCCGCCGAGCGCGGACAGCAGCGAGATGAGGCGCAGGATCCCGAGCGGCTGCACCCCCGACCCCGCCGGGCTGTCGGTGCCGAGGATCACCCGGTGCAGCGCGCCCAGGTCGCGCGCCGCCTGCACCGCGGCGATGGCCACGCGCTCGTTGCCGTTGTGCACGATCTCGATGGCACGCGTGCTGCGCTCGCACAATTCGCAGACGTGGCCTTCCGGCAGGGCGGTGTGGCCGCCATTGATGTGGCCGATGATGTCGGCGTCGGCCTCCAGCACCGTGTCCTTGTCGATCAGCCCGCTGCCGGGGATGGAGGGGCCGCCGGTGTGGATGGTGCTCTGGATGCCGTGCTTGCGCGCCCAGGCCACCATCTCGCGCGCCTCGTAGCCCGCCTTCACCGAGCCGAGGCCGACCTCGCCGAGCAGCGTGACGCCCGCGGCGGCGAGCTCGGCGAAGTCGCTCTCCACCATGCCCTTCTCCAGCACCGGCGCGCCGGCCAGCAGCTTCACCCCGGCGGGCCGCGCATTGGCGAAGGCGCGCTGCGCGGTGATGGCCAGGGCCTTCAGCCCGACGATGTCGCGCGGCCGGCCCGGCAGGTGCACCTCGCCGGCCGAGATCATGGTGGTGACGCCGCCATTGAGGCAGCTCTCGACCCAGCCGATCTGGTTCTGCCGCGGCGTCCAGTCGCCGATGACGGGGTGGACATGGCTGTCCACCAGCCCGGGCGCCACGGCGCTGCCGTGGCAGTCGATGACGGCGTCGAGAGGGCCGCGATCCTTCAGCTCGGCGCCGCGGCCGATGGCGGCGATGCGTCCGTCCTCGACCAGCAGGGCATCCGCGTCGAGCACGGGCCGCGCCAGGTCGCCCGAGAGCAGCAGGCCGATGTGGCGCACCAGGGTGCGGCCCCTGGGGGGGCCGGCGGCTGGTTCCAGGGCCATGATCCAGACCTCCCCGCGGATGCCGCAGCCTATCGCCCCGGGCGTCGTAAGCCTAGAAACGGATGGCGATGAGCGACGGCCCACCCACCGACCACGTGCTGCCCGACTATGTGCTTGAGGAGCAGGTCGGCCACCTGATGCGCCGCGCCTACCAGCGGCACCTGGCGCTGTTCGGGGGCATCATGGGGGAGGACGGGCCGACCTCCATGCAATTCGCCGCCCTGGTCACGCTGTGGCGGCGCGGGCCGCTGTCGCAGAACCTGCTGGGGCGGCTGCTGGCCATGGACCCGCCAACGGTGAAGGGCGTGGTCGCGCGGCTGATGGCGCGCGGCCTTGTGGAGCGGCGGCGCGATGCCGGCGACGCGCGGCTGCTGCGCGTGGCGCTGACGCCGGCGGCGCTGGCCGCGCTGCCGGGCTGGGTGGAGCGGGCCAAGGCGATCACCGCCGCCACCCTTGCCCCGCTGCCGCCGGTGGAGCAGGCGCGACTGGTCGGCCTGCTGCGGCGGCTCGGCTGATTCGCTTGCGTCGCACCGGGCCGGACGGGTAGGATTGTTAGTGTAGAAACGGTCTCCCCGCGGAGGCGCATGGCAGCGGCCCCCTATCACCGGCCGGAGACGCTGGAGGCGGCGCTGGCGCTGCTGCAGGACGGCGCCGCGCCGCCCATCATCCTGGCCGGCGGCACCGATCTCTACCCGGCCCAGGCGGCGGCCGAGGCCTGGATGTGCCCGGCCCCGGCACGGCGCGTGCTCGACATCTCGGCCCTGTCCGGCCTCGACGGCATCGAGGATCGCGGCGAACACCACCGCATCGGCGCGCGCGTCACCTGGGCGGCGCTGCGCGACGCCACGCACCTGCCCGCGGCGTTCGACGGGCTGCGCGCCGCAGCCCGGCAGGTGGGCGGCGCGCAGGTGCAGAACCGCGCGACGGTGCTGGGCAACCTGTGCAATGCCTCCCCCGCGGCGGACGGGGTGCCGCCGCTGCTCGCGCTCGGCGCGGAGGTGGAGCTGGCAAGCGCGGCGCGCGGCACGCGGCGGTTGCCGCTGGCGGCCTTCATCCTCGGCAACCGCCGCACCGCGCTGGCACCGGACGAGCTGGCGCTGGCGGTGCTGGTGCCGCGGCATGGGCCGGGCGCGCGCGGCGGGTTCCTGAAGCTCGGCGCGCGCAGCCACCTGGTGATCTCCATCGCCATGGTCGCCGGGGTGATCGAGGTGGCGGCGGGGCGCGTCGCGGCGGCGCGGCTGGCGGCGGGCGCCTGCTCGGCGGTGGCGCAGCGGCTGTTGGCGGCGGAGGCGGCGATCGTCGGGCGGGCGGCCGATCCGCCGGCACTGGCCGCGGCGATCCTGCCGCGGCATCTCGGCCCGCTCTCGCCGATCGATGACGTGCGGGCAACGGCAGCCTACCGGCGGGAGGCGGCGCTGGTGCTGCTGCGGCGGCTGGTGGCGGGCCTCGCCGCGCCGGACCGGGCACGCGTGGCGGCATGAACGCCCTGCCGCCGGCGCTGATGGCCTTGCGCGTGAACGGCGCGACGATGCGCGTCGCGGCGGGCCCGATGACGCGGCTCTCCACCGTGCTGCGCGACCATTGCGGCCTGACCGGCACCAAGGTGGGGTGCGAGGCCGGCGATTGCGGCGCCTGTACCGTGCTGGTCGATGGCGCGCAGGCCTGCGCCTGCCTGGTGCCGCTCGGCCAGGCGGCGGGCGCGGCGGTGCTGACGGTGGAGGGGCTCGCCGCCGACCCGCTCGGCGCGGCGCTGCAACGGGCCTTCCTCGCGCATGGCGCGGCGCAGTGCGGCATCTGCACGCCGGGCATGCTGATGGCGGCGATGGAGCTGCTGTCCCGCACCGTGGCGCCGGACGAGGCCGCGGCGCAGGCGGCGCTCGGCGGCGTGCTGTGCCGCTGCACCGGCTACCGCAAGATCATCGAGGCGGTGCTGGACGCACATCGCTTCCTGGATGCGGCGCTGCCGGACGCGCCCAATGCCGGCGCGGCGGTCGGCGCCCGCATGGTGCGCGCCGACGGCGCCGCGAAGGTCGCCGGCACGGCGCGCTACGGCGACGACGCGGCGCCCCTGGATGCGCTGCACCTGCGCGTCGTGCGGAGCCCGCACGCGCATGCGCGGTTCACGTTGGGGGATTTCGCGCCGCTGCTGGCAGCGCATCCCGGCCTGGCGCGCGTGCTGACCGCGGCCGACGTGCCCGGGCGCAACGGCTTCGGCATCTATCCGGACATCAAGGACCAGCCGGTCTTCGCCGAGGGCGTGGCGCGCTACCGGGGCGACGCGGTCTGCGCGCTGGTCGGCGACGCGGCGACGCTGGCCGCGATCCGCGCCGGGGAATTGCCCATCGCCTGGGAGGTCCTGCCGGCGCTGGATGTCGCGGCGGCGCTGGCCGATGGCGCGCCGGCGGTGCAGGCCCGCTGGGCCGACAACGTGCTGACCACGGGCCGCGTGGTCCGCGGCACGCCGGATTTCACCGCCGCGGCGCATGTCGCCGAAGGCCAGTGGCGGACCGGGTTCGTCGAGCACGCCTACATCGAGCCCGAGGCGGGCTGGGCGCGGCGCGTCCGCCCGGAGGGCGGCGGGATCGGCGGATCCGACCGCATCGAGGTGCACTGCTCCACCCAGGCGCCCGCCATGGACCGCGAGGAGGTGGCCGGCGTGCTCGGCCTGCCGGTGGAGGCCGTGCGCATCGTCCCGACGGCCTGCGGCGGCGGCTTCGGCGGCAAGCTCGATGCCGGCATCCAGCCCGTGCTGGCGGTGGCGGCCTGGGTCACCGGCCGCCCGGTGCGCGCCGCCCTGCCACGCATCGAGAGCATGGCGAGCAGCACCAAGCGCCACCCCGCCAGCATCACGGCGCGCGCCGGCTGCGATGCGTCCGGGCGCCTGACGGGTTTCGAGTTCGACGGCACCTTCGACACCGGCGCCTATGCGAGCTGGGGCCCGACCGTCGCCGGCCGCGTGCCGGTGCACGCCATGGGTCCCTACCGCGTGCCGGCGGTGCGCACGCGGGCCCGCGCCGTGTTCAGCCACAACCCGCCCTCCGGCGCGTTCCGCGGCTTCGGCGTGCCGCAGGCGGCGATCGCGCAGGAGGCGCTGTGCGACCGGCTGGCCGACGCGGTGGGCATGGACCGGCTGGAATTCCGCCTGCTGAACGCGCTGCGACCGGGCGACACCACCGCGACGGGCCAGGTGCTGGAACACTCCGTCGGCCTGGTGGAATGCCTGGAGGCGCTGCGGCCGCGCTGGCACGCCCTGCGCGCGGAGGCGGCGGCGGCGAATGCGCGCGGCGGCGCGCTGCGCCACGGCGTCGGCATCGCCTGCATGTGGTACGGCATCGGCAATACCGGCATGTCCAACCCCTCCACCATGCGCATCACGCTGGACCGCGACGGGCGCCTCACCTTCCTCAACGGCGCGGTCGATATCGGCCAGGGCAGCACCACGGTGCTGCTGCAGATCGCGGCCGACGCGCTGGGGCTGCCGGTCCGCGATTTCGCGCTGGTGCTGGGCGACACCGACCTGACCGAGGATGCCGGCAAGACCAGCGCCAGCCGCCAGACCTTCGTCTCCGGCCGCGCCGCGCAGGCGGCGGGGGCGGCGCTGCGGGCGGCGATCCTGCGGCGCGCCAATGCCGGCGAGACGGCACGGCTGCGGCTGGACGGCGCGCGGCTGCACGTGGATGACGCCGTGCTCGACCTCGCCGCGCTGGAGGCGCCGCTGGAGGGGGTGGGGCGCTTCGACCCGCCGACCGTGCCGCTGGACGCGGAGGGCCAGGGCATCCCCTACGCCACCTACGGCTTCGCCGCACAGCTCGCGGCGCTGGCGGTGGACACGGAGCTCGGCACCGTGGCGCTGCGGCGCATCGTCGCCGCGCATGACGTGGGCCGTGCCATCAATCCGACGCTGGTGGAGGGCCAGATCCATGGCGGCATCGCCCAGGGCATCGGGCTGGCGCTGATGGAGGAGTACCTCCCCGGCCGCACCGAGAACCTGCACGACTACCTGATCCCGACCGTCGGCGACGTGCCGCCCATCGAGTGCATCCTGGTGGAGGCCTCCGAGCCGCTTGGCCCCTACGGTGCCAAGGGCATCGGCGAGCCGGCGCTGGTGCCGACGGCGCCGGCGATCCTCTCGGCGATCCGCGACGCGACGGGCGCGGAGGTCCGGCAGGTGCCGGCGCTGCCGCACCGGGTGCTGGAAGCGGTGCGGGCGGCACGGCAATGACCACCACCGACCGCACCGCCCTGTTCGGCGCCCGCGAGGGCAACGAGGGCATCGTCCGCTGCGACGCCTGCCCCGTGCTCTGCCGCATCCGCCCCGGCCGGGCCGGCGCGTGCAGCCGCTACGCCAACCGCGACGGCGAGCTGATCCGCACCGACCCGCTCGTGCTGATGACCCGCACCGTCGAGGAGCGGGGCACGACCGTTCCCTTCCTGGAAGGGGCGGAGGACTGGAACGGCGGAATCATCCCCGCCAGCGGCGAGACCACCTTCGTCACCGCCATCGGCGCCGGCACCACCTACCCGGACTACAAGCCCGCTCCCTTCATCGTCGCCAGCCGGCACGAGGGCGTCGATACCGTCACCGTCGTGACCGAGGGCATCTTCAGCTACTGCGGCGTGAAGGTGAAGATCGACACCGACCGCCACCTCGGCCCGGAGACCGCGGCAGTGCGCGTGGATGGCGAGCAGGTCGGCCATGTCACCACCGCCGAATACGGCAGCCAGATGCTCTCCCTCGGCGGCGTGCGCCACCTGACGGGGGGCAGCAAGCGGGAGGGCAACGTCACCTGCGCCGCGCTGCTCGCCCTCTGCCGCAAGGAGCCGATCGAGGTCGGCATCGACGGCGGCGCGCGCCTGGTGCTGCAGGCCGGCCAGGCACCCATCGTCAACGGCGTGACGGAGCGCCGGATGCGCGTCGGCTGCGGCAGCGCGGCCATCGGCATCTTCGCCGGCCAGTGGCACGGCCATGTCGATGAGGTGATCGTGGTGGACGACCACATCACCGGCGTGCTGACCGAGCACCAGGCCGGCAAATGCCTCGGCATGCCGCCCAGCGGCATCCGCGTGCGCGGGCGGCGCTCCACGCCGGGGCGCTACTTCCAGGTCGCGCATCCCGGCACGGGATGGGGCGGCACCGACATCACCGACCCGCTCGCCGTCATCGAGCGGATCGACCCCGCCGCCGCCTGGCCCGGGTTGCGCCTGCTGCTCACCTCCACCACCGGCGAGGATGCCCTCTATTGCGAGCTGGACGCGGCGCTGCGGCCGGTGCCGGCGCGCATGCCCGAGGCGGTGGCGGAGACGGTCGCGCGCATCGGCGAGAATTGCGAGCCGGCGCTGACCTCCATCCTGTTCATGGCCGGCGCCGGCGGCAGCTTGCGCGCCGGCGTGACGAACAACCCGATCCTGCTGACACAGGCGGTGCAGCGCGGCGGCGTGCGCGTGACCATCGGCGGCGCGCCCTGCACGCTCTGGCCCGGCGGCGGCATCACCATCATGGCGGACGTGCTGCGCATCCCCACGGACGCCTTCGGCTACGTCCCCACCCCCGCCCTGGTCGCGCCCATCGAGTTCAGCCTGCGCACCGACCTCTACGCCGCGCTGGGCGGGCATGTGGACCACGCCGTGCCGCTGGAGCGGGTGCTGGCGGATTACGCCGCCGCCGCGCGGCTCGAGCCGTGGCAGCCGGGCAATCCGTGGCCGGCGGGGTAGCGGCCGCGCTGCCGGACGGCCGCCTGCACCTGCGGGAGGGGCCGATCGACCTCGTCATCGGCGCCGAGGGACCGGGCGCGGAGGCCGCGCTGGAGGCCGCGTGCGCGGCGTTCCAGTGCGTGCTGGAAGGGCTGGTCGCCGAGCTGCCGCTGCTGCGCGCACCGATCGGCGCGGCGCCCCTGCCCCTGCGTGGCCCGGTGGCGCGGCGCATGGCCGACGCGGTCTGGCCCTACCGTGCGACCTTCATCACCCCCATGGCCGCCGTCGCCGGCGCCGTCGCCGATCACGTGCTGGCGGCCATGGCCGCGGCGCCGGGACTGACCCGCGCCCATGTGAACAACGGCGGCGACATCGCGCTGCACCTGGCGCCCGGCACGGCGCTCCGCATCGGCCTGGTGCGCAGCCTGGCGCGCGGCGTGCCGGAAGGCACGGTGACCCTCCGGGCCGAGGACACGGTGCGCGGCATCGCCACCAGCGGCTGGCCGGGGCGCAGCTTCTCCCTCGGCATCGCCGATGCGGTGACGGTGCTGGCGCCGACCGCGGCCGAGGCCGACGCCGCCGCCACGATCATCGCCAATGCGGTCGATGCCGACCACCCCGCCATCCGGCGTGTGCCGGCCCGGTCCCTCGACCCGGACAGCGACCTTGGCGAGCGTCTGGTGACGACGGCGGTCGGGGCCCTGCCCGATTGGGTTGCCCAGGCCGCGCTGGCGCGCGGCATCGCCGCCGCGGCGGAGTGCCTGGAGCAGGGGCGCATCGTCGCGGCGCTGCTGGCGCTCGGCGACCGGGTCCGCGCGGTGGGTCCGGCGCCGCTGCGGCTGGGCCACGCCTGAACGTCAGCCGTCCGGGAATTCTCCGGGCCTTTGCCGATGCACGTGCCGCCGCCGCCTGCCATGCCGCCACCAGTCGAGCCCGGGCCCGACCAGCATCAGCGGCGCCGCCGCCAGCGTGCCGAGCGCGAACCCCGCGGCCCAGAGCCGCACACCCAGTACGAAGCACGCGACCGTCAGCCCGGCCAGCAGCCCGACCAGCGCCGCCGGCAGCGCCACCGCCAGCAGCAACCGGCGGTGCCGCGCGCCCAGCCATTCCATGGCCGGCGGCGCGGGGTCGCGCGTCCGCGGCCGGCCGTCCGTGCCCACCTCGTAGAGGCGGGACGGATCGATGGCGAAGCCGGGATGCCGGGGGGCGGGGTCGGGCACGGGTCCGGCCCGGGCGGGCGCCCAGCCGGGCGCTTCAGCGGCGGATCACGACGAAGCGCACCCTGCCGGAGCCGTCCGGGGGCACGCCATCGGGCGGCACGATGCCCTGGCTCCGCATCCGGCGCATGCGCCACCAGAGCGAGCCGAAGGCGATCAGCCCGGCGCCGATCACGAAGGGCAGCAGCAGCCCGAGGAACAGGATCGCCAGCGCCACCAGCACGAAGCCGCCCGCGGCCACGGCCAGCAGCATGGCCGCGCCGCCGATCCGCGCCAGCGCCCGATCCAGCCAGGTGCCGGGCAGGCCGGCGGGCGCGGGGCCGGCTGCATCCCGGAACTCGCCGTCCGGCGTCATGTCCAGGATGGGTGGGGAGGGGGGTCGCCGCCGCAGGGTCATGCGTTGCAAATTGCCCACCCCGGGGCGCGGTTCAAGACCACCTCGCCCCGGCCGGAGCCGGCGGTGATCCGAGCCCCTGCTGAATGATGCCGGTCCGCACGACCCCGACGCTGCGGCCGGCAAAGCATCACTGCCGCATCGGCCGGGGAGGCTTCTCGGCGCGAAGGGGCAGCGCGGCCAAGCCGAAGCCGGGTGCAGCGCGCAGCACCGGAATGCGCAGCAAGGCCGGCACGGGCCCCACCGCTATTCCGGCCGCACCACAAGGGTGGTGCCGTCCACCCCCTCCACCCGCACCCGCACCGGGCCGGCCTCCGGCACGCGCAGGTCGCGCGGCAGGCGCGCGGGCCAGTCCGAATCGCCGACCCGCACCCGCAGCCCGGGCGCGCCCTCCTCGATCAGGAGCAGCCCGCTGCGCCCGACCAGGCCGGATTCCGGCATGTTGACGCCGCGGTGCCGCGGCCGCGCCGCGCGCAGCCGCAGCGCCAGCCCGATGCCGCCCGCCAGCAGCACCAGGAACGCCAGGCTGGCCAGGCCGAAGCCCGGCACGGTGAGCAGCACGAACAGCCCGGTGCCGATCGCCGCCACCCCGATCCAGAGCAGGAAGGCGCCTGGCAGCACCAGCTCACCCGCCAGCAGCAGCAGGCCGACGAGGATCCAGATCAGCCCCGGTTCCATGGCCCCACGCCCCCGGCCGGCAGCACCGGACCGCCGCTGCCGCTGCCGCGCCCCTCCGGTCGCATCAGCTCCAGCGCCGCGGTGACGCCGCCGACGAGCCCCGCCGCCTCCATCGGCACCACCACCAGCTTGCTGTTGGGGTTGGCGCCCAGCGCCTCGAAGGCGCGCACGTAGCGGTCGGAGATGAAGTAGCGCAGCGCCTCGACGCCGGCGCCGGAGGCGCTCTCGGCCACCATGCGCGTGGCCTCGGCCTCGGCCTGGGCCAGGCGCTCGCGCGCCTCGGCATCGCGGAAGGCGGCCTCGCGCCGGCCCTCGGCGGCCAGCACCAGCGCCGCCTTCTCGCCCTCGGCGCGCACGACGGTGGCGCGGCGCTCGCGCTCGGCGGTCATCTGCAGGTTCATGGCGCGCACCAGGTTCTCCGGCGGCTCCACCTTGCGCAGCTCGACGCGGCTGACCTTCATGCCCCAGGGCTCGGTCGCGCCATCGAGGATGGTGAGCAGGGAGGAGTTGATGCGCTCGCGCGAGGACAGCGTCTGGTCGAGGTCCATCTCGCCGATCACGGCGCGGATGTTGGTCATGGTCAGCGCCGTCAGCGCCTGCTGCAGGCTCTGCACGGCATAGGCCGCCTTGGCCGGCTCCATCACCCGGTAATAGACGATGCCGTCCACCGCGACCGAAGCGTTGTCGCGGGTGATCACCGACTGCTCGGGGATGTCGAGCACCACCTCCTGCACGTTCAGCACGCGGCCGATCTTGTCCACGAAGGGGATGATCAGGTTCAGTCCGGGCTGCAGCAGGCGGGTGAAGGCGCCGAAGCGCTCCACCGTCCAGACCTCGCCCTGGGGGATGGTCTTGATGCCGCGCCAGGCGGTGACGATGGCCAGCAGCAGCAGGACGACAAGGACGATGGTGACGTCGGACACGATGCGCTCCCCCCAGGACGGCGGGACGATACCGCGCGGCGCCGCCCGGTGACAGCGATACCCCCGGTTGCCGCGCGCGCCCCTGGCCGGCGCCGTTCCGCGGTGTAGCATGTGCCCATGCAGCCGCTTCGCAGCTTCGACGACCTCTCCCCCGGCCAGGTGTTCGACTTCGGCGCATTCGCCATGACCGAGGCGGAGATCCTGGACTTCGCCCGCCGCTACGACCCGCAGCCCTTCCACACCGATCCGGATCGCGCCAGGACCGGCCCCTTCGGCGGGCTGATCGCCAGCGGGCTGCACACCCAGGCGGCGCTGTTCGGCCACGTCATCCGCACCGGCTGGGTGGAGCAGGTCTCGCTCGGCGGCACCGAGCAGGTGGTGCGCTGGCCGGCGCCGGTGCGCCCGGGCGACGCCATCGGTGTGGCGGCGTGCGTGGAGGAGCTGATCCCCTCCCGCAGCAAGCCGGACCGCGGCGTGGCGAAGATCCGCTACGTCGGCACGCGCCTGTCCGACGGGGTCGTGGTGATCGAGATCCTCGGGACGCACTTCTTCAGGCGCTGACCGTCCGGCGCCGGATCCGCGGCCTGGTCAGCCCGCCTCGGGGAAGCTCAGCACCACCCGCGCGCCGGGCGCGCCCCTGTCCACGGCGAGCGTGCCGCCGAGCTGGCGCGCCAGCGTCATCGCCACCCGCATGCCGAGGCCGCGCGACTGCGTGGGATCGAAATCCGCCGGGAAGCCCGGGCCGTCGTCCTGCACGGCGATCTCGATGGTGCCGTCGCGACGCGCCAGGCTCAGCCGGACGTGGCCGGCGCCGTACTTGTGGGCATTCGTGACCAGCTCCGTCACGATGATGCCGATCACGGGCAGCCGGTCGGGTGCCGGCGCGATCCCGGGTGCCAGCGCCAGCTCCAGCGCCCGGCCGCGCTCCGCCCCGCCGAGCGAGTCCTGCAGGTCGCCGGCCAGCGCGCCGAGATAGCTGCCGAGGTCGCCCGCCTGGTCGGGGCCCGCCTCGTAGAGCCGTCGATGCACGCGGGCGATGGTGGCCACGCGCGTCGCCGCGCCGCGCAGCGCCGTCGCGGCCTCGGGCGCGGCGCGCCGTGCCTGCAGCAGCAGGAGGCTGAGCACCAGCTGCAGGCTGTTGCGGATGCGGTGGTGGATCTCGCCGGCCAGCAGGTCGCGCTGGCGCATCGCCGCCTCGCGCGCATCCTCCAGCGCGCGCCGCTCGGTGATGTCGATCCAGGCGCCGAGGATGCGCAGCACCTGACCGCTGGAATCGCGCTCCACCGCGCCCTGGCTGCGCACCCAGCGCGCCGCGCCGTCGGCCGTCAGCACGCGGAACTCCTCGCAGAAGGGCGGCGCCCCCTTGGCGAGCTGGGCACGCGCGGCGGCCACGATGCGGGGCCGGTCCTCGGGGTGAACATGCTCGATCCACCGGCCTTGCGGCGCCGGCGTCTCCACCACGCCCGGCGCGACGGGCAGGCCGAGGATGCGGGACATGCCGACGGACCAGCGCGAGCGCCCGGCGCGCAGGTCGTTCTGCCAAACCCCGACTCGGGCCGCCTGCTGCGCCGCCTCGAACCACGCGGTGCGGTCGCGCAGCGCGTTCTCCACGGCGTCGCGGGCGGCCCGCTCCGTCTCCAGCGCCGCGGCGAGTTCCTGCACCTCGCGCAGCCGCGGCCGCCCGGCCACTCCGGCGGCCAGCCCGCCCAGGGCGTGCGTCAGGCGCAGGTTGAGCGCGGCCCCCACCAGGAGCGCCAGCACCGCAACCGGCAGGGCGAGCAGCCCAAGGCCGAGGAGTGCCGCGTTGCGCGCCTCCCGGAACACCGCCTCCGGCGTCGCCACGACGACCGCGTACCCGAAGCGCGGCGCGCGCGCATAGCCGACGACCGAGCGCTCGCCATCCTGGTTGACGATGTCGAAGATCAGCCCCTCGTCGCCGGCATCCAGCCCGGCGCGGACCGGCGCGGTGGCGGGCTGGCCCAGCACCGCCTCCTCGCGCCGGGAGCGCGCGACCACGGTGTGCCGGCGGTCCAGCACCGCGGCCACCCAGCCCTCCGGCAGCCGCTGGTCCACCAGCGCGGCGGTCAGCGCGGCGCGGGGCAGCACGGCGCTCAGCACGTAGCGGATCTCGCCCTCGCCGGGCGTGGCGCGTACCGGCACCGAGAGCAGCACGCTGCGCTGCCCGGTCAGCGCGGCCCATTCGAAGTCACTCACGGCCGTGCGGCCGGCCTCGAAGACCTCCAGCATGTCCGGCGCTGCCCGCTGCGTCGGCGCCGGCACGGTCATGGAGGAACTGGCCGGCAGCGTGCCGTCCGGCCGGGCGATGCTCATCGTGCCGAGCCCGACCGACTCGGCCACCGCACGCGCGTCGGCGAAGAACTCCTCGAAGGCGCCGCGGCGCAGCGCCGGCGAGAGTGCCAGCCCCTGCAGCAGCGCCTCCGCCCGTGCCATCTCGAAATCGACGACCCGGGCGAGGGCACGGGCCGTGTTGAGCACCTGCGCCGCGGCCTGCTGCCGCGCCGACTCATGCGCCCGCCAGACGCCAAGCGCGCCGATCGCCAGCAGCGCCAGTGCCACGACGGCGACGAGGGCAAGGATGCGCCGGCCGAGGCTGGGTGCGTCGCGCCCGAATTGCCAGGCATCCCGCCGCGCGGCAGCGCCCGACGCGCCGGCAGCCGCTCCGGCCGTGCTGCCCGACAGGTCGTTCATCGAGAGGCCCGCATGTGACGTGCAGGCTAGACCTGGACCGCAAGGAAGTCAGCCCGCAGGAACGGGTCTCTCGCCGTCGCGACAGCGGCGTGAGGACGTGTTGCAGTCTGCGCCGCTCGTCCCGGCGAGCCTTCGAATTTTGGGAACGATCGAAGTTGCAAGGGAACGCCCATTGGAAGCGCCGGACTCCAGGCCGGCCTTCGCAGCCCATTGGATGATCGATCGGGAATGCTCAGGCCCCGCGCGCGAGAATCCCCGTGGTGGAGCGGCCGGGCAGCAGCTCGACCAGCGCCACCTCGCCGCCTGCCGCCTGCACCAGGTCGGCGCCGACCACGCGGTCCACCGTATAGTCCGCGCCCTTCACCAGCACGTCCGGCATGAGGGCGCGGATCAGCTCGAGCGGCGTGTCCTCGGCGAAGGCGACGACGGCGTCCACGGCGGCGAGCGCGGCAATGACGGCGGCGCGGTCGGCGAGCGGGTTGACGGGGCGGGACGGACCCTTCAGGCGCGCCGTCGATTCGTCCGTGTTCAGCGCCACCACCAGCCGGTCGCAGCGCCGCCGCGCGGCGCGCAGCAGCGCCACATGCCCCGCATGCAGGATGTCGAAGCAGCCATTGGCGAAGCCGACGCGCAGCCCGTGCGCCTTCCACTCGGCAACCAGCCGCTGCGCCGCGGCGCGGTCCAGCAGCGCGTCGCCGCCGGGGCTCGCCTCCCCTTGGGCATGCAGCGCATGCGCCAGCTCCTCGGCGCTGACCGTCGCGGTGCCGAGCTTGCCGACGACGATGCCGGCGGCGGCATTGGCGATGCGCATCGCCGCCTCCAGCCCGTGCCCGGCGGCATGCGCCAGGGCCAGCGTGGCGATCACCGTGTCGCCGGCGCCGGAGACATCGAAGACCTCGCGCGCCTCGGCCGGGACGGAGGCGACGGCGCCGTCCTCCCGCACCAGCGTCATGCCCTTGTCGGCGCGGGTGCAGAGCAGCGCCGGGATTCCGGCCCGGGCCATCACGGCGCGGGCGGCGGCGGCGACCTCGGCCTCCGTGCCGGTGGGCAGGCGGGCGGCGCGCGCCAGCTCCCGCGCATTGGGCGTGAGCAGGCTGGCACCGCGATAGCGGGCGAAGTCGTCGGATTTCGGGTCGGCCAGCACGGGGATGCCGGCCGCGCGTGCCGCCGCGATGGCGCCGGCGACGACGGCGGACGCCAGCACGCCCTTGGCGTAGTCCGAGAGCACCAGCGCCTTCGATCCCGGCAGGGCGGCGCGCAGCGCCCCGAGCAGCGCCGCTTCCTCGGCGGCATCGGCGGGCGCCGC
>JAIEOP010000456.1 GCA_019750465.1 Acetobacteraceae bacterium | reverse complement strand
ATCGCCGCAAACGCTGAATCCCGCGACCCGGCAAAGGCTGGAGCGTGTTGCGTGAGCGCATGCGAACGCAACACGCTCCAGGGCCGGCCTCGGCTCTCGCGTCAGCCGGTCCCGCCCTCGGCGCCGGAGTCCGCAAGCCGGCGCGGCGGCGCCGCCCAACCGGCCGTGTCGGCCGCAGCCCGTTTGCGTTGTTGGTCGATGCTGCGTCCGGCCAACACTGCCTGGTCGGAGATGTGGGCGCTCGACTGGATCCGGCCCGCCGCTCGCGGCAGCCCCCACCCCTTCGCCAGCCCGTACACCGCCGGGATAACCAGCAGCGTCAGCAGCGTGGACGACACCATGCCGCCCACCATCGGCATCGCGATGCGCCGCATCACCTCCGAGCCCGTCCCCGTGCTCCAGAGGATCGGCATCAGCCCGGCCATGATGGCGACGACTGTCATCATCTTCGGCCGCACCCGGTCCACCGCCCCCTCCAGGATCGCCGCGTGCAGGTCGGCACGGCCGAAGACCCGGCCCTCCTCGAGGCACCGGGCGCGCGCCGCCGCCAGTGCGTGGTCGAGGAAGATCAGCATCACGACGCCGGTCTCCGCGGCGACGCCGGCCAGCGCGATGAAGCCGACGGCGACCGCGACCGAAAGGTTGAACCCCATCCACCACACCAGCCAGACGCCGCCGACGAGGGCGAAGGGCAGCGAGAGCATGACGATCAGCGTCTCGGTGACCGACCGGAAGTTCAGGTAGAGCAGCAGGAAGATCACCAGGACGGTGGCTGGCACCACCACCCTCAGCCGCGCCTCGGCGCGCTCCAGGTACTCGAACTGCCCGCTCCAGACGGCGCGGTAGCCCGGCGGGAAGGCGACCTCGGCGGCGACCGCCCGCCGCGCCTCCTCGACGAAGCCGCGCAGGTCGCGGCCGCGGAGGTCCACGAAGACGTAGCCGACCGGCTCGCCGCCCTCGGTACGGATCGCGGTGGCGCCGCGGGAGAGGCCGACGCGGGTCACCTCGCCGAGCGGGACGGAGCCGCCGGCGCCGCCCGGCAGCGGCACCTGCACCTCGGCGGCGATCGCCTGCGGGTCGTCGCGCAGCTCGCGCGGGTAGCGCAGGTTCACGCCATAGCGCTCGCGGCCCTCCACGGTGGTCGTCACCGTCTCGCCGCCGAGCGCCATGGCGACCGCCGCCTGCACGTCCGCCACCGAGAGCCCGTAGCGGCCGAGGGCGGCGCGGTCCGGCACCACGTCCAGGTAGTAGCCGCCGATGATCCGCTCGGCGTAGGCGGAGGTGGTGCCGGGCACGGCGCGCACCACCGCCTCCACCTGCCGCGCGAGCCGCTCGATCTCGGCGAGATCGGGGCCGAACACCTTGACGCCGACGGGGGTCCGGATGCCGGTCGAGAGCATGTCGATCCGCGCCCTGATCGGCATGGTCCAGGCGTTGCTGACGCCGGGGAACTGCAGGGCACGGTCCATCTCGGCAATCAGGGCGTCGGTTGTCAGGCCCGGCCTCCATTCGGCCTTGGGCCTCAGCCGGATGACGGTCTCGAACATCTCGATCGGCGCCGGGTCGGTCGCCGTCGCCGCCCGCCCCGCCTTGCCGTATACGCTGACGACCTCGGGGAAGGTGCGGATGATGCGGTCCTGCATCTGCAGCAGCTCGCCCGCCCGCGTCACCGACAGGCCGGGCAGCGTGGTCGGCATGTAGAGCAGCGTGCCCTCGTCGAGCGCCGGCATGAACTCGCCGCCCAGCCGCGCCGCCGGCCAGGCAGTGGCGCCGAGCGCGGCCAGCGCCAGCAGGACAGTGAGGATGCGCGCCCGCAGCACCCCGCGGATCACCGGCCGGTAAAGCCAGATCAGCAGCCGGTTCACCGGGTTGCGGTGCTCCGGCACGATCCGCCCGCGCACGAACAGCACCATCAGGGCGGGCACCAGCGTGACGGAGAGCAGCGCGGACGCCGCCATGGCGAAGCTCTTGGTGTAGGCGAGCGGGTGGAACAGCCGCCCCTCCTGCGCCTCCAGAGCGAAGATCGGCACGAAGGAGACGGTGATCACCAGCAGGCTGAAGAACAGGGCGGGGCCGACCTCGGCCATCGCCTCCACCATCACGTCCAGCCGGGGCCGTCCCGCGGGCGCGCGTTCCAGGTGCTTGTGCACGCTCTCGATCATGACGATCGCCGCGTCCACCATGGCGCCGACGGCGATGGCGATGCCGCCCAGGCTCATGATGTTGGAGCCGATGCCGAGCCAGCGCATGGCCGCGAAGGCCATCAGCACGCCCACCGGCAGCATCAGGATGGCCACCAGCGCGCTGCGCAGGTGCAGCAGGAACAGCACGGTGACGGCGGCGACGACGAGGCTCTCCTCCAGCAGGGTGTGCTTCAGGGTCTCGATCGCCGCCTCAATCAGGCCGGATCGGTCGTATACCGGCACGATCTCGGTCCCCTCGGGCAGGCTCGGCAGCAACTCCGCCAGCCGCGCCTTGGCGTTGCGGATCACGTCGAGCGCGTTGGCGCCGACGCGCTGGAGCACGATGGCGCTGGTCACCTCGCCCTCGCCGTTCAGCTCGGCGATGCCGCGCCGCTCGTCCGGGCCGAGCTCGACACGCGCCACGTCGGAAAGCCTGACCGGCGTGCCGCCCTCGCTGCGCAGCACAACCTGTTCGAGGTCGGCCGTGCCGCGCAGGTAGCCGCGGCCGCGCACCATGAACTCGAAGTCGGACAGCTCGACGGTGCGGCCGCCCACGTCCATGTTGCTGTCGCGCACCGCCTGCCGCACCTGCTCAAGCGGAATGCCGAGGGCGCGCAGCCGCAGCGGGTCCACCACCACGTTGTACTGGCGCACGAAGCCGCCCACCGGCGCCACTTCGGCCACGCCTCCGGCGCGCGCCAGGCCGTAGCGCAGCCGCCAGTCCTGCAGCGAGCGCGTCTCGGCCAACGAGAGATCCTTCGCCAGCACCGCGTACTGATAGACCCAGCCGATCCCAGTGGCGTCCGGCCCGAGCGTCGGCACCGCCCCGGGTGGCAGCCGGCGGGATACGTTGTTCAGGTACTCCAGCACGCGGCTGCGCGCCCAGTAGAGGTCCGTGCCGTCCTCGAAGATGACGTACACGTAGGAGGCGCCGAAGAAGGAGAAGCCGCGCACCACCCTGGCGCTCGGGACGGTCAGCATGGCCGAGGCCAGCGGGTAGGTGACCTGGTCCTCGATCACCTGCGGCGCCTGGCCCGGGAACTCGGTGTAGACGATCACCTGCGTGTCCGAGAGGTCGGGCAGCGCGTCGAGCGGCGTGTGCAGGAGCGCCCAGAGGCCGAGCGCCGCCGCGAAGGCGGTGCCGACCAGCACCAGGACGACGTTGCGGGCGGACCAGCTGATGAGGCGGGCGATCATCGGGGGGCTGGCTCCGTCGCCGCTGTTGTGGGTGCGGTGGCGGCCGAGAGGCCGCGCAGCGCGGCGCGCAGGTTGCTCTCGGCGTCGATCAGGAAATTGGCGGAGACCACCACGCGGTCGCCCTCGGCCACGCCCTCGCGGATCTCGGTGAAGGCCTCGCCGCGCCGGCCGGTCTTCACCTCGCGCGGCTCGAACCGCCCGCCGCCGCGGTCGAGGATGACGAGCTGACGGGTGCCGGTGGCGATCACCGCGCCGTTCGCCACGGCGACCACCGGCTCCGTTTCCGCACCACCCGCCGCGACCTCGGCCTCGGCGAACATGCCGGGCAGCAGCGCGCCGTCCGGGTTTGCCAGCTCGACGCGCAGCCGCGCGGTGCGCGTCTGCATGTCCAGCTGCGGGTAGAGCAACGCGACGTGCCCCTCGAAGGTGCGGCCCGGCAGGCCGCGCGCACGCACCGCCACCGGCTGGCCGACCGCGACCTGGCCCATCTCGCGCTCCGGCACGTCCACCAGCACCCAGACCTGGGCGAGGTCCGCGATGCGGAACAGCACCTGGCCGGGCAGGGCGCGCATCCCCTCGACCGCCGCCCGCTCCAGCACCACGCCGTCGCGCGGCGCGGGCCAAGCGAAGGACAGCGGCGGGCGGCGCGTCCGCTCGACCTCGGCCAGCACGGCGGGGGGCACGGCGAAGTTTTCCAACCGCCGGCGCGCGCCGTCCGCTCCGCCGCCCCCGGCGCCCGGGAAGGCGAGGGCAGAGATGTACTGTGCCGCTGCCGCCGCGACCTCCGGCGAGTACAGCCGGAGCAGCGGCTGGCCGCGCCGCACCCGATCGCCCGTGGTCACGTCCTCCACCCGCTCGACGAAGGACTCTGCCCGCAGGGCGACGACGGCGACGCGGCGCTCGTCGAGCTGGATGGTGCCCGGGGCGCGGACCGGCCGCGCCACGACGCGGCGCACCGCCAGTTCGGAGCGCACGCCGCTCGTCTGCAGACGGCCCGGGGCAACGCGGACGACCCCGTCCTCGACATCCTCGCCCTCGTACACGGGGACGTAGTCCATCCCCATCGAGTCCTTCTTGGGTATCGGCGAGGTGTCCGGCAGGCCCATCGGGTTGCGGTAGTATAGGATGCGCCGCGGGCCGGCGGCGGAGGCAGGCCGAGGTGCGGCCGGATCCCCCGGCTCCGCATCCTCGCCGGCGCGCACGGGTCGCCACTCGCGCCCGTCCTCCGTCCGGCGCGGCTCCGCTGCGTAGGCAGGGCGGTCCGGATGGCGCCAATAGAGCACCCGTCCGGCCTCCCCGGTCGCCGCCGCGCGCTGGGCGGCGGCCGGGACCGATGCCAGGCTGTGAACGAAGCCGGACATCGGTCCGGCGCGGAACGCCGCCTGCTGGCCGGCGGCGGCGAGGCCGGCCGCGGAAGCTCCCAGCAGCGCCGCCATGATGGCACGACGCATGGCACGTCCGCCCTCAAGGCACGGCGCGAAGGTTCAGGCGACTCTCCACCGTGCCCTCCTCGCCCTGCACCTTGGCCGTCAGCGTAAACTGCCAGCCGCCGGCCATGACCAGGTCCGCCCGGAAGCGGTAGGTGCCCGGCTCGCCGCCCGGCACCGCACCGACCGGCGTCGTCATGGTCGGCATGCCGTCCGGTGCCATGTCGAGCCGGGTGGCGTAGATCACGGCGTCCGGCACGGCGCGGCCGGTCGCCTTGTGCACGAGGCGGACGGCGATCATCGCCTCGCCCCGCTTGACCTCGGTGGTCACCAGCCGGAACTCGTAATCGCGCGCATCGGCCAGGGCCGTCCCGGCCGCGCCGACGGTCAGCGAAGCGGCGAGGGTCGCCGCACGCAGCAAGCGTTTCGTGTACATGGTAGCCTCGTTCGTGAAGTCTGGGGCGGCGCAGGACCACGCCGGGCAGCACGGCAGCCGTGCTTCGGCGAGGTCCCCAGGACCCGGACCGCGCGCGCGCGGTCCGGGCGTGCCCGGCGCCTTGGCCGGGAGGGGCGCTCAGGAACGAGGCGGGTGGAAGGGAGGAGCGCTGCTCAGGCCGGTCATGATGGCCGGCGTGGAGGCATGGAAGGTTACCGCGAGGAGTATCGAAGCCATCCCTGCCGACATCGGCTCGCCAAGAACCGGCGCCGGGCATTTGGCGAAGCAGGCAAGCGCCGCGGCACCGTGCCTGGCGCCATCCGGGGCGTCGCCGTGACCTTCATCGCAAGGCGCGCCGCCAGACATGGCCATGCCCATCTCGCAGGGCGGCTCGGCCGCCGTGCCGGAGGCAGCGGAGAAGCCGGTCAGGAGCAGCGCGAGCACGGCAAGCGCCGTGACCAGCCGCCGAAGAGGGCAAGCCCGCATACGCAGAGTGTAGGCCTTTTCGCCGCGCCCAGCAATTCGGTATCAGTTGCCCACCGGAACGGCCGATCCGCCGTAGATGAAACCTGTGGCATGGTGGTCTGGCTGGTGGCGAGGTCGGCCTGGTCGTGGTGCGCCAAAGCCCGCGTATCAGTTGGACCCGGAAGGCCCGGAGCACCCCCGCATGCGCCATGGGCCGCGAGGCCCGGGAGCGCGCTGTCTAGATTTCCCCTTTTGGGCCTTCACCGGGCTTGGCAGAGGAGGAACGCGCGATGGAAGTGCTGCATGCCCGCTGTGCGGGGCTCGACGTGCACAAGGGCAGCGTGGTGGCGGAGGCGCGGATTGCCGCGCCGGGCGGGGCTTCGGTCGAGGTGCGGCGGTTCGACACGACGACGCCGGGTCTGCTGGCGCTTGGCGAGTGGCTGGCGGCGGCGGGCGTGACCCACGCCGCGGTGGAGGCGACAGGGGTCTACCGGCGCCCGGTCTGGCACGTGCTGTCGGACGGCGAGTTGCCGCTGGTGCTGGCGAACGCGGCGCATGTGAAGAATGTGCCGGGTCGCAAGACCGACGCGCCGATGCCGCCTGGCTGGCCGAGTTGCTCGCCCACGGCCTGATCCGGCCGAGCTTCGTCCCCGACGCCCCGACCGGGGCGATGCACGCCCTGCTGCGCACCCGCAAGCAACTGGTCCGCGAGGCGGCGAGGCGGCGAGCCATGTGCAGCGGATCCAGAAGACGCTGGAGGACGCCAACCTGAAGCTCGCCTCCGTGCTGAGCAACGTCGTCGGCGTCAGCGGGCGTGCCGTCCTCGACGCGCTGATCGCCGGCGAGACCGATCCTGACCGGCTGCTCGCCCTCGTCGATCGGCGCATGAAGACCCCACCCGAGCGCCTATGCGCGGCGATGACCGGACGGCTGACCGGCCGTCATCGCTTCCTGCTCCGGCTGCATCGGCGTCAGGTCGACAGCATCGCCGATGCGCTGGCCGACATCGACGCGGAGGTAGCGCGCGAGCTCGGCCCTTTCCGTGACGCGGTCCGCCTGCTGCGATCCATCCCAGGGGTCAGCGACCTCTCGGCACAGGCCATCGTCGCCGAGATCGGCACCGACATGGGCCGCTTCCCCACCGCCGGGAACCTGGTCTCCTGGGCCGGTCTTTGCCCGCGCAACGACGGGAGTGCGGGCAAGCGCCGCTCCACCCGCCTGCGCACGGGCGGCCCCTGGCTCAAGATCACCCTCGTCCAGTGCGCCTGGGCCGCCAGCAACAGGCGCAACAGCTACCTGCGCGCCCAGTTCCACCATCTGCGCCAGAAGCGCGGACCGAAACAGGCCGTCTGCGCCGTCGCCGCCTCCATCCTCACCGCCGCCTGGCACATGCTCACCAACGGCACCCCCTGGCACGACGTCGGACCAGACCACTTCCACCGCAGCAGGCACAACACCTCGCCCAGCAAATCACCAAGCTCGGCTTCACCTGCTCACCCGCCACCGAATGGAGGGAGTTTCTGTCTAGAACGGATTGCGTTCGCATGCGCTCACGCAACACGCTCCAGCCTTTGCCGGGTCGCGGGATTCGGCGTTTGCGGCGATTCTGCCTCAACGCATCCCGCTCTAGGGCACCCCCAGGGCTATCGCATCCGACCCGTGCCGAATGCAGCGAGTAGCTTTTCCAGGGAACTGATTACATGGCAACCGCAGCCAGTTCCAGCATGCGGCGGGGCTGCGGCGGCGTGTGCACGGCGGCCGTGGTCGGGCTCGGGAGCATGGCGGCGAGGTCGGAGCGCCTGTTGCAGCGGTACTCGGACTCGGCGAGATGGCGGGGCACGTGCTTCCGGGAGATCGGACGGTAGGTCCCCGTGATCGCGGCCTTGATGTTGCCGAGCACGATGTTGACCCACTTGAAGCCGGAGACGATCGCGGATGCGGCGCTCTTTCCGCCTCGCCGTATGCGCGATGGGTCACCGGCCAGATCCTTGCCGTTGACGGCGGGGCCGTTGACGGCGGGGAGACCCTGATCGGGCTCTGACCGCCGGGGCAGGAGGCGTCCCCCTTCCTGCGCCCGGCCTGCCGATACCGGCCTTCGCGCGGCAGGTCACGGCGCGCGAGGGTGGCGGTCATCACCCCGCCAGCCCTTCCCGCAGGAAGCGCCCCGCGCCGGCCAGCGCCCGCCGACCGGCGGCCAGCACCGGGTGGAACAGGTGCCAGACATGGATCATCTCCGGCCAGACCTCCAGCGTGACCGCCACGTCGGCCGCGCCCGCGCGGGCGGCGAGGCGCACCGAATCATCCAGCAGCACCTCCGCCGCGCCGACCTGGATCAGCAGCGGCGGCAGGCCGCGCAACTCGGCATGGAGCGGGGCGGCGAGCGGCGTGCGTGGGTCTGCGCCGTTGAGGTAGGCGCGGGCGATCTCCCCCAGGTAGGGACCCTGGATCATCGGATCGACGGCGGCGAGCGAGGCCATGCTCTCGCCGAGCTGTTCCAGGTCGATCCAGGGCGAGACCACCCAGGCGCAGCCCGGCAGCGGCAGGCCCTCGTCGCGCAGGGAGACCAGCAGCGCCAGCGTCAGCCCGCCCCCGGCGCTGTCGCCGCCGATGGCGATGCGGCCCGGCGCGATGCCCGAGTCCAGCAGGAAGCGATAGCCCGCCATCGCATCCTCCAGGCCGGCGGGGAAGGGGTCTTCCGGCGCCAGGCGGTAGTCCAGCGCCAGGGTCCGGATGCCGGCCTGCCGCCCGGCCTCGGCCACCATGTGGCGGTGGCTGGCGATGGAGCCGGAGACGTAGCCGCCGCCATGCAGGTAGAGCAGCACGCGCCCGGGATCGGCGCCGGGCGTCGCGGTCCATTCCGCCTTGACCCCGCCGGCGGCAGCCGCCTCGGTCGCCACGTCCCCGGGCAGGCCGAATTGGCTGCCGAGCGCGTCCAGGCGCCTGCGCCGCTCGGCCAGCTCCGCCGGGCGCGGGCGGGCGGCCAGCATGGCGCGGATCTGCGCGATTTCCGGATCGGCCATGGCAGGTGCGCCCCCTATCGCAGGCTCGATTGCGACATGCCGGCCGAGGGCACCGCGGTGCGCCCGCCATCCACCGTGTACTGCCCGCCGGTGATGTTGGAGGCGAGGTCGGACAGCAGGAACAGCACGAGGTTCGCCACCTCCTCCGCCTGGCCGAAGCGGCGCAGCGGGATGGCGGCCGAATAGCCGGCCTCGACGGCGTCCGGATTGTTGGGCGAGACCTGCCGCGCGATCTCCTGCACCATGCGCGTGGCGATCGGGCCCGGGCAGACGGCGTTCACCCGGATGCCGAGCGGGCCGACCTCGCCGCAGGCCACCTTGGTCAGCCCGTTCACCGCGTGCTTCGAGGCGGTGTAGGCGCTCATCCCCGGCGTGCCGACCAGGCCGGCGACGGAGGCGGTGTTCACCACGCTTCCGCGGCCGGCCTTGATCATCGCCGGCAGCACGTATTTCAGGCCGAGGAAGACGCCCTTCACGTTCACGCCCATCACCGCGTCGTAGATCGCCTCGTCGTAGTCGACGATGTTGGCGATGCGGCCCTCGATGCCGGCGTTGTTGTGGAAGCAGTCGATGCCGCCGAAGGCATCGAGCGTGGCCTCGACATAGGCCTGCACTTCGGCGGCCCGGGTGACGTCGGCAGCGCGGAAGATGGCGCGGTCCTTGCCGATCTCGGCGGCCAGGGCAGCGCCGGCTTCGGCGTCGCGGTCAACGATGGCGACCTTGCCGCCGCGCGCCACGAAACCGAGGCAGACCGCGCGGCCGATGCCGTTGGCGCCGCCGGTGACGATGGCGACCCTGTTGGTGAAGTCCATGTGCGTTTCCTCCCGCGATTGAGGGTTCGCCGCAGCCTACGCCGCTCCGCGGGCGGCGCGAAGATCACCCCGGACTCCAGGCACCGGAACGAATCACGACCAGGCGCCGATTTGGCAACCGGGTCCCTCAACCCTTGATTGCAGGTCGGCAGAATGCGCCTATTTGATGCGAGATCGAGACAGGTTCTGCCGCATGTGGTTCGACAGGCTGTTGGGACGGACGCCGAAACCGGCGAAGGCCGCAACGCTGCGCGGCTTCGCCGAGGCGCCAATGGCCGCCTTCGGCGACGTTGAGGCTGGACGCACCCGCTTCCCTGGCGAGACGGCGCGGCGCTCCTGGAGCGGCGGCCGCGCCGCGCCGGGCTCCGGCGACAGCCCGGCTCCGCCCTTCGCCACCACCGGCCCGCAGGGCCATCGCGGGCGCCTGCGCGAGCGCCTGCTGGATCGCGGCCCGGACAGCCTCGCCGACTACGAGGTGCTGGAGATGCTGCTGTTCTTCGCCTTCAAGACCGGCGACACCAAGCCGCTCGCGAAGGCGCTGATCAACCGCTACGGCAGCTTCGCCGCGGTGCTGGCGGCGCCGCAGCAGGAATTGCTGGAGACCCGCGGACTCGGCCCGCACAGCGTCGCCGCCTTGAAGCTCGTGCAGGCCGCGGCGCTCCGCATGGCCCGCGCCGAGGTCTTCGAGAAGCCTGTGCTGAACAACTGGGATCGCCTGATGGACTACCTGGCCGCGGCGATCTCGCGCGAGAAGATCGAGCAGTTCCGCGTGCTGTTCCTCGATTCCAGGAACCGCCTCATCGCCGACGAGGCGCAGGCGCGCGGCACGGTGAACCACACCCCGGTCTATCCGCGGGAGGTGGTGAAGCGCGCGCTCGAGCTGCACGCCACGGCGCTGATCCTGGTGCACAACCACCCTTCGGGAGATCCCACGCCATCGCGTGCCGACATTGAGATGACGCAGGAGGTGAAGGCGGCGGCAACCGTGCTCGGCATCGCGCTGCACGATCACCTGATCCTCGGCAACGGGCGCTGGACAAGCTTCCGGCGCGACGGCCTGCTGTAGGGCCACTGCATCCGCCCCGGATGCCGCGCTTCGCGCGCATGGGCCGTTGCCGCCCGCTGCCGGAGGGGTGCACGCCGTGTCAGCCCCCGCCCCGGGCAGGCACGGCGCCACCATTGGCGCGTACTGCGCCGATGCCTCCACGCGGCCGGCAAGCCTGGTCTTGGCCGGTTTGCAACGCGCTGCGGCGTGCTCGCCGCCACCCGGCCGTGCTGGCCGCTTCCGTCGATGTGGCCTCCGAAGGGCTCGCCGTGATGGTATTCGGCGCCGGCGCCTCGGCCCGCATCGAGAACGACCTCGGCTTCCCGACCGGCTCGGTCAAGCGCGTGGGCCAGCCGACCGTCGATCGAGCGCCGGTGGCGGCGGAGCTGCACGCGCAACCGGCGGCGGGGCGAGGGAGCGCCCCACCCGGGCGGGCCGCCCATTGCATGGCCGCCGCTTTCCCGGGAGCATCCTCCCGGCACAGCCGGGAGAACCCCCATGACCGCCATCGGACGCCGGGCTGCGCTGCTCGGTCCGCCCGCCTTGCTGGCGGCGCGGCAGGCGGCGGCGCAGGAGGCTGCGTTGCCGCGCCAGGTGCGCGTCGTCGTCGGCTTCGCCCCGGGCGGGGCGAACGACATCGTGGCGCGCCTGCTGGTCGGCAGGCTGAACGAGCGCGGCACGGGCAGCAATTTTCTGGTGGAGAACCGCCCCGGCGCGGCGACCCTCGTGGCGGCGGAGCTGGTCGCGCGCAGCGCGCCGGATGGCGCGACCCTGATGTACACCTCCAACTCAACGCTGATCGCGCCGCTGGTGAACCGCAGCGCGACGTTCGACCCGGTGCGCGACTTCGCCCCGGTGATCATGGCGCAGTCGGCGCCGATGCTGCTGCTGACGCGCCCCGACCACCCCGTGCGCACGGTCGCGGCGATGATCGAGGCGGCGAAGCAGCGGCCGGGTCGGCTGACCGTCTCCCACCCCGGCACGGGCGCGATCAACCACCTGACCATGGCGCTGTTCCAGCGCGAGACCGGCACCGAATTCACCCTGGTGCCCTATACGGGCAACGCGCCCTCGCTGACCGCGCTGGTGCGCGGCGACGTGGATTTTGCGCATGACGGCACCGTCTCCGCGCGCAGCTTCGTCGATTCCGGGCAGCTCCGCCCGATCGCGGTCAGCGGCGCGCAACGCAGCGCGATCCTGCCCGACGTGCCGACCTTCGCGGAGACGCTACCCGGGCATGTGGTGATGTTCTGGGGATCGCTGTTCGCGCCGCGCGCCATGCCCGCGCCGATCCTGGACAGGCTGCACCGCGAGGTTGCGGCGGTGCTGGCGCTGCCGGATGTGGTCGACCGCATCCGCCAGCTCGGCGGCGAGCCGGAGGGCGGGCCGCGCGAGGCGCTGACGCAGGCCATCGCCGCGGAATACGCGCGCTGGGGCAATGTGGTGCGCGACGCGAACATCCGGGCGGAATAGGCGGGGATAGGCATGACCGGCGCGCTGGAAGATCGCGAGGCGATCCGTGAATTGCTGGCGGAATACTGCTTCCGCCTGGATGAATGCCGCTTCGAGGAATTCGGCGCGCTGTTCACCGACACCGCCGAATGGGGACCGGAACGGCTGCCGAAGGCGCGCGGCCCCGCTGCGATCGCGGAGCTCGTGCGCAGCATCGTCCCCGTGCGCGGCGAGGGACCCGCGCGGCGGCACCTGACCAGCAACATCGTCATCGCGCTGGCGGGCGACGCGGCGCGGGTGAAGTCGAACTTCCTGATGGTGCGGGAGAGCGCGTCCGGCCCGCTGCTGGCGATCGCCGGGACCTACGAGGACGAGGTGGTGCGCACGCCGCAGGGCTGGCGCTTCCAGTCGCGCCGCATCCTGAACGACGTCGCCGGCGAGCTGGGGCTGAAGCGGTGATCCTCCGGCGCACCGCGCTCCTGCTGCCGGCGCTGGTTCCCGCCCTGGCGCAGGCCCAGGCGCCCGCCTTCCCGACGCGCCCGATCCGGCTGATCGCCCCCTTCTCGCCGGGCAGCACGGTCGATCTGATGGGACGCGCCATCGCACCCGCCCTGACCGAGATCCTCGGCCAGCCCGTCATCGTCGAGAACCGTGCCGGCGCCGGCGGCAACCTGGCGATCGACGTGGTCGCCAAGGCGCCGAAGGATGGGCACGTGCTGGCCGTCTGCACGCCGGGGCCGCTCTCGATCAACCCCTTCCTGCTGCCGTCCATGCCCTTCGACCCGGTGGCCGACATCGCGCCGGTGTCGCTGCTGGCGATCGGGCCGAACCTGCTGGCGGTGGGGCGGGCGCTGCCGGCGAGCTCCGTCGCGGAGGTGGTGGCGCTCGCCCGTGCCCGTCCCGGGGCGCTGACCTATGGCTCCTCCGGCGTGGGCTCCACGAATCATCTGGCCGGCGCCGCCTTCGCCGCGGCGGCGGGCGTGGAGATCACCCACGTGCCCTACCGCGGCAACGCGGAAATGGCGAACGACCTGCTGGCCGGACGGCTCGACATGGTGTTCTCGGGCCTGCCGCCGCTGGTGGGGTTGCTGGCGGCCGGCAGCCTGCGCGCGCTGGCGGTAACCGGACCGCGCCGGCTGCCGAGCCTGCCCGAGGTGCCCACCGTCGCGGAGGCCGGGCTGCCGGCGGCGCAGGCGATCATCTACTACGGCCTGGTCACTACGGCGGGCGTGCCGCCGCCTGTGCTGGCGACGCTGGCCGCGGCGACGCGGCGCGTGCTGGCGCGGCCCGAGGTGGCGGCCGTCTTCGCCGGCTTCGGCACCCCTGCCGAGGCCTCGACGCCGGCCGAGTTCGCGGCGCTGATCGCGGCCGAGGCCGCGAAGTGGCGCGACGTTATCCGCCGCTTCGACATCAGGCCGGGATAGAGCGGGATGCGTTGAGGCAGAGTCGCCGCAAACGCTAAATCCCGCGGCCCGGCAAAGGCTGGAGCGTGTTGCGTGAGCGCATGCGAGCGCAATACGCTCTAAGCAAACCTCTGGAGGTTTGCGCACGACAAAAAACCTAAGCAGGCTTTCGCTACAATGGATTGGACCACACAATGTGTGGGCCAAGCCATGAAAGCCTGCTTAGCGCGACGTCAGAACAGGCCGAGCGCGCAGGCGGGGCGGGTGGCGACGCCCACGGCTTCCTGGGGGTGAAGGTCGTGGTAGGCCAAGATCGCCGCGCGCAGCCGGGCCAGTGCCGTCGCCTCCTCCGCCGCCGGGACCAGCACAGTCAGCACGCGCGTGGCCTCATGGCCGATCCGCCCATCGGCGTGGCGCCAGGCGCCGCGGCCGGGGGTGACGGTGGAGCCCCGCGGGAAGGCGGGCACCAGCACGCGGTCGCGGAACCCCTGCCACTCCGCCTCGGTCAATTCCCGCCCGCCCGCTGCGGAGTGCAGGCCGAACCAGGCCGTCAGCTCGCGCGCCGCTTCGGTGCCATTGGGGCAGGCGGGCGGCGGCGTGGGGATGGCGCAGCCGGCGCCGAGCAGCAGCGCGGCGGCGAGGACAACCCGGTGCGGTGGGATCATGGCGTTGCCGGCGCGGTGGCCCAGGCGTGACGCCATTCCGGCTCCAGCCGCACGGCGTCGAGGATGCGGCGCATGTTCGCGCCGAACCGGGACAGCGCCTCCTCCCAGGGTGCGACGGCGAAGGCGTCGAACTCCGGCAGCCAGCGCCCGTCGCGTGTGCGGAAGCGCGAGGCGCAGCGCAGCGCCGCCGGGTCCGGCATGCCGCCCGCGACCATCGGCCACAGGAACAGCGCCAGATCCTTGCAGGGCCGGTAGCGCCGTACCCCGCCGAGCGGCCGCAGCGCGGCGACCGGCACCACGAGACCCGTCTCCTCGCGCAGCTCCCGTGCGGCGGCGGCGGCAAGGTCCTCGCCCGGATCGGCCAAGCCCTTCGGGATGTCCCAGAGCGCGAGGCCGCTGAAGCGCCCGATCAGCAGCGCGTCCCCGTCCGTGACGAGCACGCCGCAGCTGATCCGTGGCGGCCGCGCCGCCTGCGTCACGCGCTCGCCGCCAGCAGCACGACGCCGCCGGAGATCAGCAGGATGGCGGCAACCTTCTGCAGCCCGAGCGCCTCGCCGAACGCCAGGTGGCCGATCAACGCGATCACGACGTAGCTCGCGGCGGTGCAGGGCAGCGCCACGCTCATCGGGATCTTGCGCAGCGCCACGATGTAGAGCAGTGCCGCGCCGCCATAGGCGGCCAACCCGATGACGGTCGTTGGCCGGAACAGCTGGGTCAGGAACCCGCCATCGCCGGTGGCGCCGGCCTTCAGCAGCACCTGTCCGACGAGGGAGGTGCAGATCGCCGCGGCCAGCGTCAGCCAGTAGGTCGTCATTCGGCCGGATCCCCGACCCGCGCCACCGTCCCGGCGCGCGCCTCCCGCGCTGCCGCCCCATGCACGTCCCGCACCGCCGGCCCGCGCGCGTCCCGCACGGCCGGCCC
>JAIEOP010000101.1 GCA_019750465.1 Acetobacteraceae bacterium | reverse complement strand
GCCCGGCGCCGCACGCCGGAGCAGGCGAGCCGCGGCGAGGGCCGCAGGGACCGCAGCTGGCGCGAGGGCGACTTCCGCGACAGCGCGCCGGCCTTCCTGACGCGGGGGCGGTAGCGGCCGTCCGGGGGCCGCCGGCCCCCGGACCCCGCCATCAATCCGCCGGAGCTTCGCCCGCGGGTGCCTCCCGCGCGTAGAGCCGGTCGAGCTCGGCCGCGAAGGCATCGCGCAGGGGCGCTGCCTCCGCCTCCGGCAGCCAGCGCAGCAGTCCGTCGAAGCGCATCTCCGCCAGCCAGGCCTGGGCGACATCCTTCCAAGGCAGCCGCACCGCGCTGCGCGCCTTGTCCAGCAGGGCCTGCAGCTCGCGCCGGCGATCCTCGATGAAGGCCGCATCCACCTCGATCTCCGTCGCGGGTTCAGCCGCCGCGGGCGCGAAGAGGTCGGCTTGCTCAGGGGCATGTCGCATGGCGCCAGCATAGCGCGACCACCCGAGTTGCGCCCCTCACCATCGCTTGCGCAACGGCCGGTGCCGGCCCATGGTCCGCGAATGCCCGATAATTGGCGCCGGGACACCCTGCCCGGCATCGCCACCCGGCTTGCCCGGCGGCCCGGGCACGAGGCGGTGCGCGTGGACCTCGCCCGCCTGATCGTGGACGGCCTCGGCCGCGAGGTCGGCGCGATCGACCACATGGCCTGCTGGGCGCCGGCGCGGTCGCGCGTGGAGGCGCTTTTCCTCGCAGCCATCCTCGACAGCGGACGGCTCCGCCTGCGAATGGAGGCGATGCAACCCAGGGGACAGGGCGGCGCCCGGCACTTCGACAACCTCATGTGGGAACTGCCAATTCCGGAATACGACGCGCGCGATCCGCTGCACCGCGACCTCGCCGCGCTGGCGGCGGAGGCGGAGCGGGTGGCGGCGGCGGTGCCGCTGCGCGAGGGCGCCTGTTTCACCACCCAGCGCCGCGCCATCCGCGAGGCCCTCGCCGCCACCGGCATCGCCGCGCGCATCGATGCCGCCGTGGCGCGGCTGCCCGGCCTTTAGCGCGCCGCAACCGGCGCCGGGCGGCCGCCATCGGGACAGCGCCACCGCGGGCTGGCAGGAGCGGAACAAGAAGAAATTCCTTGTTCCGACCGCGTCCGTTCCGGTATCCTCAAGATCCTCCCTGGCGAGGTCATCATGGTCCCGGCTCAGGTTCCTCCCTCGTGCCGCGTCGTCCCGCCACGCCGCTCGGTGGCCGCCGTGCCCGCCCTGGGGTCGGGCCGGAATTCGCCCCAAGCCGGCCATCGATGCCCCGACCTGGACATGCCCGAGACCCGCGTCCCCGCGCGCCCCGGATATGTCCGAAACCCGCGTCCCCGGGGCGCCCCGGCCCATGTCCGGGGCCGGTATCCCGCGGGTTTCCGCCCCATGACCTCGCCCCGGCGAACCCGCCGGCGATCCGCGGCACCGGGCGCCCTGGCAGGGTGCCCGGGACGGCCCGCTGGCGGGGCGCGGGGCAGCGCCTCGCCCGCCACCGCAACCTCTGGCATGACCCCCCGACTCACCGCCGGGAGGCCCAACGTCCATGCCCCGATTCCCCCGCCGCGCCCTTCTCGCCGCCGCGCCCCTTGCCCTCGCGGCCACCGCCGCCCGCGCCCAGGACGCCGTGGCGGACTGGCCCGCACGCCCGATCCGCCTTATCGCCCCCTATCCCCCCGGCGGGCAGACCGACATCGTTTCCCGCTACTTGGCCGAGCGGCTGCGCGGCGTCCTCCCGCAGCCGCTGGTCGTGGACAACCGCGCCGGCGCGCAGGGCATGATCGGCACGCAGTTCGCGCTCAGCCAGCCGGCGGACGGCTACACCGTGCTCTACGTCAACGCCTCCACCACGCTGATCAACCCGATCATCCACGCCAATCCGGGCTACGACACGCAGCGCGACATGATGCCGGCGGTGCAGTTCGGCACCGCCGCGCTGGTGCTGACCGTGCGGCCCGATCGTGGGCTGAAGACGCTGGGGGAGCTGATCGCCCTGGCCAGGCGCCGCCCGGGCGAGCTGACCTATGCCAGCTTCGGCATCGGCTCGGCGAGCCACCTCTACGGCTCGATGCTGGAGCGGGCGGCGGGGGTGCAGATGACGCACGTGCCCTATCGCGGCTCGGCGCCGGCGGTGCTGGACGTGGTGGCGGGCAATGCCTTCCTGTCGATCAACGACGAGGCGGTCAGCGTCCCGCAGATCCGCGACGGGCGGCTGGTCGCGCTGGCGGTCACCGGCCCGGCGCGGCTGGAGACCCTGCCCGAGGTGCCGACCTTCCTCGAGCAGGGCTTCGGCGGCGGGCTGACGCAGCTCGGCTTCAACGGCCTGGTGTTCCGCACCGGCACCTCGCTCGCGATCGTGCGGCACTTCGCCGATGCCGTGCTGTCCGTGCTGAACACGCCGGAGGGGCGGCAGCGGCTCCGCGAGATGGGGCTGATCCCGACCGGCCTTGGCCCGGACCAGTTCGCCGCGCAGCTCCGCGCCGATGCGCCGGGCTGGGCGCAGGCCGCGCGCGAATCCGGCGCGCGGGTGGAGTAGCGGCGCGCCTCGCCTGAATGGGGGATGACGGCGGAAAGCGGCCGCTGCTGCGCTGTGCCCGGATATGCAACGACTGGGAGGCGGCGCCATGAAGATCGAAACTCTGCGCGCGGTGGCCGAGCGCGACAGCCGCGCCATCCCCGAGGCCGTTCTGCGGCGTGCCGAGGCCCTGCGCGCCGGCCCCGCTCCGGACGCCAGCATGGCGGCCAGGCTCCCGGCTGCCCGGATCGCCGCCCGCGGGGCGCACCTGGCGGAGGGCGGCCGGCGGCCCTCGCGCACCGAGCAGGAACGGATGCTCGGCACCAACGATCTCGTCGACGTCAACTACCTGGAGCGCGGCATCGAGGCCGCCCGCGCGGTCTGCCGCGTGGTGCTGCGCGACGGCGCGGGGCGGGAGCTTGGCACCGCCACCGGCTTCAAGGTGGCGCCGACGCTGCTGATCACCAACCACCACGTGCTGCCCGACGCCGCCACCGCGGCGCAGGCGCTGGCGCAGTTCGACCACGAGCTCGACATCCTGGGGCGGCCGCGGCCGACGACGCAATTCCGCCTGCTGCCCGGCGCGTTCTTCCTCGCGGATGCGGCGCTGGATTTCGCGCTGGTCGCGCTCGATCCGCAGCCGGCGGCCGGGGCGGGCGTGCCGCTCGAACGCTATGGCTGGCTGCGGCTGAACAAGGAGCTGGCGAAGATCAACGCAGAGATCGAGTTCGTCACCATCATCCAGCATCCGACCGGCCTCTCGAAGCAGGTCTCCGTGCGGGAGAACCGGCTGCTGAAGATCGACGACCCGGTGCTCTGGTATGCCTGCGACACCGCGCCGGGCTCCTCCGGCGCGCCGGTGCTGAACGACAGCTGGCAGGCGGTCGGGCTGCACCGCTCCGGCGTGCCGCGGAAGAATGCCGCGGGCGATTGGCTCCGGCGCGACGGAGGGGTGGCGGATGACGACACCGACGATTCGGAGATCGACTGGATCGCCAATGCCGGCGTGCGGGTCAGCCGCATCGTGGAGCGGGTCGAGCGCGGCGGGGCGGAGGGCTCGGCGGCAGCGGCCCTGACCGGCGAGTTCCTTGCGGCGGCGCGGACCGAGGCGCCGGTGGAGCGCACGACCGGCCGGGCCGAGGCTGGATCGGCCGCGGCGGGGTCCGGCCCGGTCCCCGTCATGACGTCGGCGCAGCCTGCGCTGCAACCCATCCCTGGCGGCGCCCGGCTCGTGCTGCCGCTCTCGATCGACATCCACATCGGGGGCCTGGTGGGGGCGCCGGGCGGTGGCGCAGTGCCCAGCACCGCCGCCGCCGCCGCCGCGCCCGCCTCGCCTCTGGCCGCGCCGGCGCCAGCCAGCGCGGGCGCCGCGGAGGCGCTGCGAATTCCCTGGATCGACCTCGGCGGCTACGGCAACCGCCGCGGCTACCAGACGGATTTCCTGCTGACGCGTGCGGAGCGGGAGGAACTGGGAACCGCGGACGCGGCGCGGCGCAAGGTGCTGCAGGCGCGGCTCGTGCCCTTCCCCGCGATCGACAAGCCGGCGGCGCATTGCGCGCTGCTGGCCGGCGGCGGGCACGTGATCCCCTACCACAATTTCTCGCTCGCGATGCACCGCGCGCGGCGGCTGGCGCTGGTGACGGCATCGAACGTCGATCACCGCGAGGCATCGCAGAAGCCCGAGGCCGGACGCAGCTATACGCGCGAGGCGCTGACCGGCCTGGGCAAGAACGACAGCGAGCGGTGGATCACGGACGAGCGCATCGCGCAGGACGCGCAACTGCCCGACCAGTTCTTCACCAGGGACCGCAACGCCTTCGACAAGGGTCACCTCGTGCGGCGCGACGACGTCGCCTGGGGCGACAGCTGGGAGGCGGTGCGCCGGGCCAATGGCGACACCTACCACACCACGAATTGCAGCCCGCAGGTCCTGGGATTCAACCGCTCGCAGCAGGGCGGCACGTGGGGCAGGCTGGAGAACCTGATCGGCGATGAAGGCGAGGGCGAGCCGTATTGCGTCTTCGCCGGCCCGGTGCTCGACCCGCAGGACCGCGTGTTCCATGGCGTGGACGACGTCGGCAGGCGCCTTTCCGTGAAGATCCCGCGCCGCTACTGGAAGCTGGTGGTGGCGCGCAAGGGCAACGCCCTGCAGGCCTTCGGCTTCGTGCTGGAGCAGGACCTGGGCGGCGTGGACTGGGAGTTCGCCGTGCCATCGGCCTGGACGGCGCACAAGCGCGGACTGGCCGTGATCGAAGCGCTGATCGCCCGCTCAGGCGCGGCGCTGGCATTCGGCGCGTTGCGCGCCGCGGACCAATGGCCTGGCGCAGGGGCGTGATGCCCGTCCTCCGGGAACCGTCGCGGGCCGCGCCGGATTGCGGCAGGATGCGGGCGCCATTCGCGCGAGGAAACGCCCATGCCCAGCCGCCGCTCCGTCCTTGCCACGACCTTGGCGCTGCCCGGGCTCGCCTTGGCCCAGACCGCCTGGCCGGAACGGCCCGTGACCCTGGTCGTGCCCTTCGCCCCCGGCGGCTCGCCCGACATCGCCGCGCGCATCGTCGCCCCCCGCATGGGCGAGCGGCTCGGCCAGCCCGCGGTGGTGGAGAATCGCAGCGGCGCCGGCTCCACCATCGGCACGCGCAGCGTCATCGGGGCGCGGCCGGACGGCTACACGGCGCTGATGGGCTCGATATCGATCATGATGGCGCCGCTGGCGATGGACCCGGTGCCGTTCGACACCGCGGCCTCGCTGCGCGTCGCCAGCGTGCTGGGGACGGTGCCCTATGTCCTGGTGGTGCGTGCGGACGCGCCGGCGCGGGACATCGCGGGCTTCCATGCCTGGACGGCGGCGAACCGGGGCAGGCTGAACTTCGGCTCGGCCGGCAACGGCACGCCGCTGCATGTCGGCGGCGCGCTCTACAACCTGATGACGGGGGCGGAGATCCAGCACATCGCCTATCGCGGCACCGGCCCGTCCATGGCGGCGCTGCTGGGCGGCGAGGTGCAGATGGTGTTCGGCGACGTGCCGGGCGTGACGCCGCATATCCGCTCCGGTGCGGTGCGGCCGCTGGCCTCGCTGGTGACGCGGCGGCTGGCCGCCTTCCCGGACCTGCCGACGATGGCGGAGAGCGACCCGCGGCTGGCCGGGTACGATGTCTATACCTGGGTCATGCTGGCGCTGCCGCGGGCAACGCCGGACGGTCCCGTGCAGCGGCTGCACGACGCGCTGACCCATTCGGCCCGGGTGCCGGAGAACGCGGCGCGGCTGGCGGAGCTTGGCTTCGACCTGGTGCTGAACAGCCCGGCCGAGGGCGACGCCTTCCTGGCGCGCGAGCAGGCGAAATGGGGCGAGATCATCCGGCGCGCCGGAATCCGGGCGGATGTCTGAACCGAGCAGGGCGTGCCGCGTTCGCCCCGGATGCGCGAGACGAGGCTGGACAGGAATGGCACGCAGCGGCTGCTGCGGACCGATGACTATGGCACGAACCTGCTGGATGCCGATGGCGCGGTGCTGGCGGAGCATGGCAACGACCGCCACGAGATGATGCTTGAGACGCTTGCGGCGGAGGGCTGGCAGGTCACCGCGGATCACCACCTGCCGCCGCCGAACGCCACGGGGCGCCCGCCCGGCAACGTCACCGGGGACCACGCGCCGCGCAGCCCCACCGCCACCGTGACCAGGGGCGAATCCGGCTGATCCTCGGCGCGGGGTTTCCGCGGCGGCACCAGAGGGGCTAGGCTCCACGGCGCCGCCGGAGGAGCGACGCCCATGCCGCCTCTCGATCACGCCAGCGTCTGCACGCTGGACTGCCCCGATACCTGCAGCCTGACCGTCACCGTCGAGGCCGGCCGCATCACCAAGGTGCGCGGCTCCGGTGCGCTGCCGTACACGGCGGGCGTCATCTGCAACAAGGTGGCCCACCACACCGGGGACTTCGTGCACGGCCCGGGCCGGCTGCTGCACCCGCTGCGCCGCGTCGGGCCGCGCGGATCGGGCGAGTTCCGCCGCATCTCCTGGGCCGAGGCGATCGACGAGGCGCATGCCCGCATCACCGCCGCCATCGCCGCGCACGGGCCGCAGACGGTGCTGCCGCTGAACTATGCCGGCCCGCACGGCATGCTCTCGGGCGACAGCATGTCGCTGCGCTTCTTCCACCGGCTCGGGGCCAGCCAGCTGTTCCGCCGCTCCATGTGCGGCGGCGTGCGCAGCGAGGCCTGGGTCGGCACCTATGGCGCGGTGCCCGGCATCGGGCCGGAGGCGGCGGGCGAGGCCGGGCTGAACCTGGTCTGGGGCAACAACGCCACGGTGACCAACCTGCACCTGGTGCGCCAGATCAGCATCGCGCGCCGCAAGGGCGGCAGGCTGGCCGTGGTCGATCCGCTGCGGACCAAGATCGCCGAGCAGGCGGACCTGCACCTGCAGCTGCGCCCGGGGACGGATGTGGTGCTGGGCTTCGCCCTGGCGCTGGCGCTGCGCGACCTCGGCGCCCACGACGCGGCGTTCATCGCCCGCCACGTCCATGGCTATGACGAGTTCATGGCCGCGGCCGAGCCCTGGACGCCGGCGCGCGCCGCGGCGGAATGCGGCCTGGCCGAGGCCGGCATCCTGACGCTCGCGCGCTGGATGGCGGAGGCCGATCCGCTGGTCATGGCCCCGGGCAACGGGCTGGAGCGCGGGCGCAACGGCGGCTCCGGCATCCGCGCCGCCATCGCGCTGCCGGCGCTGCTGGGGCGGCTCGATGCGCGCAGCGGCCTCGTGCTCGGCGCCGGCTTCTCGGTGCCGAAGACGCCGGCGCGGCTGGCGCGGCCGGACCTGCTGCCGCCCGGGACGCGCACGCTGAACATCCTCGACGTGGGCCGGCACCTGACGGAGGACGACGTCGACCCGCCGGTCCGCGCGCTGGTGATCTACAACCACAACCCGATCGTCGTGCACCCGGAGCAGAACCGCCTGCGCCGCGGCCTGCTGCGCGAGGAGATCTTCACCCTCGGCATCGAGGTGCAGATGACGGAGAGCATGACGTACTGCGACGTCGTCCTGCCGGCCGCGACGCAGTACGAGGTGCACGACCTCTATGCCGCCTATGGCCACCACTGGCTGCAGCGGGCCGAGCCGGTGATCCCGCCGCTCGGCGAATCGCTGCCGAACACCGAGATCTTCCGCCGCCTCGCCGCCCGCTTCGGCTTCGACGAGCCCCTCTTCGCCGAGGACGACGCCGCGCTGATGGACCAGGCCGTGGACGCGGCTGATGCGCGGCTGAAGGGGCACCGCCCGAGCGCCCTGCCTACCGACCGGGCCCTGCGGATGGAGACGCCGGACGGACGGCCGCTGGCGCTGTTCGATACCGTCATGCCCGCGACGCCGTCCGGCAAGGTGGAACTGGCCTCGGAGGTCCTGGCCGGGCGCTGGGGCCCGGCAGCGCGGCTGCCGGGTTATCGCGGGCGGCGGGAGGGCGAGCCCTTCCCTCTGGCGCTGATCTCCCCGGCCTCCGACAAGCGCATCTCCTCGACGCTGTTCGGCGCCGGCGGCCGGGCAGAGGAGGTGCCGCCGCTGCTGATGCACCCCACCGATGCCGCGGCGCGCGGGCTGGCGACGGGCGCGCGCGTACGCGTGTGGAACGCCCTCGGCGAGGTGCTGCTGCCGCTTGGCGTGACGGATCAGGTGCCGCCGGGGGTCGTGGCGTCGGAGAAGGGCGCCTGGCTGGCGACGGCGCCGACGGGTCAGACCATCAGCGCGCTGGTCTCGGCGACGGACCGTGCCGACCTCTCGGAGGGGTGCTGCTACAACGACCTGCGGGTGGAGGTGGCGGCGGCCTGAACCGCGAATCGGGTCGGGGGAGCCACCGGCGGCAGCGCCTTCAGCCGCCGAACACCCTGTCCCAGGCCGCGTGCAGCGCCGCATCGGCCTCCGCCATGCTCGCCGGGATGCCCAGCCGGTGCAGGCTGGTCACCCCGTGCCCGGCGACGCCGCAGGGAACGATCCCGCCGAAATGCCCAAGGTCGGGATCGACGTTCAGCGCCACCCCGTGCCAGCTCACCCAGCGCGTCACGCGCACGCCGATGGCGGCGATCTTGTCCTCGGTGCCGCGGGCACGGTCCACCACCCAGATGCCGACCCGCCCCTCGCGGCGCTCGCCGCGGATGTTGAAGCGGTCCAGCGCGCCGATCAGCCAGTCCTCGAGGCCGTGCACATAGGCCCGCACGTCGCGCGCCGGCGCCGCCCCGTGCGGCCGTGCCAGATCGAGCATGACATAGGCGGTGCGCTGCCCCGGGCCGTGATAGGTCCATTGCCCGCCGCGCCCGGCCTGGAAGACCGGGAAGCGCGCCTCCACCAGCCCCTCCGGCGGGGCGGAGGTGCCGGCGGTGTAGGTCGGCGGGTGCTCGACAAGCCAGACCTGCTCGGGCGCGGTGCCGGCCTGGATGGCTGCGACCCGCGCCTGCATGGCCGCCAGCGCCTCGGGGTAGGGGGTCAGCCCCTCGGCGATGCGCCATTCGGGACCGCCCCGCGGCGATGGCGGCGGCGGCGCGGCGGTTGCTGGGGGATGGGTCATCGGCTATACGCCGCGCCTCCTACGTCGCGCGGCAACGCGCGCCAAGGTGCCCTGTGCGGTCGTGGCGGAATGGTAGACGCGCCAGCTTGAGGTGCTGGTGGGGGAAACCCCGTGGAAGTTCGACTCTTCTCGACCGCACCATCCCGAAGCCTCGAACCCTCTCCGGACCTCCGAGGCCGCGCGCCTTCACGCCGCGGTGGCACGGCGTTCGCCCGTTGCGGTAGCCTGATCCCGTACCGCCGCCGGCCGCACCCGCGCGGCGAACGCCGGAAGGGGCGCGCAGCGCCCTCGGGGGAGAGGGAGCAGCCCATGCAACGACGCCGCGGCATCCTCGTCGGGCTCACGGCTGCGCCGCTGGCGCCCGTGCGCGCCCGGGCACAGGCGGAATGGCGGCCGGACCGGCCGATCCGCTTTGTCGTGCCCTTCGCGCCAGGCGGGGCCACGGACACCATGGCGCGCCTGGTCGGGGAAGCGATGTCCGGGCCGCTCGGCGTGTCGGTGGTGGTCGAGAACCGCACCGGCGCGGGTGCCACGATCGGCGCGGAGCACGTCGCCCGCAGCCCGCCGGACGGCTACACGCTGCTGATGGGGACGAACACGCCGATGGCGGCCGCGCCGGCGATGCACCCCAACCTGTCCTACCACCCGCTGCGCGACTTCGCGGCGGTCGCGATCGTGGCGATCTCGCCGAACATGGCGGCGGTGCACCCTGCGGTGCCGGTGGCCACGCTGCAGGCGTTCATCGCCTACGCCCGGACCAATCCAGGGCGGATCAGCTACGGCTCGGCGGGGGTGGGCAGCTCGCAGCACATCGCGGGGGCGCTGCTGGCGCACCTGGCGGGGCTGGAGATGACGCATGTGTCGTACCGCGGCGGCGCGCCTGCGGCGCTCGACCTGGTCGCGGGGCGGCTGCAGCTGCTGGCCAGCCCGCTGATCGAGGTGCTGCCCTACATCAGGGACGGCAAGATGCGGCCGCTCGGCGCCACCACGCGGCAGCGGCATCCGCTGTATCCCGACCTGCCCTCGATAGGCGAGGTCCTTCCGGGCTTCGAGGTGGCGTCGTGGCAGGGCCTGTTCGCGCCGGCGGGCACGCCGCCGGCGGCGGTGGCGCGCATCGCGCGCGAGGCGGTGGCGGTGATGAGCCAGCCGGCCATGCGCAGCCGGATCGAGGAGATGGGCTCCATCCCGGTAGCCATGGGGCAGGAGGAGGCGGCGCGCTTCGTCGCCGACGAGATCCCGAAATGGGCCGAGCTGGTCCGCATCTCCGGCGCCCGGCTCGAGTAGCGCCGCGCGGGCCGCGGTGCGTGGATCGGCTGCTGAGGTCAGGGCAGCAGGGCCGACCGCCCCACCGGGTCCGGCCGCACCATCTTCCAGAAGGTGTCCTTCCGGCAGATCAGCCCGCCGCGGAACTCGTAGAGGTCGCAGCCGCGGCAATCCAGCACCGTGCCGTCCGAGCCCCGGCCCGTGACGCGCCAGACCGAGACCGCGCGGTCGCCGCAGACATACTCGTGCTCGATGCCCCAATGCATGTCGGGGATGATCTTGAACCGGTCCGCCAGCACCTTCCGGATCGCCGCCCGGCCGCGGATCGTGCGCCCCACCGGCTCCGGCCCGGAGGCCATGAAGAACACCGCATCCTCGGTGAAGTGGGCGGCGATGCGGTCCACGTCGCGGCTGTTGAACGAGGCCGAGATCTCCGTGAGCAGGGCGAGGGAAACCTGACCCTCCCCGGGCGGCAGGGCTGTGTCGGGCATGGTCGGTCCTCCCTTCGGCGCAGCGCCGGCGCGGGCCGGAGCGTAGGGCCGTCGTCGGAAAGGCGGAACCCGGAGTCTCGGGCTGGGGAGCAGCCGGCGTGAACCGCTGCCGCCCGTGGCGCCGGCGCAACCACCTTCCGCCCGCCGTCATGCCGCGCCTGAGCGATCGAGTGTGCGCCTTCATGTCACCGAAGGCGCGCCCCACCACGTCACGGCCGGTCCCCGGATGGGGTCCGGGGGTGGCCCCGGCCATCCTGGGCTGCGCGGGGCAACCGGGGTGCGCGCGTCGGGCAGGCGCACGGCATGGAGAGGCCGGCCTGTCCGCCAAGCCGCTTCACCTGATTGCCCCGATGCCACTCCGATTGTTCTTGCACGGCAACATCGTTCTTGTTATGTTCTAGCCCGCGCCCTTCTCGGAGCACCGCCGGTGTCCGCTCCTGCCGTCAGCGCACCACCCACCTTCCGGCCAGCCCGTGCCAGCGCGCCCGCCGCACGCCAGGCGGGCAGGAGCCGCGCGCATCGGCCTCGCTCCCGCCTGCGCGCCCGGCCTCAGCCCGGCGATGCCCGTGACACACGGTGCGCGGGCATTTGTCCGCTTTGCGCGCCGTGGGCATCCTGGCCCTGGGCAGGACCCGCCCGCCCCGCCCCGTGTCCGGCCGGAGCGTCCGTCCCCCACCGCCTGCCGCTGGCGCCGGCTGGGGCATTTGTCCGCGTTCCGCGCCGGCACGTCCGTCCGGCGAGGCCCCTCATCGGCAAGGGCCGGCGGCCGCCCGGTACGCGCGAGCGGTTCGGCCGCATGCCCGGCAGGGCGCACATCCCGCAACGGGCGGAGCCGGTCGCGCCCCGCCCCGCTCGCCTCTATTCTCGCCGCCGGAGGGACCACCGGATGGATGAGGATTTCCGCCGCGCCGCGCTCGACTACCACCGGCTGCCCCGCCCCGGGAAGCTGAGCGTCGAGCCGACCAAGCGCATGGCGACGCAGCGCGACCTGGCGCTCGCCTATTCCCCCGGCGTCGCCGCCGCCTGCGAGGAGATCGCCGCCAACCCGGATGCCGCCTGGGACTACACCACCCGCGGCAACCTCGTCGCCGTCGTCACCAACGGAACGGCGGTGCTGGGCCTCGGTGCCATCGGCGCGCTGGCCTCGAAGCCCGTCATGGAGGGCAAGGCGGTCCTGTTCCGGAAGTTCGCCGGCATCGATTCCATCGACATCGAGATCGAGGAACGCGACCCGGACCGGCTGGTCGAGGTGATCGCCGCGCTGGAGCCCAGCTTCGGCGCCATCAACCTCGAGGACATCAAGGCGCCCGAGTGCTTCGAGGTCGAGCGCAGCCTGCGCGAACGCATGCAGATCCCGGTCTTCCACGACGACCAGCACGGCACCGCCATCATCGTCGCCGCCGCGGTGCGCAACGGCCTGGCGCTGCAGGGCAAGCGCATCGAGGAGGTGAAGCTGGTCAATACCGGCGGCGGCGCCGCGGCGATCGCCTGCCTCGACCTGCTCGTCGAGATGGGGCTGAAGCGCGGGAACATCTGGATCTGCGACATCCACGGCCTGGTGCACGCGGGCCGCCAGCAGGGCATGGACCCCTACAAGGCACGCTATGCCCAGGACACGTCCCTGCGCACGCTGGAGGAGGTGCTGGACGGTGCGGACATCTTCCTCGGCCTCTCGGCGCCGCGCGTGCTGAAGGCGGAGTGGCTCGGCAGGCTGGCGCCGAAGCCGCTCGTGCTCGCCCTCGCGAACCCCGAGCCCGAGATCCTGCCCGAAGCCGTCGCCGCCGCGCGGCCGGACGCGATCGTCGCGACCGGCCGCAGCGACTACCCGAACCAGGTGAACAACGTCCTCTGCTTTCCCTTCATCTTCCGCGGCGCGCTGGATGTCGGCGCCACCGCGATCAACGAGGCGATGAAGGTCGCCGCCGCCGATGCCATCGCCGCCCTTGCGCGGGTCGAGGCAAGCGAGGTCGTGGCGGCCGCCTATGGCGGGCAGGCGCCGGTCTTCGGGCCGGACTACATCATTCCCCGCCCTTTCGATCCGCGGCTGATCCTGGAGATCGCCCCGGCCGTCGCCCGCGCCGCCATGGACAGCGGCGTCGCCCGCCGGCCGCTCGCCGACTTCGCCGCCTACCGGCGCGACCTGGAGCGTTTCGTCTTCCGCTCCGGCTACCTCATGCGACCCGTCTTCGAGGCGGCGCGCCGGCAGCAGCCGCGCCGCGTCGTCTATTCCGAGGGCGAGGACGAGCGCACGCTGCGCGCCGTGCAGACCGTGCTGGACGAGGGCATTGCCGAGCCCGTGCTGCTCGGCCGCCGCGCGGTCATCGAGGCGCGGGCGAAGGCGATGGGCCTGCGCATGGACTTCTCCGAGAGCGTGCGCATCCTCGACCCGGCGCAGGACCGGGAGGTCTTCGACCCGCTGGTCACGCTGTACCAGCAGCGCGTGGAGCGGCGCGGCGTACCGCCGGAGGCGGCGGCGCGCCGGCTGGCCACGCGCCCCACGGTGGCCGCCGCGGTGCTGCTGGAAGCGGGGCAGGTGGACGCCGCGCTGGTCGGCGGCAGCGGCAACTGGATGAACCAGTGGCACTATGCGTTCGACGTCATCGGCATGCGCGCCGACGTGTCGCGGGTCTATGCGCTCTCGGCGGTGATCGTGCCGAACGGCACGCTGTTCTTCGTCGATACCCACCTGCTGGTGGAGCCGACGGCCGAGCAGATCTGCGAGATGACCCTGCTGGCGGCCGAGCAGGTGCGCGCCTTCGGCATCACGCCGCGCGTGGCGCTGCTGTCGCACTCCTCCTTCGGGCAGTCGAACGCGCCGACGGCGCGGCGCATGCGCGGGGCGCTGGGGCTGATCCGCGCCCGCGACCCGGCGCTGGAAGTGGACGGGGAGATGCACGGCGATGCCGCGCTGGTGCCGGCGATCCGGGCGCGCGCGGTGACCGGCAGCGCGCTGACCGAGACCGCGAACCTGCTGGTCTTCCCGACGCTGGATGCCGCGAACATCGCCTTCAACCTGGTGAAGGCGGCCTGCGACGGGCTGCAGGTGGGGCCGGCGCTGCTTGGGATGAAGAAGCCCGTGCACGTGCTGGTGCCGAGCGTGACGGCGCGCGGCATCGCCAACCTGACGGCGCTGGCGGTGCACCAGGCGAACGCGCTGGCGGCGGCTGAGTAGGAGCAGTCAGGGCGCCGCGCCCGCCCAGGGATCGAGGAGCCGCAGGCCGAGACCCTCGAAATCCCGGGTGTTGCGCGTGGCGAAGAGCGTCGCGCCGGCCGCCAGCGCGGTGGCGGCGATCATCGCGTCGGCAGGTGCGATCGGCCGACCGCCGCGCCGCCGGGCCGCAAAGATCCGCGCGTATTCGGCGGCCGCGTCCCGGCCGAACGGCAGGACGCGGCCCGCAAGGTCCACCTCGAACATCGCCTTCGCTTGAGCGCCGAGAACGTCGCGGCGCTGCCCTGGCGGCAACAGCGCGATACCCACCAGGATCTCCGCTTCGGTGATGCTGGCGGCCCAGAGTCGCGAGCGCGGCTGGGCGGCGAGCCAGGCGGCGAGGCGCGGATCGGGATTGGGGCGCATCGCCTCCGACAGGACATTCGTGTCGAGGACGATCACCGCGAGACGTCGGGCGGATCCCGCATGGCTTCGCGCGGTGGGATCTCCAGCTCCACGCCGCCCAGCGGCTCGAAGCGCCGGCGGATCGCCGCGTACAGATTCTCCTCCGGCGCCGCCTCGCGCGCCAGGGCCTCGCGCAGGATCGCCCGCACTTCCTCCTCCACCGGGCGCCCGTGCCGCGCCGCACGCTCGCGCAGGCTCGTCTCCAGCGGTTCCTCAAGGTCGGGGATCGTCAGCTGTGCCATGCCGCGCCACTCCCGCGTCGTTCCCCACCATCCTACCGGCCGCGGCGGCAGGCTGCCACCGCGGCCGGCCCCGCCATCCGCCCCCTACCGCGTCGTCACCGTCAGCCCCAGCGCCTGCTGCAGGGCGTCCGGCCCGCCGGCAGCCATGCCCTGCAGGTCGCTGAACGGCACCGGCCGGGCCGGCTGCGCGGCGATCTCGATCTCGCGCGCCTGGCCGCGCAGGAAGCGCTGCACCGCATTGCCGATCTCAACGGTGGTCGAGCCGGAGGCCGCCGGTCCGCCGCCCTTTCCGCCGGGGGCGCCGCCCGGCGCGCCGCCGCGGCCC
>JAIEOP010000431.1 GCA_019750465.1 Acetobacteraceae bacterium | reverse complement strand
AGCGGCCTGGCGGGGCGGGCGGGACCGGTCGCGGCACGACCGGGCAGCCCAGCCTGCGCGGCCGGGGACCGGCCCGCAAGGGGGCGGGGCGCAGGTCTGCGCCGTCGCGGGCAGAGGGGCACCGCCCTGCTGCTGACACTCGTCACGCGGCGCTGAGGCGCAGGCGCCGCCGCTCCCCGCCGGACCGGCTTGCGCCTTCTGTCCCGCATGCCACCTTGTTGCGCGGGCATGGTGGCGCGGTCAGCCGACCCTCCGCCGCGCAGGAACGGGAGGCGGGGATGACAGCGCAGCAGGACCAGGATTCACACGGCACCCGGCGCTGGGTGGTGTCGCGCCGCGCCGCGCTCGGCCTGCTCGGCACGGGCGCCGGGGCGCCGCTGCTGGTCGCCGTCCCCGGGACGGTGCGCGCCCAGCCGCGGCTGGACCGGGTCTCCTTCGTCACCAACTGGCGGGCGCAGGCGGAGCATGGCGGCTACTACCAGGCGCAGGCGGCGAACCTCTACCGCGACGCGCGGCTGGAGGTGGAGCTGCGCTCCGGCGGGCCGCAGGTGAACCCGGCGCAGCTCTTGCTCGGCGGGCGGATCGACATGTCCATGGGCAACGGGCTGGTCGCGCTGAACTTCGTGCGGGAGAACATCCCCTTCCTCTGCGTCGCGGCGATCTTCCAGAAGGACATGTCGGTGCTGATCGCGCACCCGAACACCGGCTTCGACCGGTTCGAGGCGCTGCGCGGCCGCACCATCCTGCTCGGCGCGGAGATGCGCGCCACGGCCTGGCCCTTCCTGCGCGCGAAATACGGCCTCTCCGACGACCAGGTGCGGCCCTACACCTTCAACCTGCAGCCCTTCCTGGCCGACCGCATGCTGGTGCAGCAGGGCTACCTGGGCAGCGAGCCCTTCTCCATCCGCCAGCACGGGATCGACCCGGCGGTGCTGCTGCTGCACGACGCGGGCTACGAGAATTACGGCACCACCATCAACATCGGCGCCAGGACCCTGGCCGACCGGCGCGAGGTCATCGGGCGCTTCGTCGATGCCACGATGCAGGGCTGGGACCAGTACCTGAAGGGGCCGGCGGGGGGCTTCGACACGGCGGCGGCGAACCGGCTGATCAAGCAGCAGAACCCGGAGATGACGGACGACGTCATCGCATTCGGGACCCGCATGATGAACGAGGCGGGGATCGTGCGCTCGGGCGATGCGGCGACGCTCGGCATCGGCGCGATGACCGAGGCGCGCTGGGGAGGCTTCCATGCCGAGATGGCGAAGGTCGGCGTGCTGCCGGCCGGTCTCGACTGGCGCCGCGCCTTCGATCTCTCGCTGGTGAACAAGGGCATCGGGCGGGCGTGACGCCGCCGGCGGGGCGGTATCCCGAAGAGCCCTCCCCCGCCTGCGGGGGAGGGTTGGGTGGGGGTGGATCGGCTGACCCCCACCCCGGCCCTCCCCCGCGAGCGGGGGAGGGAGAAGCGCTCGTCACGCTGCGCGGCGTCGGCAAGCGCTTCGCCAGCGGGACCGAGGCGCTGTCCGGCATCGACCTGAGCATCGGCACCGGCGAGTTCGTCTCCCTGCTCGGCCCCTCGGGCTGCGGCAAGTCGACGCTGCTGCGGCTGGTGGCGGGGCTGGCCGAGCCGAGCGGCGGGCGGGTGGAGTGGATGGCCGGCGCGCGGCCCCGGATCGGCTTCGTCTTCCAGGACGCGACGCTGATGCCCTGGGCGAGCGCGCTCGACAACGTGCGCCTGCCGCTGCGCCTGGCCGCGCTGCCGCGGGCGGAGCAGCAGGCGCTGGCCGCGGCGGCCCTGGCGGATGTCGGCCTGGCCGGCTTCGAGCGTGCCTATCCACGCGAACTCTCCGGGGGGATGCGCATGCGCGTCTCGCTGGCGCGCGCGCTGGTGACGCGGCCGGAGCTGCTGCTGATGGACGAACCCTTCGCGGCGCTCGACGAGCTGACGCGCAACCGGCTGAACGACGATCTGCTGGCGCTGTGGTCGGCGCGCGGCGGGGCGACGACGGTGGTGTTCGTCACGCATTCGGTGTTCGAGAGCGTCTATCTCTCGTCCCGCATCCTGGTGATGTCGGCGCGGCCGGGGCGGATCGCCGAGGAACTGGCGATCGCCGCGCCGGCGCCGCGGCCGCCGGGCTTCCGCACCTCCGCCGGCTACGCCGCGATGTGCCGGGCGGCGAGCGAGGCGCTGGAGCGCGCCATGGCGGGGCCGGCGCGGCAGGCGCTGGACCGGGCCATGGCGGACCGGTCATGACGGTGGCCGGGCTGCTCGGCCGCGCGGTGCCGGGGCTGGCGGGGGTGCTGTTCCTGATCGGTTGGGAGGGCCTGGTGCGCCTCTACGCCGTGCCGGCCTATGTGCTGCCCGGGCCGCTGGCGATCTGGGCGGCGCTGATCGACGACTGGCCGATCCTGTTCGGCTCGATGCTGGAGACGCTGAAGATCGCGCTGCTGGCGCTGCTGGCGGCGGTGACGCTCGGCGGGCTGCTGGCCGTGCTGTTCGCGCAGTCGCGGCTGCTGGAGCGGGCGCTGTTCCCCTATGCGGTGGTGCTGCAGGTCACGCCGATCGTCGCCATCGCGCCGCTGATCCTCATCTGGGTGGACGACGTCACGCTGAGCCTGCTGATCTGCGCCTGGATCGTCGCCTTCTTCCCGGTGCTGTCGAACACCGTGCTCGGGCTGAACAGCGCCGACCGCAACCTGGCGGAGCTGTTCCGGCTCTACGGCGCGACGCGCTGGCAGGCGCTGTGGCTGCTGCGGCTGCCGGCGGCGCTGCCCTTCTTCCTTGCCGGGCTGCGGGTGGCGGGCGGGCTGGCGCTGATCGGGGCGGTGGTGGCGGAGTTCGTCGCCGGCGCGGGCGGGACAGGGTCGGGGCTGGCCTGGCGCATCCTGGAGGCCGGCTTCCAGCTGAAAATCCCGCGGATGTTCGCGGCGCTGGCGCTGATCAGCGCCTGCGGCATCGCGATCTTCGCGGCGCTTGGGTTGCTGCAGCACCTGCTGCTGCGGCGCTGGCACGAGAGCGCGATGCGGGTGGAGGGGTAGGCGGCGGATCACAGCCCGCCCGCCTGGCGAGCGACGCCTGCGCGAACCCCGCGCAGGCGTCGTCTCCATCCGGCGGCGTCAGCCCTTGCGCGGGGAACCCGGCTGCGGCGTGGCACGGTCCTTGGCGTCGTCGCCCCGGCGCGGCTCGCCCGTGATGGGCTGGGCTGCGTCCTGTCCGGCGCGCTCCGGCGCGGCGTGCGGCTGCGCGGCCGCCGCACCAGGCTTCGGCGGCTCCGCCACGGCGGCGATGGTCGCCCGCCGCGCGGCCTCGGCCAGGGCCTGGGTGCGCTCACGCGCCGCCTCGGCCTGCTGCGCGGTGCTGGCCACCGCCTCGAGCGTCCGGTCCTCCGCCGCGCCGGCGGCGTGCTCGATCTCGGCGGCGGCGCGGCGCCGCTCCTCGCGGCCCTCGCTGTCGTGCTCGACCTCGACAACGTCGCGGCGCAGCGTCTCGCGCACGCGCTCCTTGCGCTCGGTCACCTCGCGGCGCAGCACCACCTCCTCCGCGACGTGGACGCTCTTCCACACCTGCGGCACCTGGCGGCTGTCGCTCATCTCGATGACGGTCTCGGTCAGCACCTCGGCGTTCTTCGCATCAGGGCGCGGTGCGGGGCGGCGTTCCACCACCACGCGCTCCTCGCGCAGGGTGACCTCCTGCTCCACCGGCCGCGCCACGACGCGGCGGCGGATGCGCGTGGTCTCGCCAAGTTCGGTGCGGGTGGCGACGTTCAGCCGCTCCTCGCCCACCGGGATCACCTGCGTGCCCGCCTGTTGCGGGCGCGGCAGGCTGGCGCTGATGCGCGTTTCGCTGGTCGGGCTGTAGACGGAGAAGGAGGCCATGGAGGCGCGCTGCATGCGCAGCATCAGGTCCCACCAGGCCATGCCGGCGTTGAGCGCGGTGTCCACTGGCGTGCCGGCCGTTTGGCCGTCGCGCTTGGTCGTCATGTCGAGCATGGATATGTCCCCAGGAAGCGTGTCGGAGAGGTCCTGCGCCGCGGCTATGCGCCGAAACCGGGCCCCGCGCGGCCTCGTGATGCCGCACTGCAATAAGAGCGCGGCCGGCGACGCGCGGTTCCGTGAAGTTCCGCGGTCGGTTGTATTACGTGGAGGGTCCTCGCCGCCCCGGCGTCAGGCTTCCCCGCCCCGCCGGAGCACCTCGATCACGCGGCGCTCGGGATCGACGCGCACCCAGTCGCCGGTGCGCAGCAGGCCGGCGGGATCGGGCGACCAGCCCTCGGTGATCGGGATGCCGGCGAGGATTGCGCCCTGCACCATGACCGGGTTGGTCACACCGAAGATGAAGGCCTTGGGCGCGATGCCCTTGGCGCGGATGTCGTTGAACGCCCAGCCCGCCGCGATGCCGCCCTTCGCCGTCGGAAAGAAGCAGACCCGGTCCTTGATCGTCTCGCCCTCCAGCTTGTGGCCGGGCTTGGTGATCAGGCCGCTCCAGCGGTCGAGGTCGTAGCGCGGCGAGAAGCCTTCCTCGGAGACGAGCGCCTCGCCCTCCACCACGGACCCGAAGCCGCGTTCGACTGCGATGGTCAGGATCGGGGCTGGCTGGCTCACGCCGGTCTCCGCGCAGAGGCGAGCCGTGGCCATAGCATGCCGGCCTTGCGCCGGGGCGCCGGTCGTTCCAACGACGCACGATATCGCGATCTTGTGACCTCAGGCCGCGTGCTCGGGCAGCCGGCCTGTGCAGGCGACCTCGACGCAGATTGCAGTGCGGCGCAGCACGGTGTGGAAGCGGTGCGCGCCGATGATGTTCACGATCTTCGCGCTGTTGCTGACCAGGGTGCGCCAGCCATTCGCCTCCCGCATCTGCGACAGGTTCTGCAGGATGTAGAAGCAGACGCCCTCCAGCACGGCCACTCCTGCCTCCTCCAGCGGCTTGAGATAGCCGAGCTTGCGGGCGGCGGAGAGCACGCCGTTGCCGGAGGTGAGGAAGACGCTGCTGCCGGACGCCACGCGGCGCCCGTCGAACATCGCGGCGAGCTGCCTGATCTCGAACAGCGAGAGCTGCGGGCCGGAGAAGACGACGAGGCGCGCCGCGCCGTCGCCGGTCGGGTAGCCGCGATAGACCGCCTCGATGGCGGCGTCGTCCACCACGAGCGGCTGGCCGCGCGGCACGGTGCCGCCGCAGGCCGCCTCCACGTTCGGCGCCTCCGGCGTCACGCCCGGCATGTGGAACATCGCCATCGAGCCATAGGAGGCCAGGGCGCAGCCGAGGTGCTTCAGCTCGTCGGCCAGCGGCGCGCGGGAGATCCCGGTGATGACCGGCACCGCGTAGTAGTTCTGCCGGTGCTCGCCGACGAGGCGGCCCATGGCGCCCCAGTCCGCCAGGTCGGCCAGCGTCGCGCGCGAGGCATCCACCAGGAAGGTGCCGCGGCGGTGCCGGTCGAGCTGGTAGCCGTAGTCCGGCACGCGGCCGGTCACCGAGGCGGCCAGCGCCGCCGGGCCGCTCTCGAAGTTGGTGCGCGCGCCGAAGACGCTGTTGGCGTAGATGCAGGTGCCGGTGTCGCCCCAGGCGACGCGCTCCCCCAGATGCGGCTGGTAGAGCGTCTGGTAGTTGATGCAGGTGTCGGTGGTCATGATGTCCATCGCCTGCAGCGTGGCGATGACCTTGCGCTCCTTGGCGCATTCCCCGGCATCCTGGCCGAGGCGCTCCGCCCAGTCGAAGTCGATGCAGCGGGCGTTGGTGGTGATCGGGATGCGGGCGCGCGCGCCGAGGATGCGCATCTCCTCGAGGAAGGCCAGGCCGGCATCGCCCAGGACCTCGATGTCGCCCATCATGTGCGCGTTGGTGATCGGCACCATGCGCTGCGCGCCGAAGAACTGCCCGACCTGGAGCTGGTAGTGCAGGGCGCGGCGCACGGATTCGCCTTCGGCGCCCTTCAGCATCGCCTTCTCGTCGGCGGTGAGGATCATCGGGTGCTCCCGGGGCAAGCGGCTGGCGGGTCGGCAATGCAGTAGGGCCGCCCGCGGGTGGGGTCGAGACGGCCCGATGGGTTCGCTACCGCAAGGAAAGCATGGCGTGAAGGTGCAACCGGCACGGACACGCCGCGGCGTGGCTTTCGGCCGGCGGGCGCGGCGCCGGCGCCACGGTCCGGGGACGCTGCCCCGGCCCGGCCGCGGCACAGAAGGAGCTCGCGCGGGCCGGTTGCGATCCCGCGGACGGCGCCCAACCTTGCCCAGCATGCCGCCCCAACCAGCCACCGACCTCGATGCCCCGCCCCGGCTGCTGGTGCAGCCCGATCCCGCCGATCCGCGGCTGACGTGCCGCGTCGCCGGCCGCGACCACACCGGCGCCGCGGTGGAGACCAGCGTCACTGTCGAGCGGCCGCTGACGCTCTACCTGAACCGCCAGGAGATCGTCACCATGATGACGATCCTCGACCGGCCGGAGGACCTGGCGCTGGGCTACCTGCTGAACCAGGGCATGCTGCGGCCGGGCGATGCCGTGACCGGCGTGGAGTACGACGAGGATCTCGGCGTGGTGGTGGTGCGCACGCCGGGGGCGACGGATTTCGAGGCCAAGCTGCGCAAGAAGACGCTCACCTCGGGCTGCGCCCAGGGCACCGCCTTCGGCGACCTGATGGAGGATTTCGAAGGGGTACGGCTGCCGCCGGAGGCGGAGATCAGGACCTCCTGGCTCTACCGCCTGCTGCACCGGATCAACACCCTGCCGAGCCTCTACCTCGAGGCGGGCGCGATCCATGGCTGCGCGCTGTGCGAGCGCGACCAGCCGCTGGTCTACATGGAGGATGTCGGCCGGCACAACGCGGTGGACAAGATCGCCGGCTGGATGTTCCGCGAGGGCTGCCCGCCGGGCGACAAGATCTTCTACACCACCGGCCGCCTGACCTCGGAGATGGTGATCAAGACCGTGCGCATGGGCATCCCCATCCTGGTGTCGCGCAGCGGCTTCACCGCCTGGGGGGTGGAGCTTGCGAGGCAGGCGAACCTCACCCTGATCGGGCGTTGCAAGGGCAAGCGCTTCATCGCGCTGGCCGGCGAGGAGCGCATCGTCTTCGACGCGGACCTCGCCTACGTGCCGGAGGAGAGCGCGAAGCACTGGCGCAAGAACAGCCGGGAGGCTGGCGCCGTCCGGTCGCGGGGCGACGAAGGCGCAGGGCGTCCATTGGCAGGCCAGCACGATGAGGACTGACACCCTGGCCGTCATCCTCGCCGGCGGGCTGGCGCGACGCATGGGCGGCGGCGACAAGCCGCTGCGGCTGCTCGGCGGGCGGCCGCTGCTGGATCACGTGGTGGAGCGCGTGGCGCCGCAGGTCGCGGCGGTGATCCTCAACGCGAATGGCGATCCGGCGCGCTTCGCCGCCTATGCCCTGCCCGTGGTACCGGACGGCGTGGCGGACTTTCCCGGCCCGCTTGCCGGCGTGCTGGCGGCGTTGGATTGGGCCGCGCGGCATCGGCCGGACCTGCCCTGGGTGCTCTCGGTGCCCGGCGACGCACCCTTCCTGCCGCGCGACCTGGCCGTTGGGCTGCACCGCGCACGGGATGCGGCCGGGGTGCCGCTGGCATGCGCCCGCTCCGCCGCGGACGGGCAGACGCATCCGCCGGTCGGCCTCTGGCCCGTCGCCCTGCGAGAGGACCTGCGCGCCGGGCTGGTTGCCGGCGAGCGGAAGATCGACCGATGGACGGCGCGGCATGGCTGCGCCCATGCCGACTGGCCGGCCGAGCCCGTCGATCCCTTCTTCAACGCCAACGCGCCGGACGACCTCGCCGAGGCCGGGCGATTGCTCTTGCGCGCCGGCGCGGCGCCGGCATAGGGCTTGGGCAACCAACGAGGGAGAGGGGCACCATGAAGTCCGTGCTGGCCGGCATCATCGCAGCGGCCGTCATCGCCATCATCGCCGCCTTCGTACTCGATGCGGAGGTCCAACGCTCCGCCGCCGAGGCATTCACCACAACGGGTGCGCGACTGTAGCGGCACTGCCAGGCGGGCCGGCTCCCCCCGGTCGGCGCTCGCACTTGAACCAGGCGCCATTCAGCGCAGCCCGAGGATGATGGCCGCGCGTCGGACCCGCTCGAGCTCGTTGAAGCAGCGCCCGATGAGGTTGCGCTCCTCACCGGCGATCTCTTTGCGCAGGATCAGGGAGCTTGCGGGCGCGGGTTGAGGGGACGGCGGGCTTGACCTCCATCTCGGCGACGGTGCGACGCAAGGCGTTGTTGCCATGGGCCTTGTCTGCCAGGACAAGGTCGCGTTCGAAGCCCTCGATCAGGGCATTGGCGGTGAGGCTGCCGCGCCCGGCCATTCAGCGCTCGGGCCTCGCGGGGTCACGGGCCCGGGTCGGGCCGATGCTGGAAGGAGCGGCGCGCGTCCCCGGCGTGGTCCGGGTCACCAGACTGGCGCCGATCTCGACCAGGCCGAGCACGAGGTGCGGCACCCATACCTGGTCGGCGAAGCCGAAGAGCCAGGGCGAAATCGCCAGGAGCGCCCCGCTCGCGGCGTCCAGCAGCAGGTGAGCCGGCATGGGGATCAACCGGACGAGGCCGAGTTCGTAATCCGTGAAGAACGCATAGAGGATCGCCCCGGCGCCGAGCGCCTGGGGCACGAGTTGCGCCGCGCCGCCATCGGCAAAGCCCAGGATGTAGGGCGCCAGGATCAGCAGCAGGCCGACGCCGTAGTCCAGCATGCCGTGCACGTGCGTTGGGAGGAAGCGCATGGTGGCGCAGGCCTTCGCGAGTGAGTCCCCGAAAACGCCGCCGGCCCCGGGCGGTTCGGGGCAATGTCCTGCCTCGTCCGCCCGGCCCCTCGTGCTCGGCGCGTGCAGGACAAGGCTTCGTGTTGCCTGTGGGACCGTCGTGCGCCCGGGGTTCAGTCCACCTGCGCGCCGGAGCGGCGCACGATCTCCGCCCAGCGCCCGAGATCGGCCTGGTGCACCTGGCGGAAGCCGTCCGGCGTCAGGTCCCCGGGCGGGGTGATGCCCTGGCTTTCCACCAGCCACTGGCGGAATTCCGGGCTGCCGACCACCTTCGCGACCTCGGCGTTCATGCGCTGCGCGATGGCGGCGGGCAGGCCGGGCGGGGCGAACATCCCGTACCAGGTGGTGCTGACGAAGCCGGGCAGCCCGCAGGCCTCGGCGATGGTCGGCACCGTGCCGATCGCCGGCACCCGCGCCGGCGTGGTGACGCCGAGCGCGCGCACGGTTCCGGCCTGGATCAGCGCCAGCGCCGGCCCGACCTGGTTGAAGAACAGGTCGACGTCGCGCGCCAGCAGCGCCTGGATGGCGCCGGGCTGGCCGCGATAGGGCACATGCGTCAGCTCGATTCCCGCGGCCACCGAGAACTGCACGGCGGCCAGGTGCGTCGAGGCGCCGTTGCCGGTGGAGGCGTAGGTGAGCATCCCCGGCCGCGCCTTCGCCGCGGCGATCACCGCCCGGCAGTCGGTGAAGCCGGGGTGCTTCTCCGGGTTGACCAGCAGCACGTTCGGCACGTCGCCGAGCAGTGCGATGTGGGTCACGTCGCGCATCGCATCGAAGGGCAGGCTGCGGTAGAGCGCGGGGTTGATGGCGTGCGTGCCCGCGGTGCCGAGCAGGAACAGGTAGCCATCCGGCCGCGCCTTGGCGACGAAGTCGGAGGCGATGTTGCCGCCGGCGCCGGTGCGGTGATCGACCACGATCGGCTGGCCGAGCGCACGGGACAGCGGCTCCGCCAGGCGGCGGGCGTAGATGTCGGTGCCGGCGCCGTTCGGGAATCCGGTCATCAGGGTGATCGGCCGGTTCGGCCAGGGCGCCTCCTGCGCCGCGGCGGGGCCGGTGGCGGGCAAGGTGGCGAGGCCGATCGCGGCCAGGCCGCTCGCGGCAAGAACAGTGCGACGGAGCATCCCGGTCTCTCCTTCTCGATGCGCGCCTTTCCGATGCATGGAGAGGCGCGTAGGCTGGGTGCATGGACAACGCCGCAACCAGCCGTGCAAGCCCCGCACCATAGCCCGCGCATCGCCCGCGGCGGCAAGAGCGTCTATGGCGCGCCGCTCGGCATCCTGATGCTGGAGGCGCGGTTTCCGCGCATCCCGGGGGACATGGGCAACGCGCACACCTGGCCCTTCCCGGTGCTGTACCGCGTGGTGCGTGGCGCGACGCCGGAACGCGTGGTGCTGCAGGGTGCGCGGGGCCTGCTGCCGGATTTCATCGCCGCGGCGGAGGAACTGGTCGCGCTCGGCGCCGAGGCGATCACCACCAATTGCGGCTTCCTCTCGCTGTTCCAGCACGAGCTGGCGGCGGCGGTACGGGTGCCGGTGGCAACCTCCTCGCTGATGCAGGTGCCCTGGGTGCAGGCGACCTTGCCGCCGGGCCGGCGCGTCGGCGTGCTGACGGTGAACCGGGCCGGGCTGACGCCGGCGCATCTCGCCGCGGCGGGCGTGCCCCTCGACACTCCGATCGTCGGCACCGAGGGCGGGCGGGAGTTCTTCCGCGTGCTCATCCGGGCCGAGGCGGTGGACCTGGACGTGGCCATGGCCGAGCAGGACATCCTCGATGCCGGCCACGCCCTCGTCGCCGCGCATCCCGGGGTCGGCGCCATCGTGCTGGAGTGCACGAACATGCCGCCCTACGCGGCCGCCCTGCGGGACGCGCTGGGGCTGCCCGTGTACGATATCCATTCCATGATCACCTGGTTCCAGGCCGGCCTGCGGCCGCGGAGGTTCCCGACCCATGCAGATTGACGACCCCGCGGTGATCGCGGAAGCCCGCGCCGTCTTCGACCGCTACGAGGCCGCCATCGCCGCGAACGACGGCGCCGTGTTGGACGCCAGCTTCTGGCCCGATGCGCGCACGGTGCGCTTCGGCGTGACGGAGATCCTCTACGGCATCGAGGCGATCCGCGCCTTCCGCGCGACGGTGGCGAAGTACGCTCCCAGGGTGCAACGCAAGGTCCACATCACCAGCTTCGGCCAGGACTTCGCCTGCACCCACCTGGAGTACCAGCGCGTGGACAGCGGCCTGGTCGGGCGCGAGACCAAGATCATGGTCCGGCTGCCGGAGCATGGCTGGCGCGTGGTTTCGGCGCATGTCTCGCTGCTGGGGGGCAGCGATCCCGGCCGGGTGGCCCACGGCTGACCCGGCCAGCCGCGCAAGGAGGCAGAACAAGAAGGGGGCGCCGGGGGGTGTTCCCTCGCCCGCACCTTGCCCTCGCAGGATCAGCCCCGCTCCGGCTCCAGGCTGCGCTGCCACAGCGTCGCGCCGGTGAGGTCCTTCAGCATCACCGTCAGCACGCCGCTGCGCCCGTCGATCGCCGCCTCGCCGAAGAACTGCCCGCCCTCGGTCGGCGGCACGTTGCGCCGGCCGCCCTCGGGCGCCTTCTGCCACACCACTTCCAGGCCGAAGGTGTCGTCCGGCGCGTTCGGCCCGAACCCGCCCGCATGCAGCGGCCCGCTGACGAACTCCCAGAACGGCAGGAAGTCGCGGAACTGCGCCCGCGCCGGGTCGTAGCGGTGCGCCGCGGTGTAGTGCACGTCGGCCGTGACCCAGACGATGTTGCGGATGCCGGCGTGCCTGATCGCGCCCAGCAGCGCGGCGATCTCCAGCTCGCGCCCGAGTGCCGGGCCGTCGCCGTTTGCGATCGCCTCGAACATGTCGCGGCCCGCGGCGTCCTTGCCGTCGCCGACCACAAGGCCGAGCGGCATGTCGGCCGCGATCACCTTCCAGGTCGCCCGGCTCTCCAGCAGCCCCCGCAGTAGCCAGGTCACCTGCTCGCGGCCGAGGAACACCGTCTCCGGCCCCGGCGCCTCCTGCCGGTTGTGGGTGTTCGGCCCGCGATAGCTGCGCATGTCGAGGGTGAAGACGTCCAGATGCGGCCCGTAGGCCAGCTTGCGGTAGATGCGCGCGCGTTCGTCCGCGCCATGCGGGCGCATCGGCGCGTAATCGAGGAAGGCGCGCGTCGCCAGCGCGGTGAGCTGGGCGATCCGCTTCTCGGCATAGCGCTGGTCCAGCACCTTGCCGTCGGACCAGTTGTTCGTGACCTCGTGGTCGTCCCAGAGCCAGACCTGCGGCACCTCGGCGTGGAAGGCGCGGACGTTGCGGTCCATCAGGTTGTAGCGGTGGCGGCCGCGGAACTCGCCGAGCGTCTCGGCGACCTTCGTCACTTCCGGGATCAGGACATTCCGCCAGGTGCTGCCGTCCGGCAGCTTCACCTCGGCCTGGATCGGGCCATCGGCATAGACGGTGTCGCCGCAATGGATGAAGAAGTCGGCGTTGCTGCGGCGCATGGTCTCGTAGCAGCGCATGCCGCCCCAGGCCTCGTTGATGCCCCAGCCCTGGCCGGCGGTGTCGCCGGACCAGAGGAAGCGCACGTTGCGCCGGCTGGCCGGCGCGGTGCGGAACCGGCCGGGCACTGGGGCCGAGAGCGGCGCGCCGGCATCGGGGCCGGCGAAGCTGACGCGGTAGAAGATCTCGGCATCCGCCGGAAGGCCGGTGAGATCGAGGCGCGCGGTGAAGTCGGTGGCCTCGGTGGCAAAGGGGCCGAGGACACGCGTGGCGTTGCGCAGCCCTTCATCGGTCGACCATTCGACAACCATGCGCGAGGTTCGGTCGGCACGGCTCCAGATCAGGGCGCGATCCGAGGTGACGTCGCCGGTGGCGGCGCCCCAATCGGCCCTGGGCCGGGTCGTCTCAGCGGCGATGGCCGCGGGAGAGGCTCCCTGGCCATGGGCACGGCGCGCGGTGGCGGCGAGGCCGGCGGCGCCGAGCAGCGCGCCGCGCCGCGGCAGGCGGATGCTGGACATGGGATGCTCCCTTCCCGGGATTGCGTGTGGCGGGAGGCTACCCGCCTTGGGTGATGCCGGTGCGACCGATCGGTTGCAGGCGCGTGACAGGCGGCGCCGCGGCGTTTGCCCGGCGCGCCGAATCGCAGCACCGTGGCGCCCCGGCACGCCGCGCCGGATTTCGGGGGACAGGATGGACAGGTCGGATGGCGGCCGGGTGCCGCGCAGCGTCGTCATCGGCGCCGGCATCGTCGGCGCCTGCGCGGCGCTCGAGCTGCAGCGCGCCGGCCACCGGGTGACGATCCTGGAGCCCGGCCCCCCGGGCGGCGAGCAGGCCGCCAGCTACGGCAATGGCTGCTGGCTCAGCCCGATGTCGGTGATCCCGCCCGCCGTGCCCGGCCTCTGGAAGCGAGTGCCGGGCTACGTCGCCGACCCGCTCGGTCCGTTGGCGATCCGCTGGTCCTACCTGCCCCGCGTGCTGCCCTGGCTGGCGCGCTATCTCGCCTCCGGCTGGACCGAGGCGCGGGTGCAGCGCACGGCGCACGCGCTGCGCGCCATGCTGAGGGACAGCCCCGCGCTGCACGCCGCGCTGGCGGCGGAGGCCGGCGTGCCGGAGCTGATCCGCCGGCAGGGGCTGATGTACGTCTATCCCTCCCGCGCCGCGTTCGAGGCCGAGGCCATGGCCTGGCGCGTCCGCGCCAATACCGGCATCCGCTGGATCGAGCTCTCGGCCGATGAGATGCGCCAGCGCGAGCCGGCGCTCGATCGCCGCTACGGCTTCGGCGTGCTGGTGGAGGAAGGCGGGCATTGCCTCGATCCCGGCACCTACGTGGCGGCGCTGGTCGGGCTGGCGCAGGCGCAGGGCGCGGCGCTGCTGACCTGCCGTGCCACCGGCTTCCGCATCGAGGGCGGGCGCCTGCGGGCGGTGCTGACCGATGTGGGCGAGGTCGCCGCCGACCACGCGGTGATCAGCGCCGGCGCGCATTCGCGGGCGCTGGCGGCGGCAGCCGGCAGCCGCGTGCCGCTGGAGACCGAGCGCGGCTACCACGCGATGCTGGAGGGCGTGGAGACCGGCCCGCGCACGCCGCTGATGCCCTCGGACGGCAAGATGTCCATCACCATGACCCGGCGCGGTTTGCGCTGCGCCGGCCAAGTGGAGATCGCCGGCCTGGAGGCCGCGCCGAACTGGAAGCGGGCGGAGATCCTGCGCGACCACCTGCTGCGGAGCTTCCCCGAGCTGCCGCGGGACCTGCCGGCGGAGCGGGTGAAGCTCTGGATGGGGCACCGCCCGTCGATGCCGGACGGGCTGCCCTGCATCGGTGCGGCGGGCGCCACGGCGGATGTGGTGCTGGCCTTCGGGCACGGGCATGTCGGGCTGGTGGCGGGGCCGCGGACCGGGCGCGTGGTGGCGCAACTGCTGAGCGGCAGGGCGCCGGAGATCGACCTCGCACCCTATGATCCGCGGCGTTTTGGGTAGGCGATGCGGCGCGGGCTGCGCGCCGCGTGTGGTGATGCTCTGGGCGCGGAAATATCGCGTGCATTGCCCGCCAAGCGGTGCCATCGTGGCGGCGGCGGCAACCGTCCATGCGGCCCGCTGCACCCCCCCCAATACGGATACGTGAAAAAGTGCCTTCCGATACTGAGATGACGGGCGATACCGGGCCGATCCAGGCCGAAGTGAAGTGGTACAACGCCCGAAAGGGCTTCGGCTTCGTGCTGGGGCCCGATGGTCAGGACGTGTTCTTCCACGCCTCGGCGCTGACCGAAGCCGGGATCGAACCGCCCGACAGCGGCGACACGCTCGTCTGCGAAATCGGCACGGACCGCCAGGGCCGTCGCCTCGTCACCCGCATCGTCGAGTTGAAGCGCGGCGAAGGCGGGGCAGCGCGCCCGCCGCGGCGCGATTTCGGCGGTGGCGGCGGCTTCGGCGACCGGCCGCCGCGCCCCTTCGGCGATCGCCCCCCGCGGCGCGACTTCGGTGGCGGTGGCGGAGGCTTCGGCGACCGTCCCCCGCGCCGTGATTTTGGCGGCGGTGGCGGTGGCTTCGGCGGCGGTGGCGGCTTCGGCGGCCCGCCACGGCGCGACTTCGGCGGTGGTGGTGGTGGCGGCGGCTTCGGCGGCCCGCCCCGCGCCTTCGGCGGTGGTGGTGGTGGCGGCG
>JAIEOP010000481.1 GCA_019750465.1 Acetobacteraceae bacterium | reverse complement strand
TTTCGAACCAGGCGGATCCCGCGAATCAATGTTGCGCTGGCTGCCGTCGAAAATCGAATTTCCGCAACCTGCTAGCGCAGGGATGCGTTCACCGCCTCGAGCGCCTGGGCGCCGGGGACGAGGTCGGCATCGCCGAGCCTGTTCAGCGGCAGCGCCACGGTGCCGAGGTTGTGGTGCATGTCGTCGGCATCGGGCTCCACGTAGAGCAGACCGGTGACGATTTCCCCGCGCGCCTTGTGCTCGTGGAGGTAGTGCATGGCGGCAACGCGGTCGGACGCGTCATAGTCCGTGTGGATCTTGCGCAGGCGCAGCGTGGTGCCATCGTGCTGCGTGACCTCCTGCACCGTGCCGGGCGCGTAGTTCGCGGTCAGGGCGGCGCGGCTGAGCATGACGTCGAGGCGGTTCACGGCCTCGTTGTGCTCGCGCACGTAGTCGTAGGACTTCGTGCTGCCCTCGTGGTTGTTGAAGGCGACGCAGGGCGAGAGGCAGTCGATGAAGGCGGCGCCCGGATGCAGCAGCGCGCCCTTGATCAGTCCGACGAGCTGCTCCTTGTCGCCGGAGAAGCTGCGCGCGACGTAGGTGGCACCGAGTTGCAGCGCGATGCCGACCAGGTCGATCGCCTCGTCGGAGTTGATCGCGCCCTTCTTCGCCTTCGACCCCTTGTCCGAGGTGGCGGAGAACTGGCCCTTGGTCAGGCCGTAGACACCGTTGTTCTCGACGATGTAGGCCATGTTCACGCCGCGGCGGATGCTGTGGCCGAACTGGCCGAAGCCGATCGAGGCGCTGTCGCCATCGCCCGAGACGCCGAGGTAGATCAGGTCGCGGTTCGCCAGGTTGGCGCCCGTCAGCACCGACGGCATGCGCCCATGCACGGAGTTGAAGCCATGCGAGGCGCCGAGGAAATAGTCCGGCGTCTTCGAGGAGCAGCCGATGCCCGACATCTTCGCCACCCGGTGCGGCGCGACGTCGAGCTCCCAGCAGGCCTGGATGATGGCGGCGCTGATCGAATCATGCCCGCAGCCGGCGCAGAGGGTGCTGATCGCACCTTCGTAGTCGCGGCGGGTGAAGCCGAGCGCATTGGTCGGCAGCTTCGGGTGGTGCAGCTTCGGCTTGGGAAGGAAGCTCATTCTGCGGCGACTCCCAGACGGGCGGGCTTGACGCGCCCTGCGATGGCGGCCCGGATGAAGCGGGCGGTGATCGGCGTGCCGTCGTAGTGCAGCACCGGCACGAGCCTGGCGGCATCGAGGTTGCCCTCGACCATCAGCAGGGTGCGCAGCTGCGCGTCGCGGTTCTGCTCGATGACGAAGACGCGGTCGTGGCGCGCGATGAAGTCCATGACGTCGTCGTGGAAGGGAAAGGCGCGGATGCGCAGGGCGTCCAGGTGGATGCCGTCCGCCTCCAGCGCGCCCAGCGCCTCGTCCATGGCGGCCGAGGACGAACCGATGTAGATGGCCCCGTCGCGCGTCGCAACCTTGGACCTGCGCTCGACCGGGCGGGGTACATGGGTCTTCGCGGTCGCGAATTTCCGCAGCAGCCGCTCCATGTTGTCCACATAGGCGCCGCCTGCCTCGGTGTACTTGGCGTAGCGGTCGCGCGAGGTGCCGCGGGTGAAGTAGGCACCCTTCGAGGGGTGCGTGCCGGGATAGGTGCGGTAGGGCACGCCGTTGCCGTCGACGTCCAGGTAGCGGCCGAACTCGCGGCCCGCTTCCAGCTCCTCCGCGGTCATCACCTTGCCGCGGTCCATCCGGCGGGCGTCGTCCCACTTGAAGGGTTCGCACAGCCACTCGTTCATGCCGATGTCGAGGTCGAGCAGCACGAAGACCGGCGTCTGGAAGCGGTCGGCAAGGTCCATTGCCGCCGCGCCCATCTCGAAGCACTCGGTCGGGTCCTGCGGGAACAGCACGATGTGCTTGGTGTCGCCGTGACTCGCATAGGCGGCCGCCAGTATGTCCGACTGCTGCGTGCGGGTCGGCATGCCGGTGGAGGGGCCGGCGCGCTGCACGTCGAAGATCACCGCGGGGATCTCGGCGAAATAGGCGAGCCCCACGAATTCCTGCATCAGGGAGATGCCGGGGCCGGAGGTGGCGGTGAAGGCGCGGGCGCCGTTCCACGCCGCGCCGATCACGATGCCGATGCTCGCCAGCTCGTCCTCGGCCTGGACGATGGCGTACTTCTTCTTCCCCGTCTCCTTGTCGGTGCGGAATTTCCGGCACCAATTCTCGAAGGCCTCGGCCAGCGAGGTGGAGGGGGTGATCGGGTACCAGGCGCAGACCGTGGCGCCGCCATAGACCGCGCCCAGGCCGGCGGCGTTGTTGCCCTCGACCATGATGCGGTTGCCGATGGCGTCCATCCGCTCGAGGCGGAGGCCGATCGGCGCGAGGTTCGCGGCCACCCAGTCGCGGCCCATGTGGAAGGCGGCCCGGTTGGAGGCCGCCAGTCTCTCCTTGCCCTTGTACTGCTCGCCCAGCAGCTGCTCGACAACGGCCGGCTCGATGCCGATCAGCGCGGACAGCGCGCCGAGGTAGATGATGTTCTTGAACAGCTGGCGCTGCCGCGGATCGGTGTAGGCGGCGTTGCACATCTGGGTCAGCGGCACGCCGATGACGTTGATGTCGAGCCGGAACTTGGATTGCGGGATGGGCCGAGTCGAATCGTAGAACAGGTATCCGCCCGGCTCGATCTCCGCGAGATCGCGGTCCCAGGTCTGCGGGTTCATCGCCACCATCAGGTCGACGCCGCCGCGCCGGCCGAGGTGCCCGGCGCCGGAGACGCGCACCTCGAACCAGGTGGGCAGGCCCTGGATGTTCGAGGGGAAGATGTTGCGCGACGCGATGGGGATGCCCATGCGCATGATCGACTTCGCGAAGAGGCCGTTGGCGCTGGCGGAGCCGGAGCCGTTGACGTTCGCGAACTTGACGACGAAGTCGTTCGTCGCCGTCAGCGCCTTAGGCATGAACGCTCTCCTTGGCCGGCGCGGGGGCAGGCGACAGCGTATAGGTCTTGGCGGTGTTCAGCAGGAATTTCTGCATGTCCCAGGCGCCCGTCGGGCAGCGCTCGGCGCAGAGTCCGCAGTGCAGGCAGACATCCTCGTCCTTCGCCATGACGCGCCCGGTCTTCAGCCCGTCCTGCACGTAGATCGCCTGCTCGAGGTTCTCCGCCGGCGCCTTCAGCATGGTGCGCAGCTCGGCTTCGGTCGGCGCGTTCGGCGTGAAGGTGATGCAATCGACCGGGCAGATGTCCACGCAGGCGTCGCATTCGATGCAGAGCTTGGCGTCGAACACGGTCTGCACGTCGCAGTTGAGGCAGCGCTGCGCCTCCTTGAGGCCCTGCTCGCGGTCGAAGCCGAGCTCGACTTCCAGCCTGATGTCGCGCAGCGCCACCTCGTCCGGCGCGTGCGGCACCTTGAAGCGCAGGTCCAGCGAGATGTCGTTGTCGTAGGACCACTCGTGGATGCCCATCTTCTGGCTGGACATCACGACATGCGGCGGCGGGCGCCGGGTCACGTCCTCGCCGCGGCAGAACAGGTCGATCGAGACGGCGGCCTCGTGCCCGTGCGCCACGGCCCAGATGATGTTCTTCGGCCCGAAGGCCGCGTCGCCGCCGAAGAAGACGCGCGGGTTGGTGGACTGCAGCGAGGCCTCGTCCAGCACCGGCAGGCCCCAGCGGTCGAATTCGATGCCGGCGTCCTGCTCGATCCAGGGGAAGGCGTTCTCCTGGCCGATCGCCACCAGGATGTCGTCGGCCTCGTGGAACTCCTCCGGCTCGCCGGTCGGCACCAGGTTGCGTCGGCCGCGGGCGTCGTATTCCGCCTTCACGCGCTCGAAGGTCATGCCCTTCAGCACGCCGCCCTCGTGCACCACCGCCTTCGGCACCAGGAAGTTGAGGATCGGGATGCCCTCGCGCATCGCGTCCTCCTTCTCCCACGGCGACGCCTTCATCTCCTCGAAGCCGGAGCGGACGATCACCTTCACGCTCTCGGCGCCGAGCCGCAGCGAGGAGCGGCAGCAATCCATCGCCGTGTTGCCGCCGCCGAGCACGATCACGCGCTTGCCGACGCTCTCGATGTGGCCGAAGGAGACGGAGGAGAGCCAGTCGATGCCGATATGGATGTTCGCCGCCGCTTCCCTGCGGCCCGGCACGTCCAGCTCGCGCCCGCGCGGCGCGCCGCAGCCGACGAAGACCGCGTCGTAGCCTTCCGCCAGCAGCGCCTTCATGCTCTCCACCCGCTCGCCGAAGCGCGTGCGGATGTTGCCGCGGTCGAGGATGTAGCCGCATTCCTCGTCGATCACGCTCTCGGGCAGGCGGAATTTCGGGATCTGCGTGCGGATGAAGCCGCCGGGCAGCTTCTCGGCATCATGGACCGTGACCTCGTAGCCCTGCAGCGCCAGGTCGCGCGCCACCGTCAGGCTGGCCGGCCCGGCACCGATGCAGGCCACGCGCCTGCCGTTCGGCACGGGGGCCACCGGCGGCAGGCGCGCGGTGATGTCCTCCTTGTTGTCGGCGGCCACGCGCTTGAGCCGGCAGATCGCCACCGGCTCCTCCTCCACCCGGCCGCGCCGGCAGGCCGGCTCGCAGGGGCGGTCGCAGGTGCGGCCGAGGATGCCGGGGAAGACGTTGGAGTGCCAGTTCACCATGTAGGCGTCGGTGTAGCGGCCCGCCGAGATCATCCGGATGTATTCCGGCACCGGCGTATGCGCCGGGCAGGCCCATTGGCAATCCACCACCTTGTGGAAATAGCTCGGGTCGCGCACATCGGTCGGCTTCACGCCGCCCTCGACGCCGGCAACGGTTCCGGCCGCCGAAACTGTCATCGGAAGTTCCTCCTGGCCCCTAGTTGGGCGGGCCGCGAGATTGCCGCAAGCCCGCCGCTCAGGCAACGCAGGCCGCGATCTGTCACCGGCGCAACCCTTCCATGCAACCGCTGATAGTCTGGAGCGTATTGCGCTCGCATGCGCTCACGCAACACGCTCCAGCCTTTGCCGGGTCGCGGGATTCAGCGTTTGCGGCGATTCTGCCTCAACGCATCCCGCTCTAGCTGCGCCCGGTCACCGGCAGCAGCGCGCCCGTCACCCCCGCCGCGTCGTCCGAGAGCAGGAAGCCGATCGCCGCCGCCACCTGCGCCGGCGTCACCCAGCGCGCGGGGTCGGCATCGGGCATGGCTGCGCGGTTCTGCGGCGTGTCGATGGTGCCGGGCAGCACGGCATTGGCGCGGATGCCCTCGGGCTTCAGCTCCTGCGCCGTGCTCTCCACCAGGCGCAGCACGGCAGACTTGGCCGCGGCATAGGCCGCCATCTCCGCTGGCGCGCCGAGCGCCGCGACGGCGCCGATCGCCACCAGGCTGCCGCACCCGCCGCGGCGAAGCGCAGGCACCACGGCGCGGAAGGCGCTGGCGGTGGTCAGCAGGTTCATGCGAAGCATGCCCTCCCACATCGCCTCGTCCTGGGCCTCGATCGGCGCCATGGCGAAGCCGCCGACCGTCTGCGCCAGGCCGTCCAGCCGGCCGAACCGGGCGACCACCGCCGCCACCATGGCCTGGGCGGCGCCCGAATCGGCCAGGTCCGCCACCGGCAGCGCGGCGTAGCGGGCGGCATCGGTGAGGCCCAGCCGCGCCGGCTCCAGCGCCTCGGCCCGGATGTCCACGCCGGCCACCCGCGCGCCGCGGGCGATCAGGTGCCGCGTCAGCGCCGCGCCGACATTCCCGGCGGCGCCGGTGACGATGAAGACCTGGTCGTCGAAGCCCATGGGGTGCCCTCCGGCGCCGGACGGACCGCGACCATGGCGCCGCCGCGGCGGAGCGTCCAGGGCCGGCCGGCCGATCTGCCATGGCACTGTCACGCCGGGGCCGGCACGGCGTGCTAGATTGGCGCAAACCGCAGCGCGCAGGGACCCTTCAGCCGTGAGCGAGACACCTTCCGACAGGCTCGACGACGACGAGAACATCGGCTCCAATCCCGACCCGCGCCGCCCGATCGGCAGCGTGATCGCCGAGCGCTTCTCGCGCCGTGGCCTGCTCACCGGCGGCACCGCGCTGCTGGCCGGCCTGCCCGGGGCCGCAACCGCGCAGGACAGCGGCAACACGCCGAATGGCGGCCCCTCGACGCTGGGCTTCCCCGAGCTGCGCCATCAACTCGCGCAGCGCGATGCCGTCGCCGAGGGCCACGAGATCCAGGTGGTGATCCGCTGGGGCGACCCGATCCTCGCCGACGCGCCCGCCTTCGACCCCGCGTCGCAGCGCGCCGACATTCAGGGCCGCCAGTTCGGCTACAACAATGACTACCTCGACTACTTCCCGCTGCCGCAGGGCTCGCGCAACGCGGAGCACGGCCTGCTCGTGGTGAACCACGAGTACACGAATACCGGGCTGATGTTCGCGGGCCTCGGCTCGGGCCGCGCGGCGCTGCCGCGGGCGAGCGTCGAGCAGCTCGCCATCGAGCGCGCGGCGCACGGGCTCTCGGTGGTGGAAGTGCGCCGCGAGGGTGGGCGCTGGGGCTACGTGAAGGACAGCCCGCGCAACCGCCGCATCACCATGGACACGCCGATCCGCATCAGCGGGCCCGCCGCCGGCCATGCGCGGCTGCGCACGGGCGAGGACCCCGGCGGCACCCTGGTGCGCGGCACGCTGAACAACTGCGCCGGCGGCAACACCCCCTGGGGCACCGTCCTGACGGCCGAGGAGAATTTCAACTTCTACTTCGGCGGTGCCGCCGCCGAGACCGACCCGCAGGCCGCCGCGTTCAGGCGCTACGGCATCGTCAAGGAGCCGATCTACCAGTGGCGGCGCGGCGAGGCCCGCTTCGACCTCGACCGCGAGCCGAACGAGCCGAACCGCTTCGGCTGGGTGGTGGAGTTCGATCCGCACGACCCCAACAGCCGGCCCGTCAAGCGCACCGCGCTCGGCCGCTTCAAGCACGAGGGGTGCCACCACGCCGTCAGCGCCGATGGCCGCGTGGTGATCTACATGGGCGACGACGAGCGCTTCGACTACGTGTACAAATTCGTCACCGCCCGTCCCTGGAACCAGACCGACCGGGCGGCGAACCGCGACCTGCTGGATGACGGCACGCTTTTCGTCGCGAAGTTCGAAGCCGATGGCACGCTGCGCTGGCTGCCGCTGGTGCATGGCCAGGGCCCGCTGACCGCGGCCAACGGCTTTGCCGATCAGGCCGAGGTGCTGATCGAGGCCCGCCGCGCCGCGGACCTGCTCGGCGCGACGCCCATGGACCGGCCCGAGGACGTGGAACCGAACCCGGCGAGCGGGCGCGTCTACGTCATCCTCACCAACAATTTGCGCCGCACCGCGCAGCAGGTGGACGGGCCCAACCCGCGCGCCAACAACACGCAAGGGCATATCATCGAGATCATCCCGCCCGGCGCCGGCACGCCGCGGGTGGACCACGCGGCGGAAACCGCGCGCTGGGGCCTGTTCCTCGTCGCCGGCAGGCCGGGCATCGACCCAGGCACGCAATACCACCGCGCGGTCAGCGACAATGGGTGGCTCTCCTGCCCCGACAACTGCGCCTTCGACAGCAAGGGGCGCATCTGGATCGCGACCGACGGCGCGCCGGGTGCGGCGGGCGTGGCCGATGGCCTCTACGCCGCGGATACTGCCGGGCGCGGCCGCGCACTGACCCGGCTGTTCTACCAGGCGCCGACCGGGGCGGAGGTCTGCGGACCCTGCTTCACGCCGGACGACACCACGATCTTCCTCGCCATCCAGCATCCGGGCGAAGACGCCGGCAGCACCTTCGATGCGCCGAGCACGCGCTGGCCCGATTTCCAGCCCGGCATGCCGCCGCGGCCATCGGTGATCGCCATCGTGAAGAAGGGCGGCGGCCCGATCGGCTGACCCCCGAGGCGGCGGCGCCCGTCCAGCGATCGGGGGCGGGGCTCCACCCAGGGCCTGGTGCGCCGGTTCAGCTCATGTCCCTGATCGTCTCGCGGCCCCTCTCGCTGCGGCGGCGCCCGAACTGCGTCCGCAGGAGCCGGGCGAGCTTGCCGGCCGCGCCGCGCACCGCCTCCTCGGCCGTGGCGGCCGTGCCGTCGGCGCCGACCGGCTTGGCGTCGCTCGGCCGCGCCTCCAGGGCGCAGCGCAGGTCCGACGGACCCTGCCCGCCCCGGTTCGCGTCCGTGAGGTAGGCTTCCACGCGCGTGAGATGCGGCGCGAGGTGCCGCAGGCGCGCCTGGACGATCCGCTCGACGCGGGCGCCGAGCTGTTCGGTACCCTGGACGGAAGAGTCGGTGTTGAGGATGACCGGAAGGTTCACCCCGTGCCGACCGCTGCTGCCCGACGCCGCGGCCTCCTCGCCCTCGTCGTCCTCGCCCTCACCGCCTTCGTTCTCGCCTGGACCGTCGTCGGTCGCGCGGGCGTCGGCCGCGCGATCGCGGCGTGAACGGTTCTCGCGGAAGGCGCGTTCGGTTCCGCTCGGGCTTGCGCCGTCCGTGGCGTGGGACTTCGACGAACGCATCGGGGCCACGTGGCTGTGCTTCTCGCCGCGTTCCCGGCCGCCGCCGGACCGCATGCTGACGCGCGGATTCGTGCTCACCGCCTCGTCGGGATGCGCCGGCCCGGGTTCCGGACCGGTTTGGTCGCGTCCTCATGGCTTGCGCCCGGTCCGCCCCGGCGGACGGTATTCGGGTGCTTCGTCGGCATCGCGCCGCGTCCCCGCTCAGAAGACGCCAAGCAGCAGCAGCAGCAGGATGATCGGGATCGGGATCCCGAGGAGCCAAAGCAGTCCACCCTTGAGCATCGATGGTCTCCCTTGTCCGTCTGTGGCGGGTGACGAGGGTTCAACGACGTCGTGCAGGGCGGGTTCGGCGGCTGCGCCGAATCGGTAGGACCATTCAAAGGTTTGAACGATCCGCGGACCAGGACGATGCCGGACGGGTTGGCCTGCAACCCGCTGTCGGCGCCCTCCCGCGGCCGGCGGCGCAGCGGAACGGCGACCGGACGTTGCCGGATGGCCGATGCGCGGCGCCTCAACCTGTGCCCTTTCCGCCGTCGGGCAGCGTGCCGCCTGCCTGCGTCGCCGTGCGGCGCCGCTCCTCCGCCTGTGCCGCCTTGGCCAGCAGATGCGCGGTGATCGGGGCGGTGATGAACAGGAACAGCATCACCGCCACCTCGCGCAGCCCGCCCGTTCCCTCTTCCGTGCCGACGTGCAGCAGCGAGGCGAGGACGAGCGCCCCGACGCCCAGCGTGGTGGCCTTGGTGGGCCCGTGCAGGCGCATGAAGAAATCGGGCAGGCGCGCCAGCCCGATCGAGCCGAGCAGGACGAAGGCGGCGCCGCCCAGCAGCAGCAGGCCGATGAGGATCTCGAGCAGCACCGTCCGGCTCCCCTATTCGATGATGTCGCCGGACAGGATGAACTTGCAGAGCGCCACCGTGCCGACGAAGCCCATCGCCGCGAGGATCAGCGCCGCCTCCAGGTAGACGACGCTGCCGAGGGCGATGTCGAGCAGCATGACCAGCGCGATGGTGTTGATGGAGAGCGTATCGAGCGCGAGGATCCGGTCCGGGCGGGTTGGGCCGATCGCCATCCGCCAGAGGTTCAGCGCCATCGCGAGCAGGACCGCACCGATGGCGATCGGCAGCGTGAGGGTCAGCATGCGAACACCTCCTTGAGCGGGGCCTCGTAGCGGGACTTGATCTGAGCCGCCGCCGCCGCCGGGTCCTCGATGTGCAGCGCATGCACCTGGAGGGCGCCCCGCTCCCGGTCGATGTCCACCGAGACGGTACCGGGCGTAAGCGAGACGATGCTGCCGAGCAGCGTTGCCACGAAAGGATCGTGGATCTCGAGCGGCACCGCGAAAAAGCCGGGCCGGAGCCGCTCCGGCGGCCCGAGCACCTGGCGCGCGACGAGGAGGTTCGCGGTGACGATGTCGGCCAGCACCACGCCGAGCAGGCGCAGCGCGGCGAGCGGGCGCCGCACCCGCACCCGGCCCGGCCAGAAGCCCCGCGTCAGGACCGGCAGCGCCACGGCGAGAGCGAGACCGATCAGCACCTGGCCGGTCGTGGGCGCCGGCGCCAGGACCAGCCACAGGCCGAGGATCAGCAGCGAAAGGCCTGGCCGCGGCAGGACATGGCTCATGGCCGCCTCTCCCGCATCGGCGGCTGCGGGACGGGCAGCGCGGCCGCGGCATAGGCCTGCCGCGCCCGGATCTGCTCGGCAACGGCTTGCGCATGCGCCGAGAGAGGCGCCGCGCCGAGCACGAGCAGCGGCACGAAGGCGAGGGCAAGAGCCAACGCGGCACCCGGGCGCGGCGCCGGTGCAGCGGGGGGAAGGTCGGGACGTTCCCAGAAAATCACGCTGCCGGCCCTTGCCATCGCAAGCGCGCCGGCAAAGCCCGAGAGGATGAGGACGACCCACATCGCCGCTCCCATGGCCGTGGCCGGCGCGGCCGAGAGCAGCATCACCTTGCCGGGGAAGCCGGACAGCGGCGGCAGTCCCGTGACCGCGATGGCGAGCACCAGCCAGGCCGCGCCGATGGCGCTCCACCCCTCCGGCCGCGGGGCATGCTCGATGCGGTCCGCCGCCTCGCCCCGTGCCCTGGCGATGTGCCCGATGAGCAGGAACAGCGCTGCGCTGACCAGAGTCGTGTGGGGCAGGTAGTACAGCATCGCGGCCAGCATCCGTGTGCTGCCCTCCGCCATCGCCGCGGCGAGCATGCCGGTGGACAGCAGCAGCAGGTGCGCGGCCATGACGCCGAGCCGGCGTGCCGCCAGCGTGCCGACCGTCCCGGCGATGATGGTGGCCAGCGCCACCGGCATGAGCCAGGGCGCAAGAAGCCCGGCGGTCCAGTCGGCCGCCGGGAAGACAGCGGTGGACAGGCGCAGGATGGCGTAGATGCCGACCTTGGTGAGCACCGCAAAGAGTGCGGCGACCGGCGCTGTCGCCGCGCCGTAGGCATGCGGCAGCCAGAAGCCGAGCGGCAGCAGCGCCGCCTTGAAGGCGAAGACCGCGAGCAGCAGGGCGAAGGCGGCGCGCGCCGGCGGCACCGCCTCCGCCGGCAGCGCGGCGACGCGCTCCGCGAGGTCGGCGATGTTGAGCGTCCCGAGCGTGCCGTAGAGCAGTCCGAGGCCGACCAGGAACAGCAGCGACCCGGCCAGGTTCAGCACCACGTAGTGCAGCCCCGCCCGGCTGCGCGCCGCGCCCCCGCCATGCGCGAGCAGCGCGTAGGAGGCGATGAGCAGCACCTCGAAGAAGACGAAGAGGTTGAACAGGTCGCCCGTCAGGAAGGCGCCGTTCAGCCCGGCCAGCTGGAATTGGAAGAAGGGATGGAAGTGCCGCCCGAGGCGGTCCGTGCCGTCCGTCGCGGCCAGCAGGGCCGGCAGCGCCACCGCGGCGGTCACCGCCACCATCGTCGCGGCCAGGCCGTCCGCGGCGAAGGGGATCCCGAAGGGCGCCGGCCAGTCTCCGAGCGCGACGGCGAGCACCGTCCCGTCCCGGGTCGCCCAGGCCAGGGCCGCGGCCAGCAGGAGGGTCAGCGCGACGGCGGCGAGGCCGATCGCGCGCGCCATGCCGATGCCCGCGCGGTGGGACGCGAGCTGCAGCACCGCGGCGACGAGCGGCACCAGGACCGGCAGGAGCGGCAGGTGGATCACCGCTCCTGCTCCCGCCCGCCGTCCACGTGGTCGGTTCCGCTCTCGCCGATCGCCCGCAACGCCAGCGCGACCAGGAAGGCGGTGGTGCCGAAGGAGATGACGATGGCAGTCAGCACCAGCGCCTGCGGCAGGGGGTCCGCCGGCATCGTGCCGGCCGCGACCTCGCCGAGCACCAGCGGCGGCACCTCGGCCGAGAGGCGCCCGCCCGCGAAGATGAACAGGTTGGCCGCATAGGACAGCATGGCGAGGCCGAGCACGACGGAGAAGGCCCGCTCGCGCAGCAGGAGCCAGACGCCCGAGGCGACGAGCCCGCCGATGCCGGTGGCCAGGACCAGTTCCATCAGGCCCGCGCCTCCTCGAGCGTCGCACGGTCAGTCCGGGCAGCCCGCGGGGGCGGCGCCGCCCTCTCGCGCGTGCTGAGCCTGCCGATCTCGGACAGGATGAGCAGCACCGTCGCCACGACCGTGAGATAGACGCCGATGTCGAACAGCATCGCCGAGGCGAGGTGCGTCCTGCCCACCAGCGGGATCGGGACATAGCCGTGCCAGCTGGTGAGGAAGGGCAGGCCGAGGAGCATGCTCGCCAGCCCCATCGCGATTGCGAGCCCGAGGCCCGCCGCGAACAGGCGCAGGTGGTCGACCCGCAGGCGCGCGCTCGTCGTCTCGATGCCGACGGCGAGGTACTGCAGGATCAGCGCGACGCCGGTGATCAGCCCGGCCACGAAGCCGCCTCCCGGCAGGTTGTGGCCGCGCAGCAGGATGTAGAGGGCGAAGGCGAGCGCCAGCGGCAGCAGCGGCCGCATCAGCATCGCCAGCATGACCGGGTGCCGGTCCGCCTCGCTGTCCGCAGGCGGCGCGTGCGGCGTGAGGCGCAGCCCCTCCAGCAGCGCGTGCGCGCCGAGCGCGGCGATGGCGAGCACCGTCACCTCGCCGAGCGTGTCGAAGGCCCGGAAGTCCACCAGGATGACGTTGACCACGTTGGTGCCGCCGCCGCCCTCCACGGCGTTCGCGGTGAACCACCAGGAGATCGTCTCGAAGGGCCGCGTCATCATGGCATAGGCCAGCGCACCGACGCCGAGCCCGGTGGCGCCCGCGACCGCCGCGTCGAAGCCGGCACGGCGGCGGGGCGCCTCCCGCGGGGCCTCGCCCGGCATGTAGCGGAGCGAGAGCAGCAGCAGCACGATCGTGACCACCTCCACCGAGAGCTGCGTGAGGGCGAGGTCGGGCGCCGAGAAGCGGATGAAGGCGAGCGAGACGATCAGCCCGACCACGCTTGCGAAGACCACCGCGATCAGCCGTTGCCGGTGGAGCAGGGCGCAGCCCAGCGCGCCGAAGATCAGCGCGACCAGCGCGCCATGCGCGGCCGGGTCGGCGGGCGTGGCGGGCAGGCCGCCGGCCAGGGTTGCCGGCCCGGCGCCGAGGAAGCCGGCCAGGCCGAGCGCCCCGGCCGCAAGGATGAGATAGAGCGTGTAGCGCCGGAGGCTGCGCGGGTCGAACAGCCCGAGCACCGCGCGGGAGGCCGCGGCGGCCGCATTGAGCACCCGCTCGAAGGCGGCGGGGCCGGCCAGGTTCGGGGCGTGGCGGTCGTGCAGCTCGAACAGCACCCGACGGAACAGGTACCAGGCGACACCGCCGGCCATCGCCACGATGCTCATCGCCAATGGCAGGTTGAAGCCGTGCCAGATCACCAGCTTGTACTCGGGCGGCGGGCCGCCGAGCGCGGCGGCCGATGCGGTCCAGAGGATCGCGCCGACCGCGAGCTGCGGCACCAGCCCGACGACGAGGCAGAGCCCCGCCAGGATGCCGACCGGCACCCGCATCCAGCCCGGCGGCTCGTGCGGCTCGCGCGGCAGGTCCATGGGCGCGCCGTTGAAGAAGACGTCGTGGACGAAGCGGATGGAGTAGGCGACGGAGAGGATCCCCGCGAAGGTCGCGAAGACCGGCAGGACGTAGGCGTAGCCGCCGAGCGCCCCGGCTTCCACGGCCTCGGCGAAGAACATCTCCTTGCTGAGGAAGCCGTTCAGCAGCGGCACGCCCGCCATGGCCGAGGCCGCGACGATGCCGAGGACCGCGGTCCGCGGCATGACGCGGAACATGCCGTTGATGCGCCGCATGTCGCGCGTGCCGCATTCGTGGTCGATGATGCCGGCCGCCATGAAGAGAGAGGCCTTGAACGTCGCGTGGTTGATGACGTGGAACACGGCGGCGACCATGCTCAGCGGCGATTCCATGCCGATGAGCAGCGTGATCAGGCCGAGGTGGCTGACGGTGGAGTAGGCCAGCAGCCCCTTCAGGTCGTGCTTCAGCAGCGCGACATAGGCGCCGTAGGCCAGCGTCACCGCCCCCGTCAGGCTGACCAGGAGGAACCAAAGGTCGGTTCCCGACAGGGCGGGGTAGAGCCGCAGCAGCAGGAACACGCCCGCCTTCACCATGGTGGCGGAGTGCAGATAGGCCGAGACCGGCGTCGGCGCCGCCATCGCGTTCGGCAGCCAGAAGTGGAAGGGGAACTGCGCCGACTTGGTGAAGGCGCCGAGCAGCACCAGCACCAGCGCGACCGGGTAGAGCGGGTCGGCGCGGATCGCATCCCCCGCCGCGAGCACGCCGGACAGCTCGAGACCGCCCGCCATGCGCCCGAGCAGCAGCACGCCCGCCAGCAGCGCGAGCCCGCCGCCGCCAGTGACGGCCAGCGCCATGCGGGCTGCGATCCGCGCCTCGATCGTCTCGTGCTTGTAGGCGATCAGCAGGAAGGAGGTGATGGAGGTGATCTCCCAGAAGACCACCAGCAGCAGCAGGTTCTCGGACAGCACCACGCCGAGCATCGCGCCCGCGAAGCCCATCAGCGTGCCGAGCAGCCGCCCGAGCCCATCCTTCGGCGGCATGTAGTAGGCGGCATAGAGGATCACGAGCTGCCCGATGCCGAGGATGAGGATGGCAAAGAGCAACCCCAGGCCGTCAAGACGGAAGGAGAGGTCGAAGCCCCAGTCCGGCAGCCAGGATATCCGATGGACGGCGACCTCCCCGGCCAGCGCGGCCGGTGCCAGCGGTGCGAGGAGCAGCGTCGGCAGGGCCAGCGTGCCCGCGGCCGACCAGGCCGCGGCGGAGCGGCCGAGACGCGCGGCCGCGACCGGCACCAGGGCGGAGCCGGCCAGCAGCACGAGCACGGCCAACGGGAGCAGGAACGCCACTAGCCCGCATTTCTCACACAGAGTAGGTGCATCGGGGTTCTGAATCGGCGAAAGTTCTTCTGCAACAAAGCCTTT
>JAIEOP010000370.1 GCA_019750465.1 Acetobacteraceae bacterium | reverse complement strand
GGCGCCGCCCGCACCGCCGCGGCGCGGCCCGTGGCGCTGGCTCGCCGGCGGCACCGTGGCGCTGCTGCTGCTGCTCGGCTTGGCGGCCTGGCTCGGGCCCGGCCTGCTCGACTGGGGTGCCTGGCGGCCGCAGATCGCCGACATCGCGGGCAGCCGCCTGGGCCGCCCGGTGTCGCTCGGCGGCCGGGTCACCCTGACGCTGCTGCCGCAGCCCCGCGTCGAGGCCGCCGATGTCGTGATCGGCCATGAGGGCGACGGGCTGCGCATCGATGCCCGCGCGCTGCGGCTGCGGCTCGACCTCGGCGCGCTGCTTGCAGGCCGGTTCGAGCCGCGCGAGATCGCCATCCTCGGGGGCGAGATCCGCCTGCCGTGGCCGCCCGCCGCGCTGCCGAGCTTCCGTGCGCCCGCCTGGCTCGGCGCCTTCGATGCGCGACTCGAGGACTGCCGGCTGCTCGTCGGCGGGCTGCGGCTGGAGGGGCTGAACGCCCGCCTGGTCACCGGCGGCGTGACGGAGGCGCTGGTCGCCGATGGCAGCTTCGCCTGGCGCGGCCACGCGGTGCGCTTCGCCGGCCAGCTCGGCCGCGCCGGCTTCGACGGCGCGGCGCCGCTCGATCTGAGCATGGCGGCGGCGAACGCCACCTTCTCGGCGCGCGGCGTGCTCGCGCCGGGCGGCGGCTTCGACGGCCGCATGGATGCCGCCGGCGCCGACCTCGCCGCGCTGCTGCCGGCGCCGGCGGTGGCGTTCCGTGCCTCCGGCCGGCTGACCGCGACGGAGGAGGTGATCGCCGGTGTCGATCTCGGCCTGGAGCTGGGCGGTCAGCCGGCGCGTGGCGCGGTTGCGTTGCGGCTGGTGCCGGAGCCGCGGCTGGACATCGCGCTGGTCGCCGGGCGGCTCGACCTCGATGCCTGGATCGCGGCGGCCCGCCGTGGGGCGAGCCCGGCCGGGGCGCGCGTCGTGCCGGTGGGCATCGACCTCTCGGCCGAGGCGACGGCGATCGGCCCCCTGCCGATCCGCCGGCTCCGGGGCGCCTTCTTCCTGGATGGCGACCGGCTCTCGCTCTCCGATGTCTCCGGCGTGCTGCCGGGCGGGACGCAGGTAGAGCTGGCCGGCGCCACCGCCGGGCCGCGGCTGGAGCTGGCGGTGCGCTTCGCCGGGCCGGCGCTGCGCGAGACGCTGGTGGCGCTCGGCCTGCCGCTCGATGGCGTGGTGGACCCGGCACGGCTGCGCGCCGGCGAGGGCCGTTTCCGCCTGGCGCTCCAGGATGGGCAGGCCGCCGTCTCCGAGCTGGTGGCGGAGATCGATGGCGCGAAGGTGATCGGCGCCGGGGTGGTACGCCCCGGGGCGCGGCCGGCCATCGGGCTGGGGCTGAGCATCGACCGGCTCGACCTCGATGGGCTGCTGCCGGGCGGGCCGCCGGACTGGGCGGCGCTGCCGGCGCGCCTTGCGGGGTTCGACCTGAACCTGCGCCTGGCGGCGGAGGAGGTGCTGCTGCGCGCGGCGGGCGGGGCACCGGTGCGGCGCGCCGCGATCGATGCGACGCTCGAGAACGGGCGGCTTGCGCTCCGCCGCCTGGGCTTCCGGCTGGCGGAGGTCGACGTGTCGGCGGCTGGCGTGGCGCAGCTTGCCGGCGGGCCGGTGCGGTTTTCCGACCTGTCGCTCGAACTCGGCGGCACGATCGGCGGCACGATCGGCGGCGCGGCGCCGGCCGGGCTGCTGCCGGCACCCTGGCTAGCCCGGCTCGCGCTGCCGGAGGCGATGCCATTGGCCCTTCGGCTGACCGGGCAGGGCACGCCCGAGGCGCTGACGCTGCGGGCCGAGGGCGACCTCGGCGAGCTGCGGCTGGACGCGCAGGCGGTGCTGGACGCGCAGGCGCGGCGCGGCGCCGGCGGGGTGACCCTGCGCCATCCCGGCGCGCCGCGGCTGCTGGGGCCTCTGCTGGGCCAGGACGCGGCGGCGCTCTCGGATTGGCTGGGGCAGGGGTCCTTCTCGCTGATCGGCAACCTCAGCGGCGATGCGCAGGGCGTCAGGCTCGAAAAGCTGGAACTGGTGGCGGCCGCGCTGCGGGCGCGCGGCGACCTGGCGCTCGCGCTGGCGGAGCCGCGGCCCCGGCTGACCGGGACCGTTGCGGCGGAGGTGCTGCCGCTGCCCGGCCCCCTGGCCGAGGATGCCGGGGCCGTGGCCTGGCAGCGGCTCGGCGGCCTGGACGCGGCGCTGGCACTGCAGGCCGACCGCGTCGACATCGGCGGCACGCCGATGCTGGAAGCCGCGGGCGCCACCCTCGTGCTGGGGCCGGGCGGGATGCTGCTGGAGGGGCTGAAGGCACGGCTCGGCGGCGGCGCGCTGGAGGCGGCGCTGGCGATTGGCTTCGCCGACCCGGCCGCGCCGCCGCGCCTGATGCTGGAGGCTCGGCTGACGGATGCGGCGATCGGCGCGCCGCTGCTCGGCCTGCCCGTCGATCTCGGCGCCGGGAGGGCCGGGCTGGCGGTGCGGCTGGAGGCACGAGGGCACGGGCTGGCCGGGCTGGTGGCGACGCTCGGCGGCACCGTCGAGCTCGGCGTCACCGATGGGCAGCTCATCGGCTACGACCTGCCGGCGGTGCAGGCCGCCGCGGCCGCATCCGAATTCGCCGTGGCGGAGGCCGGGCTGCGGCGGGTCCTGGCCGCGGAACCCGGCGGAGCGACGGCCTTCGAGCGGCTGGAGGCGGTGGCGCGCCTCGCCCAGGGCGTCGCCACCCTGGAGCGCGCGGCGATGGGCACCGAGGGCGGCGGGGCGGCGCGTGCGCAGGGGCGCATCGACCTGTCGCGCGGCACGCTCGACCTGGTGATCGCAACGGTGCCGGTGGCGGATGCGCCGCCCATCGGGCTGCGGCTGACCGGACCGGCCGGCGCGCCGCGGCGGCAGCCGGAGCTGGCACCGTTCCTGAAGTGGAAGGCGGAGAGGGGGTAGCGGGAATGGCCGGAACGCGGCAGGGCGCGCTGGATCGCGCGGCGGGGTTCTTCGACGGCGGCGGGTTCGGGACGCTGCTGGCGGCGCTCGTCGCCATCCCCTCGACGGCGCAGGAGCCCGGTTATGAGCCGCATCTCGACCGCTACCTGGAGGAGGCGATCCGTCCCTGGCTGGAGCGCCTCGGCTTCGCGGTGCAGGTGCGGCCGAACCCCCTGCCGGGCTTCGGCCCGATCCTCACCGCCGCGCGCATCGAGGACGCGGCGCGGCCCACCGTGCTGCTCTACGGCCATGGCGACGTGGTGCGCGGCCTCGACGAGCAGTGGCGCACCGGGCTCTCGCCCTGGGTGCTGACGGAGGAGGAGGGCCGCTGGTATGGCCGCGGCACCGCCGACAACAAGGGCCAGCACGCGCTGAACCTCGCGGCCCTCGAGGCGGTCATCGCCGAGCGCGGCGGGCGCATCGGGTTCAACGTGAAGCTCGTGCTGGAGATGGCGGAGGAGCGCGGCTCCCGCGGGCTGCGCGAATTCGTCGCGGCGCATGCCGACGAGCTCGCCGCCGACGTGCTGATCGCATCGGACGGGCCGCGAGCGACGCCGGAGATGCCGACGATCGCGACGGGCACGCGCGGCACCTGGCATTGCGACCTGGTGCTGAAGCTGCGCGAGGGCGGCGTGCATTCCGGCCACTGGGGCGGGCTGACCACCGACCCTGCGGTGCGGCTGACGCACACGCTGGCGGCGATCATCGACGCGCGCGGAAAAATCCTGGTGCGCGACTGGCTGCCCGGCAACGGCGTGCCGGCGGAGGTGCGCGCGGTGCTGGCCGGCTGCGAGGTGGGCGGCGGCCAGGGTGCGGCGACGATCGATGCGGGCTGGGGCGAGCCCGGCCTGACCGCGGCCGAGAAGATCTACGGCTGGAACAGCTTCATCGTGCTGGCCATGGTCAGCGGCCGGCCGGAGAACCCGGTGAACGCGGTGGCGCCCGATGCGCGGGCGCATTGCCAGATCCGCTACACCGTGGACAGCGATCCCGCCGGGTTCGAGGCCAGCCTGCGCCGCCACCTCGACGCGCAGGGCTTCGGGGAGGTGGCGATCGAGAACGCCCATGTCCGCATGCCGGCGAGCCGCACCGCGCCGAACCACCCCTGGGTGCGCTGGGCGCAGGCGAGCATGCAGCAGAGCCTCGGCAAGCGCGTGCAGGTCATCCCGAACAGCTCGGGCGGGCTGCCGGGCGATGTCTTCGTCGATCACCTCGGCGTGCCGCTGGTCTGGGTGCCGCACAGCTACAATGGCTGCCGGCAGCACGGCCCGGACGAGCACTTCCTGATCGCCCCGGCCCGGGAGGGAATCCTGGCCTTTGCCGGGCTGTGGTGGGATCTGGGGGAGGGGGGAACGCCGGGGCGGGAGCACGGCTTGCCGGCCCGCTAAGCGTCCAGGAGCGTTCGCGCTTGCCGCGCTGGCGCAAGTGTGTATTCATGCGCACATGGATAGCCGTGCCGTCATCCGCGCAATCGAAGCGGATGGCTGGGTGCAGGCGGCGCAGAAGGGCAGCCATGCCCAGTTCCGGCATCCTGCGAAGCCGGGCCGCGTCACCGTCCCCACTCCGACGAGCGACATCCCGCCTGGGACGTTGCGCAGCATCGAGAGGCAATCCGGCGTCAAGCTGAGGTAGAGCGGATGGCCGAATTCATCGCATTGATCCACAAGGACCCGGGCAGCGACTATGGCGTCTCCTTCCCGGATTTCCCGGGTTGCGTCACGGCGGGCCGCAGCCTCGAGGAGGCACGGCGCGAGGCGGCGGAGGCGTTGGCCCTGCACATTGCGGGCATGGCGGAAGACGGCGAGCCGATCCCCGAGCCTGCCCCGCTGGACATCGTCATGGCAGATCGGGAGAATCGTGAAGCCGTGGCTTTCCTCGTGCCCGCCCAGGCGCGACCGGCGCGCGCCGTGCGCGTGAACATCACGCTGCCGGAGGACGTGCTGGCCGAGGTCGATCGCGCGGCGAGCGCGCAGGGGCTGACGCGCAGCGCCTTTCTGGCCCGCGCTGCCCGGCGCGTGATCGCGGATGCGGCTTGATCCAGCGCCCTGTCCGCCAGGCGCGGTCCGATACGCCTCCAGCGGCTTGACGTAGTGCGCGCGCGCCGCCTGCGCGGCGGCGAAGCCGACAATCGCCTCATCCTGTGCTGCCTGGAACACGCTGGGCCCTGCGGGACGCAGATCGGGCCGAACTGCGTTGCCCCGGCGAATGTGCCGGTCCGGCTTGCACCCGATGGCGGGCAGGTCAGGCGACCTCGTAGATCGCCATCGCGCGCGCCACGCCGCGCAGCGCCCGCTCCTGCGGTTGCGGCGCGAGGTCAAGCCCGGCCAGCAGCGCCGCCACGCGGGCGCCCTCCATCACCGGCGCACTGGCCAGGATGCCGCCCGCCTCTGCCAGCCCCTGCACGCGCGCCGCGACGTTCACGGTCTGCCCGAAGTAGTCCTGCGCGCCGTTCAGCATCACCGCCAGGCATGGCCCGGCGTGCAGGCCGATCTTCAGCATGAGCTCGCCGTCGCGCAGGTCGCGGATCGCCGCGCGCATCCGCACCGCCGCTGCAACTGCCTGTTCCGGCGCGGGGAAGCTCGCCATCACCGCGTCGCCGATGGTCTTCACCACCGCGCCGCCCGCTGCCGCCACGATCTCCTGCAGCAGGCGGAAATGCGTCTGCACCAGCTCATAGGCGGCGAGGTCGCCGACCCGGTCGTACAGCTCCGTCGAGCCCGTCAGGTCGGTGAACAGGAAGGTGAGGCTGGTGATGCGCAGCCGCTGCCGCGGCTCCAGCGTGTCGGTGCCGTAGAGGTCGCGGAAGGTCTGGTTGCTCAGCAGCCGCGCCGCGGTGAGGAAGGGCCGGCGCCGGCCCAGCAGGTCGTGCAGCGCATCGCCGGCGATCCAGAGCCCGGGCAGGGTGCGCCGGCCCGCGCGGTTCTCGATGGCGATGCGCAGCGGGCCTGGACGCAGCGCCAAGGTGCCGGTCTGCGCGTGATGCCCGTCCACCGTGAGCGCGAGCGACTGCCGCTCCCGCGTCGGCTCGCCCTGCACGTCGAGGAACTGCGCCATGTGGGTGACGGGGTCGAAGAGGATCAGGAAGGCCGCCGGCGCCTGCAGCGACAGCACGGCACGCTCCCCGGCCGGCAGCTCGATCGCCTCCAGCGTGCAGTCGTCGAAGGCGCGCTGCAGCGCCGCGTCGTCCGGCAGGTCGAAGCCGGAGCCCCAGAAGACCTGGCGGAAATACTCGATCATGGGCAGCGTGTCGGGGTCATGCGCGGCGATGCGGCGCACCCGCGGGTTGACGGTGAATGTGACCTCCACCAGCTCGTCCAGCGTCGGCTCGTAGCCGGCGGCGCAGAGCGCGCAGCTGTAGCGCGACTGATCCAGGCCCTTCAGCGTGAGGCCCTGGCGCAGCACGCCGCCGCAGCCCGGGCAGAGCACGTTCCAGGCCAGGTCGAACAGGCCGAGCCGCGCCGCATGCAGCAGCGCGGCGATGGTGTCCTCCTCCGCGACACCTTGCCGGGCGGCGAGATCGAGCGCGTTGATGCGGCTGAGCGACCGGTCCGGCGCGTGCCGGACGAGGTCCTCCAGGGCAGCCACGGCCTCCGGCCTGGCTGCCCGGCGCAGCACGGCGAACTGGGCCGTCGCCTCGTCCTGCATCGCGGCTGCTCCGCGGCGGGGGGCATGCCATATCCGCCCGCACGCCGCGGGGAGCATCCTCCGCACGATGGGGGCGGCGCAAGCACGGGATCGCTGATCGAACGGGGCGACACCGGGCGCTGCGGTTACGCTTCCTTACGCACCGGCACCTGCCAGGCAATGCGGGCGTTACATGGCGCACTCATCTTCCATCCACGGCCCGCACGGGGTCGCTCAGGAGCTGAATCAGATGCGCAAGACAGGTTTCGCCCTTTTCGGAGCCGCCCTCATCGCCGCGGCGCCGCTGGCTGCCATGGCCCAGCCTGCCCCCGGCGCCGCCCACGGCCCCGGCCCGCGCGGCGACCGCGGATCCGGTGCGATGTTCGACCGGGTCGATACGAATCGCGACGGGCGCGTCACCTGGGAGGAGACCTGGACCTACGTGCAGGCGCGCTTCGCCGAGGCGGATCGCGACGGCAATGGCGGCCTGACCCAGCAGGAGATGCAGGACGCCATGCGCGCGCTGCGGGCCGGGCGGCGTGGCGCGGCGCAGCCCGATGGTGCGGCCGGCTCCGGCCCGGGTGCGGGCGCTGGTCCCGGCCGCGGCGGCCCGGACATGACCGAGATGATGGGCGGCATGTTCCGCGCGCTCGACGCCGACCGCAACGGGCTGGTGACGCTGGTGGAGATCCGCCCGGCGGTGGAGGCGCGGTTCCGCGCGCTCGATGCCGATGCGGACAACGTGGTGGAGCGCAGCGAGGTGCCGCAGCACCGGCATGGCCGCGGCGCCGGCCGCGGCGCCGGCCAACCCGGGCTGAGCGTTCGTGCCGGAACGCCCGTGCCTCCGGCAACCTCCGCGGGTGCCGCGCAGGCCGAAGGGCATTCCTTCGCCGCTTGGATTGCGTGACGAAGGCTGAGCAGGCGGGGCCGGAGCGGCGATCACGGCGCCCCGGCGCGCGGACGAACCCGAGGGTTCGTCAACCGGGCAGGATGCGGCCGGGGGCCTGGTGGGCGCGGCAGGGATTGAACCTGCGACCCTTCGCGTGTGAAGCGAATGCTCTCCCGCTGAGCTACGCGCCCGGAGGCGGCGGGGATACGGAACCCGCTCCGGAGTGTCAAGGCGGCGGTGGCGGCCCTGCTTGCTGCGCTGCACCCGTGACGCCTAGAGCGCTATCCGATCAGATGAAATCATCTGATCGGATTTCTCGCTCTGGAAAACTCAAGACCTGGAGCAGCCTCCGACCGAGTGGAACGCATGCGCGTTCCACTCGGTCGGAGGCTGCTCTAAGCAAACCTCTGGAGGTTTGCGCCCGAACAGGAGCCTAAGCAGGCTTGCATTTCAGGCGCTTGGACCGCACGAAGTGTGGGCCAAGCCACGAAAGCCTGCTTAGAGTCGCTGCGATGCCCAGACGCCCGACCCGCCGGCCGCTGCTGTGCGCCGCCCTCGCCGTCGCAATGCTGGCGGCGTCGCCAGCGGTCGCCGCGCCGGTGCTCGCCACCTACGAGGTCCAGGCCGCCGGCCTCACCGTCATGCAGATCGAGGCGCTGTTCGACCTGGCCGCGCCGGGCGGCGGCTACCGCGTTGCCACCCGCGTGCGCCTGATAGGGGTGGCGGGCGCCCTTGCCGGCGGCGAACAGCTGACCTCCGCCGAGGGCGGGTGGCAGGGCGCACGGCCCGAGCCGCGGCGCTACCGGGTGGAGGGCACCTGGCGCGGCGTGCGGCGCGCGGTTGCCATCGACTATGGCCCTGGCGGCATGCCTGTGCTGCTCGCGTTGCAGCCACCCATCGAGGTCGGGCGCGAGGCGGTGCCGCCGGCGCTGCAGCGCGGCACCATCGACGCGCTCTCCGCCCTGGCGAAGCTGACCCGCACGGTCGCCGAGACCGGCCGCTGCGATGCCGAGGCCGCGACCTTCGACGGCCGCCGCCGTGCCGACTACACGGTGCGCACGGCAGGGTTGGACCGGCTGCCCGCGGCGGGTGCACGCGGCTTCGCCGGCGAGGCCCTGCGCTGCGCCTTCGAAAGCCGCCTCATCGCCGGCCGCCGTGCCGACCAGGACCCGGCGGAGGCGGCCCGGCCCCAGGCGGCGACCGCCTGGATCGCCCGCACCGGCCCCGGCGGCGAACCGCTGCCGGTGCGCATCGAGCTGGCAAGCCGCTGGTTCGGCACGATCCGCGTGCAGCTCACCGGCGTGGCGCCGGCGCCGCCGGGGTCAGCCCTGCACCAGCTTGCCGAGCAGCGCCGGTAGCGCGGCCGGGTGTTCCGCAACGGCCGCGGCGCCCTCCGCCATCCCCGGTGCGCCGTAGCCCCAGGCCGCGAAGATGCAGGGCAGGCCGGCCCCCCGTGCCGCCATGACGTCGTTGCGGTGGTCGCCGATCATCACCGACCGCGCCGGCGCCCCGCCGGCCGCCGCGATGGTGCCCAGCAGGTGCCCCGGATCCGGCTTGCGCACGGCGAGGCTGTCGCCGCCCATCACCGCATGGAACACCTGCGAGAGATCGAGCGCCCGCAGCAGCGCCGCCGTCGCCGCGGCCGGCTTGTTGGTGCAGAGGCCGAGCCGCCAGCCCGCCGCCCGCAGCGTGCCGAGCACCTCCGGGATACCGGCGAAGGGGCGCGTGCCGGCGGCCGCGTTCGCCTCGTAATCGGTAACGAAGCCGGCCAGTGCCGCCGGGTCGAAGGCCAGGTCGCGGGCGGCCAGCGCGCGCTCCACCAGCACCCGGACGCCATCGCCGATCATGGCGGTGACCTCGGCGCGGCGGAAGCCGGGCCGGCCGAGCCGCGCCATCATCCGGTCCAGGGCGGCGTGAAGGTCCGGCGCGCTGTCCACCAGGGTACCGTCCAGATCGAAGACGACGGTGCGGGGAGGGACGTCTGGCATGGGCCAGCGTGGCGCGGCCGTGCGCGCCCGGCAATCCGGTGCACCGGGTTCGCGGCGTCGCCGCGCCCCGCACATGCGTGCGTATTTCTTGGACCAGCCTCGCGTTTTGTGATTGTCTTGCGGGGGCATGGACCTCCGGGCATCGCAAGTGGCGAGTCCTGGCCGCAGCACGGCCCGCGTGGTGCGCCGCCGGGTGTTGCACCGGGGTGGCCTGGCACGGCAATCGGGGAGCGGCGTCGCCCGCGGCCTCGGCCGGCGGCACCATCGCCTGGGGGTTTGTGCCTGGGGGTTTGTGAAGGAATGCCCGTCGCCGCGGACCATGCCGAGGAAAGCCCGACGATTGCAACGGGCATTCCTTCGCAGGTCCGATTGCTTCACAAGCGCTGAGAGGATGCATCGCAGGACGCCATGCCAGCACCAGCCGCCGCCATCATCCTTGCCGCCGGCCTCGGCACCCGCATGCGCTCGCGGCTGCCCAAGGCGCTGCACCCGATCGCCGGGCGGCCCATGCTGCGCCACCTGCTGGCCACCTGCGAGCAGGTGTTCGAGCGCATCGTGGTGGTGGTCGGCCCCGACATGGCCGCCCTGGCGCGCGCCGCGGCGCCGCACGCCACGGTCGTGCAGGCCGAGCGCCTCGGCACCGGCCACGCCGCGCTGCAGGCGCGGTCCGTGCTGGGGGAATTCCCCGGCGACGCCGCGGTGCTCTACGCCGACAACCCGCTGATCACGCCGGAGACGATCCGCGCCCTGCTGGCGCGGCGCCAAGCGGGCGGTGCGGCGCTGGCGTTGCTGGCCATGCGCCCGGCTGATCCGGCGCGCTACGGCCGCGTGGTCAAGGACGCGGCGGGCGGCATCGCCCGCGTGGTGGAATGGGCCGACGCGAGCGAGGCCGAGCGCGCCATCGGCCTCTGCAACGCCGGCGTGGTCTCGGCGCCGGCGGCCGACCTGTTCCGCTGGCTGCGCGAAGTGCGCAACGACAACGCCAAGGGCGAGTACTACCTGGGCGACATCGTCGCCCTGGCCCGCGCCGAGGGCGGGCGCGTCGTCGCCGAGACGGCAGCCGAGGCCGAGCTCGCCGGCGCCAACAGCCGCGCCGAGCTGGCGGGGCTGGAGGCCGGCGTGCAGGCCCGGCTGCGCGCCGCGGTTATGGCCGGCGGCGCGACCCTGGTCGCGCCTGAGACCGTCTTCCTGGCCTGGGACACCGTGCTCGGCCAGGACGTGACGATCGGCCCCAACGTCGTCTTCGGCCCCGGCGTGACGGTGGAGGACGATGTCGAGATCCGCGCCTTCAGCCACCTCGAAGGCTGCACCGTGCGGCGTGGCGCGATCATCGGCCCCTTCGCGCGGCTGCGGCCGGGCGCCGATATCGGCAACGGCGCGCTTGTCGGCAATTTCGTGGAGATCAAGGCGACGCGGCTCGGCGCCGGCGCCAAGGCGAACCACCTGAGCTATCTCGGCGATGCGACGGTGGGGGCGGGTGCGAACATCGGCGCCGGCACCATCACCTGCAATTACGACGGTGTCGCCAAGCACCGCACCACCATCGGCGCCGGCGCCTTCATCGGCAGCGACACCGCGCTGGTGGCGCCGGTGACCGTCGGCGCGCGCGCGCTGGTCGCCGCCGGCAGCGTCATCACGGAGGACGTGCCGGACGACGCGCTGGCGATCGCGCGCGGGCGGCAGGCAACGAAGCCGGGACGTGGCTTCAAGGCAAAGCGGAAGGGTTAGCGGCGATGTGCGGAATCGTGGGCGTGGTCGGCCGCGGCGATGCGGCGCCGCTGCTGCTGGAAGGGCTGCGGCGGCTGGAGTACCGCGGCTATGACAGCGCCGGCATCGCCACCCTGGTGAACGGCCACATCGAGCGGCGGCGCGCCGAAGGCAAGCTCGGCAACCTCGCCGCCGTGCTGGAGCGCGAGCCGCTCGCCGGCACCACCGGCATCGGCCACACCCGCTGGGCGACGCATGGCGCGCCGACCGAGCGCAACGCGCACCCGCACGCCACGCGCCGCGTCGCCGTGGTGCACAACGGCATCATCGAGAACCACGCCGAGCTGCGCAACGAGCTTGAGGCCAAGGGCGTGGTCTTCGAGACCGAGACCGACACCGAGACCTTCGTCCGCCTGCTCGATGATGCGCTGGCGCAGGGCCTGCCGCCGCGGGCGGCCTTCGCGCGCGCGCTCGGCCGGGTGCATGGCGCCTTCGCGCTCGCCGCCGTCTTCGCCGGCCACCCGGCGACGATGATGGCCGCGCGCCAGGGCGCGCCGCTGGCGATCGGCTTCGGCGACGGCGAGATGTATGTTGGTTCCGATGCGCTGGCCCTCGCGCCCATGACGCGGCGCATCGCCTATCTCGAGGAAGGCGACTGGGCGGTGGTCGGCGCCGCGGGCGCCGAGTTCTTCGACGCGACGCATGCGCCGGTGCAGCGCGCCATCGTGCAGACCGCGGTCAGCGGCGCCGCGGTCGGCAAGGGCAACTACCGCCACTTCATGGAGAAGGAGCTGCACGAGCACCCGGCGGTGCTCGGCGACACGCTGCGCCAGTACCTCGATCCGGGGACGCTGCAGGTGCGGCTGCCGCGGCTGCCCTTCGACCCCGCGACCGTGCCGCGCCTGACCATCACCGCCTGCGGCTCCGCCTTCCTCGCCGGCCAGGTCGGGCGCTACTGGATCGAGCAGCTGGCGCGCATCCCGGTGGATGCCGATGTCGCCTCCGAGCTGCGCTACCGGAACCCGCCGCTGCTGGAGGGCGGCGGCGCGATCCTGGTGAGCCAGTCCGGCGAGACGGCCGACACCATGGCCGCGCTGAAGCTGCTGCGCGAGGGCGGGCAGCGCGTGCTCTCGGTGGTGAACGTGCCCGAAAGCTCCATGGCGCGGGAGAGCGACGCGACGGTGCTCACCGTGGCGGGCCCCGAGATCGGCGTCGCCTCCACCAAGGCCTTCACGGCGCAGCTCGCGGTGCTCGCCTGCCTTGCCATCGGCTTCGGCCGGGCGCGCGGGCGCGTCTCCGCCGACGATGAGGCGAAGCTGACCGAGGCGCTGCTGGAAGTGCCCTCGGAGGCCGCGGCGGTGCTGGAGCGCGACGCGCAGATCCGGGAACTGGCGGCCGAGGTGGCGAAGGCACGCGACGTGCTGTTCCTCGGCCGCGGCACGCTCTTCCCGATCGCGCTGGAAGGGGCGCTGAAGCTGAAGGAGATCAGCTACATCCACGCCGAGGGCTACGCCGCCGGCGAGATGAAGCACGGGCCGATCGCGCTGATCGACAGCAACGTGCCGGTGATCGCGCTGTGTCCCTCGGGGCCGCTGTTCGAGAAGACCGCCTCCAACCTGCAGGAGGCCGCGGCGCGCGGCGGGCGCATCATGGCCTTCACCGATGCGGACGGCATCGGCCCGCTCAGCCGCTTCGCCGAGCGGGTGATCGCCCTGCCGAAGGTCGGCGCCTTCTCGACGCCGATCCTCTACGCCATCCCGGTGCAGCTCCTGGCCTACCACGTGGCGGTGCTGAAGGGCACGGACGTGGACCAGCCGCGCAACCTGGCGAAGAGCGTGACGGTGGAGTGATTCCGGCCGGCGCCGCCAGGCCTCACCCATGCGGCCGCGGCGCGAACAGCAGCGGTGCGCTGTGGCGCCGCTGCGCCCGCTCCTGCGCGACCCGCTCCGCGTCGGTGCGCTCGTCGCCCAGCACCTGGCGGATACGCAGCTCCTCCAGGTCCAGCTCCTGTGTCAGCTTGACCAGCGCCTCCTCGTGCAGCGCGCCGTCGCCGTGGTGATCGAGCAGCCGCTGCCGCGCGGCGCCAAGCGCGGCGAGCCGGATGCGCCGCCGCGCGCCCCGTTCCGCCGCAGCCGCGGCATGGCCGGCGGCGATGCGGTGCCGGTGCCCGGCGCGGTCGCGGTATTCGTGCAGCAGATCGGCGGCGATCGCACCCTCCAGCGGATCGGCCATTCGGTGCTCGATCTCGGCCAGAGCGGCCTGGTAGGCGAGGCTGCGGCCCTCGGCCTCGGCCGGATCGACGCCGCCGGCATGGGCCGGCAGCGCCGCGCCCAGCCGGCGGATCAGCCATTCCAGCGTCGTGCCCTGCAGCACCAGCGTCGCCAGGATGGCGGTGAAGGCAAGAAAGACGATGAGGTCGCGCTGCGGAAAATCCTCCGGCAGCGCCAGCGCGGCGGCCAGGCTGACCACTCCGCGCATGCCGGCCCAGGAGATGATGACCACGTGGCTCCAGGGCGGCATTGGGTCGCGCCGGCGCAGCGCCGGGATCAGCCGCGGCAGCCAGGTCGCGGGAAACACCCAGAGGAAGCGCGAGACGATCAGCGCCGCCGCGATCGCCAGGGCGCAGCCGACCAGCGGCCAGATCCCCTGGCCCGCCAGGCGATCCAGGATGTGGTTGAGCTGCAGCCCGATCAGGATGAACACCAGGCTGTTCAGCACGAACTCGATGAACTGCCAGACCGCGCGGGCGAAGACCCGGGTCTCGGGCGAGAAGGCGCGGTACTGCGCCTGCCCGAGCAGCAGCCCCGCCGCCACGACGGCGATGACGCCGGAGACATGCAGCGCCTCCGCGCCGAGATAGGCGGCGTAGCAGAGCAGGAAGGAGAGCGCGGTCTCCAGCAGCGGATCCTCCAGCCGCGCCACCGCCCAGACCGTGAGGCGGCCGAGCACGATGCCGATCACCGCGCCGCCGGCGCCGACCAGCAGGAATTGCAGCAGCGCCTCGCCGAAGGAGGCGGTGCCGGCGGCGACCGCCAGGATCGCCACGCGGTAGAGGATCAGGGCCGAGGCGTCGTTGATCAGGCTCTCGCCCTCCAGCACCGTCACGATGCGGCGCGGCAGGCGCAGCCGGCTGAGCACAGCCGCGGCGGCCACCGCATCCGGCGGCGCGACGATGGCGCCGAGCGCGATCGCCGCCCACCAGGGCATCTCCGGCACCAGCAGCTTCGCCACCACCGCGATGAACAGCGCGGTGAAGACCACGCAGCCCAGCGCCAGCAGCAGGATCGGCCGCAGGTTGGAGCGGAAGCCGCGCCAATCCGTGCGGTAGGCGCTGGCCTGGAGCAGCGGCGGCAGGAAGAAGGCGAGCGCGAATTCCGGCGGCAGCGCCACCCGCGGCACGTTGGGCACCAGCGCCAGCGCCATGCCCCCCAGCACCAGCACCACGGCGTAGGGCAGCGCCAGCCGCCGCGCGAGCAGCGCGAAGCCGATGCAGACGGCGATCAGGACCAGGACGACTTCGACGAGTTGCATGCGGCGATCCTAGCCCGCATTTCTCACACAGAGTAGGTGCATCGGGGTTCTGAATCGGCGAAAGTTCTTCTGCAACAAAGCCTTT